>NZ_OPYO01000032.1:0-355008 GCF_900275665.1 Pseudomonas sp. JV241A
CCTCAAGAGCAGCCCTGAATTTATGGCTGGTGTACTGACAACCCTGATCCGAGTGGAACATCACTCCAGCCGGTCTACCTCTAGATTCGACCGCCATTCGTAGCGCCTCGCAGGCAAGCCGGGCATCGGCGATCATTGAGAAAGCCCAGCCCACCACTCGGCGAGCATACAAGTCGATCACAGCCGCCAAGTACAGCCAACGCTTGCCTACCTGGATGTAGGTGACATCGCCGCACCACACCTGGTTGACCGTCGAGACGTTGAAGTTTCGCTTGAGCTGGTTACTCGCGATCAATGCTTCTGTGCCCGATGATCGGTAACGATGCGGCCTGCGTTGCTTGCATTGCAGACCGGCTTCCTTCATCAGCATACGTACCTTGTATCGCCCGGCTTTATGGCCAGCACGACGCAATTCCCGAACCAGCGTTCGCGACCCAGCAGAGCTACGAGAGGCCTTGAAAAGGCTGGCCATCGTTGAACGCAGATCCTCTCTGACCGGATCCTTTCGTCCCTGGCGTTTTCGCCATGCGTAGAAACTACTGCGCCGAACTCCAAGGACGCGACAGCAGTCGAAAACACCAAATTGCTCACTCAGTTCGTTGATCAGCGAGAACGATCCTTGGAGTCCCGAAGCAGGAGAGCACTGGCCTTTTTTAGGATTTCGATATCCCGGTCCTTTTGCCGGACTAGCGCTTCCAGCTCCTGGATTCGCTGCTGCTCTGGAGTGATGGCCTTCGCGCCGACCGGTGTTTGACCTTCTCGTTCCTGGCGCAGTTGCTCGACCCAGCGACGAAGCGCGGTCCGCCCTAGACCAAGGCTCTCGCAGACATCAGGGACTGACTCACCATCGTCCAGCACCATCTCGGCAGCTTTGATTTTGAATTCGTTCGAGTAAGATTTTCGCACTGATTTTGCCTCCAATTGGGCGCCATAATAGCGCCCGACGAAGGTGTCCAAAATCATTAGGCCAGTTCAAGCCCGCTCCTACAGAGGCATAAAAAAACCGCGTCCGGGCAACCCGGACGCGGCTTTTTCGAGCTGCTTACAATTACTTGTTTACAGCGTCGGTCAGCACTTTGGCTGGTACGAACTTGACGACTTTCTTGGCAGCGATTTCGATGGCAGCGCCAGTCGAAGGGTTGCGGCCGGTACGGGCAGGACGCTCGGTGATTTTCAGTTTGCCGATGCCTGGCAGGGTGATTTCGCTGCCATTTTCCAGTTGATCAGCAACGATCTGGCCCAGTTGCTCCAGAGCGTTACGCGCGGTGGTTTTTGGCGCGTCGATAGCTTCAGCGATATCGGCGATCAGTTGGTCTTTGGTCAATGCCATGGTGGTGTTCCTTCCCTATCAAATTCAGTGAGTATGCAGAGTGCTACGTCAGTCATCGAGCCAGACCTGCGGGGTAACCGGCGGTCCGGTGTTACAGCCACGTCAATCGCGTATGTAGATACGTAAAACGACGTTTGGTTCGACGTGACGCGAGCGGTCTGCCAGCAATGCGCCACACACGGGGCGCAAGACCGGGCAAAACTACCACAGGAATAGATAAATATCCGCCTCCCACAGGGCAAATGTGCAGGTTTTTCGGGGGTTTGCGCGAAAAAACGCAAAATTTTGAACAAAAAACGAACAACCGACATATCTGCCAACATCTGGCCGCTGAATCACCCCTGTGCTGAGGTACACTTGGCGACTTTGCAACGCGGCCAGCACCGCCCATTTTCGACCGAGAATCCCATGCCGATCCGTCATTGCATCGTCCACCTGATCGACAAGAAACCCGATGGCAGCCCCGCCGTGCTGCACGCCCGCGACTCTGAACTGGCTGAGTCCGGGGCCATCGAAAACCTTCTGGCCGACCTCAACGACAGCTACAACGCCAAACAGGGTAAAGCCTGGGGCTTCTTCCACGCAGAATCCGGCGCCCACCCGTTCAGCGGCTGGCTCAAGGAATACCTGGATGAAGGCAGCACCTTCACCGCCTTCAGCCGCGTCGCCGTCGAGCACCTGCAAAAGCTGATGGAAGAGTCCAACCTGTCCGTCGGCGGCCACGTCCTCTTCGCCCACTACCAGCAGGGCATGACCGACTACCTGGCGATCGCCCTGCTGCACCACAGCGAAGGCGTGGCGGTGAACGCCGAGCTGGACGTGACCCCGTCGCGCCACCTGGACCTGGGCCAGTTGCACCTGGCTGCGCGCATCAATATTTCCGAGTGGCAGAACAACAAGGCCTCCAAGCAGTACATCTCGTTCATCAAGGGCAAGAACGGCAAGAAGGTCTCGGAGTACTTCCGCGACTTCATCGGCTGCCAGGAAGGCGTCGACGGCCCGGGCGAGACCCGCACCCTGCTCAAGGCCTTCAGTGACTTCGTCGAAAGCGAAGACCTGCCCGAGGAAGCCGCCCGCGAGAAAACCCAGACCCTGGTCGACTACGCCACCAGCCAGACCAAGGCCGGCGAGCCGGTGGCCCTCGAGGAGCTATCGGGACTGATCGACGAAGACCGGCCACGGGCCTTCTATGAGCACATCCGCAACAAGGACTACGGCCTGTCGCCGGAAATCCCCGCCGACAAACGTACCCTCAACCAGTTCCGCCGCTTCACCGGCCGCGCCGAAGGCCTGTCGATCAGCTTCGAGGCGCACCTGCTGGGCTCGAAGATCGAGTACGACGAAGAAGCCGGTACGCTGATCATCAAGGGCTTGCCGACGCAATTGACCGATCAGCTCAAGCGCCGCAAGGACTGAGACCGGGCCAGGAGGCCACCAGGGCTTCCTTGGCGCTTTTGCGCAGCCTCTTCACCAGCCGCTCCTGTTGCAGGGCCTTGGCCTTGTCCGGCCAGGCTTCGACATAGACCAGCGCCACCGCCGGGCTAGTGCTGAAGTAGCGTGCGCCCTGGCCCTTCTGATGGGCCAGGAAGCGCCGCTCGGGGTTATCACTAATCCCGCAGTACAGCGAGCCATTGGCGGCGCGCACCAGGTAGACGTACCAGGGTTTGTTCAGCGGTTCGGGAGTGGGCTCGGACACGGTGGCTACTATCGACGGCAAAGCGCACAGCTTAGCGCCTCAGCGCCCCGCCTGGAACGCCCGCAGGCCTTTCTGGGCCTGGGCGCGCACCTTGCCCTGCACCAGCGGTGACCAGCCCAGCAACCACCCGGTGGTGCCCAATGCCTGACGCGACCAGCGCCACAAGTCGAAGCTGTCGTGGTGTTCGCAAATCTTGCCGTCACGAAACACGAAGCGTGCCTGGATGTCGTTGACCACGGTGCGGCCGGTCTGGCTGAACAGGTAGCGGGCCACCCAGTGGGCACTGCCGCCACGCTCGTCGGCACGCACACTGTCGAAGGCCAGGGAAAAGTCCTTGGCGCGGGTGGTGAGCATGCGCCACATGTCAGCGGCATCCTTGCCGCGCAAGGTGCCGAAGGCCGGGTCGCTGAAGACGATATCGTCGCTGTAGCAGGCGATCATGGCTTCGGCGTCCAGGCGCTGGAAGGCCTGGTAGAAGCGGGTGATCAAGGCGGTGTTGGCGTCGCTCATGGGGCGGGTCCGTTTCCGAGGGAATAGACCTGAACGATAGTCCGCAGATGTGGCAAAAAGCTATGGGCATTTGCCTGGCGAATGCCTGGTTAAATCCGGGCTGCTTCGCAGCCATCGCCAGCAAGGCCGGCGATTGCTTCAACGCACTCTCAAACCCGCTCGCTGACTACCTGCACATGCAGGTTGCGCCCGGCCTTGAGGCCAAAGCCGATAGCGCCGACACCGAGCACGGCAAAGATCCAGCCCACCGCGTTCCAGCCACCGGTCAAGTCATGCACCAGGCCGACCGCGAACGGCCCCATCGAAGCCAGGGTATAACCGATGCCCTGGGCCATGCTCGACAGGTTGGCCGCCACATGGGCGTCCTTGGAGCGCAAGACGATCAGGGTCAGCGCCAGGGCGAAGGTGCCGCCCTGCCCCAACCCAAGCACGATGGCCCAGCCCCACAGGCCGTCCAGCGGCGCGTACAGGCAGCCAAACAAACCGGCCAGGGCCATGAGCATGACAATCACGATGGCCAGGCGCTGGTCCTTGCCGCGGGTTGCCAACCAGGGCGCGCTGAGGGAGCTGATCAATTGCACGATCACCGAACCGGACAGCACCAGCCCCGCCTGGGTCGGGCTCAGGCCGCGACCGATGAGGATCGACGGCAGCCAGCCGAAAACGATGTAGGCCAGCGACGACTGCAGGCCCATGTACAGGGTCACCTGCCAGGCCAGCGGATCACGCAGCAGGCCTCGTACGCGGTAGGCCACGTGGTGGGCACCATGGCCGTGACGGGCCTGGGGCAACCAGATCAGCGCCGCCAGCAGTGCGGGGATCAGCCAGAAGCCCAGCCCCAGCGACCAGCTGTCGCCCAATTGCTCGGTCAATGGCACGGTAGCGCCAGCAGCCATTGCCGCGCCCAGGCACAAGGCCATGGTGTAGACCCCCGTGAGGGTCCCGGCATGCTGGGGGAAATCACGCTTGACGATGCCCGGCAGCAACACACCGATCACGCCAATGCTCGCCCCGGCCATGAGGCTACCGACGAAGACGCCGGTGGCGCCAAAGGCGCTACGCACCGCAATACCCGCAGCCAGCACCAGAAGAATGCCGAGGATCACTCGCTCACTGCCAAAACGACGCGCCAGAACCGGTGCCAGCGGGGCGAAAAGGCCCAGGCACAGCACCGGCAAGGTGGTCAACAGGCCCGCCTGAGAGGCTGTCAGGCCGAGGCTGTCGGACACCTGGCTAAGCAGCGGCGCCATGCTCGACAGCGCCGGACGCAGGTTCAACGCCACCAGTACCAGACCGAGCAGCAACAGCCAGGGCCGGCTCAACAGCAGGGGCTGGTGCTGGACCTGTTCGTCGTCGGCTTCGGCGTCGATCAGCAGTTCTTCAAGTTCCGGCGCGCGTCCTGCGCGTTCGGTCTGGACAATATCCTGGGACATGGCGGTCTCGGTGTCAGGGTTCATTGATAAGTGTCCGGGTCAGGGCCTTGGCGCGCTCCGCGTCGCCTTGCTCTACTGCCTCGAGGATCTCCCGGTGCAGGTCCAGCACCGGTTGGCGTCGCGGTCCTTCGTTCATGCTGTGATGCAGAGTGCTGGCCAGCACGCCGGAAAAGTAGCGGTACAACTCGCTCAACGCCGGATTGTGCGCAGCGTCGACCAGACGCTGGTGGAACACCAGGTCGCAGGCGATATAGCAATCCAGGTCGTGATGAAAATGCGCACTGCTGTCGCGCAAGGCTTCGTGCAGGCCCTTGAGGTCTTCGTCGGTACGGCGCAACGCCGCCAGGCCGATGGCTTCGGCTTCGAGGATGTGCCGCGCTTCGCGCGCCTGCTTGAGGCTGCAGCGCGACAAGGCCTGTACGGTTTGCAGGGGGTCGACCGTGGCCCGCAGGTAACTGCCGTCACCCTGGCGAACCTCGACCAACCCGCTGAAGGCCAGAACGCGCATGGCTTCACGCACGGTATTACGGCTGATACCCAGTTCGCTGGCCAGCTCTGGCTCAGTGGGCAGGCGCTGGCCCACGGTCCAGGCGCCGCTGGCGACGCGCTGGCGCAGTTGCTCGACGGCTTGTTCGACCAGGGAGCGCTTGATCAGTAAGGTCATGACATCCAATCATCGGATGAATTTGAGAAAGGGAGGTTACCGGTAAAATCCATCGCGGGGCAAGCCCGCTCCCACAGAGGGTCACTGTGGGAGCGGCGGTGCGACGCCTCGACTTGCCCCGCGACAAGGGCTGCGCTCTATCAGTTCAACGCATCAAGCAACGCCTGGTTCTGCTCCGGCGTACCAATGGTGATGCGCAGGAACTGGGCAATCCGCGCCTGCTTGAAGTGCCGCACGATCACCCCTTGTTCACGCAGGCGGGCTGCCAGTTCGGCAGCATCCTGCTGCGGGTGGCGGGCAAAGATGAAGTTGGCCGCCGACGGCAATACTTCGAAACCACGGGCGCTCAATTCCTTGACCAGCAACTCGCGGCTGTCGATCACTTTGCGGCAGGTTTCGTCGAAGTACGCGCGGTCTGCAAACGCTGCCGCCGCACCGACGATCGCCATACGATCGAGCGGATAGGAGTTGAAGCTGTTCTTGATCCGCTCCAGCGCCTCGATCAGGTCCGGATGGCCCACCGCCAGGCCGACCCGCAAGCCCGCCAGCGAACGCGACTTGGACAGGGTCTGGGTGACCAGCAGGTTGTCGTAGCGATCCACCAGGCTGATCGCCGTCTGACCACCAAAATCGATGTAGGCTTCATCGACCACCACCACCGAATCGGGGTTGGCCTTGAGCAGTTGCTCAATGGCCTCCAGGGCCAGCAGGCAACCGGTCGGCGCGTTGGGGTTGGGGAAGATGATCCCGCCATTGGCCTTGCGGTAGTCCCCGACGCGGATCTGGAACTGTTCGTCCAGCGCCACCGCCTCGAACGGGATGCCGTACAGGCCGCAGTAGACCGGGTAGAAGCTGTAGCTGATGTCCGGGAACAGCAGCGGCGCATCGTGCTGGAACAGGCCATGGAAGATGTGCGCCAGCACTTCATCCGAACCGTTGCCGAGGAACACCTGGTTGCCCTGCACCCCGTAGTAGTCCGCTACCGCCTGCTTGAGCAGGTCGCTGTTAGGGTCCGGGTACAGGCGCAGGTTGTCGTTCAGCTCGCCGCGCATGGCTTCCAGCGCCTTGGGCGATGGGCCGTAGGGGTTCTCGTTGGTGTTGAGCTTGACCAGCTTGGCCAGCTTTGGCTGTTCGCCCGGCACGTAAGGCACCAGGTCCTTGACGAAGGGGCTCCAGAATTTACTCATGTTCAGTTCCCCTTCTTGTCGGCAAGGATGCGGTATTCGGCGCTGCGGGCGTGGGCGGTCAGCGATTCGCCGCGGGCCAGTACCGAGGCGGTGTGGCCCAGCTCGGAGGCGCCCTGCTCGGAGCAGAAGATGATCGACGAACGCTTCTGGAAGTCATACACCCCCAGTGGCGACGAGAAGCGCGCGGTACCGGAAGTCGGCAACACGTGGTTGGGGCCTGCGCAGTAATCGCCCAGGGCTTCGCTGGTGTGGCGGCCCATGAAGATCGCACCGGCATGGCGAATCTGCGGCAGCCAGGCCTGCGGATCGGCCACCGACAACTCCAGGTGCTCCGGCGCAATGCGGTTGGCAACGTCCATCGCCTGCTGCATGTCGCGCACCTGGATCAGCGCACCACGGCCGTTGATCGAGGTCTTGATGATCTCGGCGCGCTCCATGGTCGGCAGCAGCTTGTCGATGCTCGCAGCAACCTTGTCGAGGAACGCGGCGTCAGGGCTGACCAGAATCGCCTGGGCATCTTCGTCGTGCTCGGCCTGGGAGAACAGGTCCATGGCGATCCAGTCCGGGTCGGTCTGGCCGTCGCATACCACGAGAATCTCCGACGGACCGGCGATCATGTCGATACCGACCTGACCGAACACATGACGCTTGGCGGTGGCCACGTAGATGTTGCCTGGGCCGACCACCTTGTCGACCTGCGGCACGCTTTCGGTGCCATAGGCCAGGGCAGCAACCGCCTGGGCGCCACCGATGGTGAAGACCCGGTCGACACCGGCGATGCAGGCGGCAGCCAGCACCAGCTCATTGACCTCGCCACGCGGGGTCGGCACCACCATGACCACTTCACCGACACCGGCGACTTTGGCCGGAATCGCGTTCATCAGTACCGAAGAGGGGTACGACGCCTTGCCGCCCGGCACATACAGGCCGGCGCGGTCCAGTGGCGTGACCTTCTGGCCGAGCACGGTGCCGTCGGCTTCGGTGTAGCTCCAGGAATCCTGCTTCTGCCGTTCGTGGTAGCTGCGCACCCGCTCGGCGGCCTTTTCCAGGGCTTCGCGCTGGGCCGGAGTGATACGGGTCAGGGCCAGCTCCAGGCGCTCGCGACCGAGGATCAGGTCGTCGATCGAGGTGGCCGGCACGCCATCGAAACGCTGGGTGAACTCTACCAGCGCCGCATCGCCACGCTCGCGCACAGCCTTGATGATGTCGAGCACGCGCTGGTTGACCGCGTCGTCAGAGACACTTTCCCAGCTCAGCAGATGATCCAGATGTCGGGCGAAATCCGGGTCAGCGGCATTGAGTCGGGCGATTGCAGTGGACGTGGTCATAGCGAGGGCCTCAATAAATGGCGAATGCTCAGGCGCCCTAAGCTACCAGTCCATCCGCGCGGGCACCCGAGAAAATTGGCTATGACGCGGATAGACGGGCGCGACAGCGAAGGTCGCGCGCAGAAGTCAGCCGCGGTGTCGCGATTCGACAGCCTGGCGCAGGGTGTCGATCAGGCTCTGGATGCGGGCGTGCTGCATCTTCATCGAAGCCTTGTTGACCACCAGCCGGGAGCTGATGGTGGCAATCAGTTCCTGGGGTTCCAGGCCGTTGGCACGCAGGGTGTTACCGGTATCGACGACGTCGATGATCTTGTCGGCCAGGCCGATCAGCGGCGCCAGCTCCATCGAGCCATACAGCTTGATGATATCGACCTGACGGCCTTGCTCGGCGTAGTAACGCTTGGCGACGTTGACGAACTTGGTGGCGATGCGCAGACGGCCTTTAGGCTCGGCAGCGCCGATCTTGCCGGCGGTCATCAGCTTGCACTGGGCAATCTGCAGGTCCAGCGGCTCGTACAAGCCCTGGCCACCGTACTCCATCAGCACGTCCTTGCCGGCCACGCCCAGATCGGCGGCACCATGCTCGACATAGGTCGGCACGTCGGTGGCGCGCACGATCAGCAGACGTACGTCTTCCTGAGTCGTAGGGATGATCAGCTTGCGGCTCTTGTCCGGGTTCTCGGTCGGAACGATACCGGCTTCCGCCAGTAGCGGCAGGGTGTCGTCGAGAATCCGACCTTTGGATAGCGCGATGGTCAACATGGGAAACGTCGGTCCTTATGCGGCTACAGCCGGCCGGGCACTCAACAGGCCCGACCGCATTAATTCGGTGCAGCAATTGGCTGGCGCGTCCCTGCGCCACTCACAGACTAGCCCGGTACGCGACGGATCTTGGCGCCGAGCATCTGCAGTTTTTCCTCGATGCACTCGTAACCACGGTCGATGTGGTAGATGCGGTCGATCAGCGTATCGCCTTCGGCAACCAGCGCCGACAGCACCAGGCTGGCCGAAGCCCGCAGGTCGGTGGCCATTACTGGAGCGCCTTTGAGGGTCTTGGTCCCGGTAACGATGGCAGTGTTGCCTTCGACCTGGATCAGGGCACCCATGCGGTGCATTTCGTAGACGTGCATGAAGCGGTTTTCGAAGATCGTCTCGATCACCGCACCAGTGCCTTCGGCAATGGCGTTGAGCGAGATGAACTGCGCCTGCATGTCGGTCGGGAACGCCGGGTACGGAGCGGTACGCAGGTTGACGGCTTTCGGCCGCTTGCCGTGCATGTCCAGCTCGATCCAGTCTTCACCGGTGGTGACTTCGGCGCCGGCTTCCTTGAGTTTCTCAAGGACGGCTTCAAGGATGGTCGGATCGGTGTCCTTGACCTTGACGCGGCCGCCAGTAACGGCAGCGGCGACCAGGTAGGTACCGGTTTCGATGCGGTCAGGCATGACGCGGTAGGTCGCCGAACCCAGGCGCTCGACGCCATCGATGGTGATGGTGTCGGTACCGGCGCCCTGGACTTTCGCACCCATGGCGTTGAGGAAGTTGGCAAGGTCGACCACTTCCGGCTCGCGCGCGGCGTTTTGCAGCACGCTGCGGCCTTTGGCCAGGGCTGCGGCCATCATGATGTTCTCGGTACCGGTCACACTCACGGTATCGAAGAAGAAGTGTGCGCCACGCAGGCCGCCTTCAGGGGCCTTGGCCTTGATGTAGCCGCCTTCGACCTCGATCTTCGCGCCCATGGCTTCAAGGCCGCGGATGTGCAGGTCGACCGGACGCGAACCAATGGCGCAACCGCCGGGCAGGGCCACTTCGGCTTCGCCAAAGCGGGCAACCATCGGGCCCAGTACCAGGATCGAGGCGCGCATGGTTTTCACCAGCTCGTAAGGCGCGACCAGGGTCTTGATGGTGCGTGGGTCGATTTCGACCGAGAGCTTCTCGTCGATCACCGGCTCAATGCCCATGCGGCCGAACAGCTCGATCATCGTGGTGATGTCATGCAGGTGCGGCAGGTTGCCAACGGTGACCGGGCCATCGCAGAGCAAGGTGGCCGCCAGAATCGGCAGGGCAGCGTTCTTTGCCCCGGAAATGCGGATTTCGCCATCGAGGCGAACGCCGCCAGTAATAATCAGTTTGTCCATTAGAGTCTCGCCGCCAAGTTGGCTCAGGTGCGCTCAGCCCAGGCTGCGCTGCTGAAAAATTTCATGGTTACCGCATGGATGCTGCCATCGGTGATCCACGGGTTAAGGTGAGCATAGATCTGCTGCTGACGCTTGACCGGGCTCAGGGCCGCCAATTCGTCGCTGATCACGTTCAACTGGAAGTTGCAGCCTTCGCCTTCAACTTCGACCCGGGTTCCCGGCAACTTTTCTTCAAGGAAGTTCTTAACTTCTACGGCCTGCATGCTCAACCTCAATCGGCGCCCTTTGCGCGCGGGTCGGCCATCATACAAAAAAGCCCCTCGCCTGCGAACCCCGTAATCGGAGACTCTGACAGAGGGGCCAGTCGCTGGCTGGCGGTCATTGACCGGCCAGCACCTCGTCGAGGTCATAAACCTCGGCGATTTCACGCATGTCCTGGGGCATCGTGCGAACTTCGACGGCCTTGCCGGCCGCCTTGCCATCGCGCATGAAGGCCAGCAGCAGGGACAGACCGACGCTGCTGGATTTCTCCACTTTCGAGCAATCCAGCACCAGGCCCGGGGCCTTGCACGCCGCAATCAAGGCCTTGCCTTCCTTGCGCAAGGCCGGCCCGCTGCGATAGTCGAGCACCCCGGCCAGGCTCAATATACCTGGCTCGCTCATGGTCACGGCGCTGTCGGTCATTGCGCTTGCTTCTCAGCCGCTTGTTCGGTGGTTTCCTTGGCCTTGGCCACTTCACCGGCCCACCCGTCGATGGTCTTGTCCAGGTCGTTGCCGTTGCGCTGCATGGCATCGGCGAACTGGTCACGGAACAGCTTGCCGATGTTGATACCGTTGACGATAACGTTGCGCACCTTCCACTCGCCATTGAGCTTGGTCAGGGTGTACTGCACCGGGTACACGGCACCGTTGTTGCCCTTGACGCTCATGTCGACGCTGGCACGCTCGTCACCATCTTTCTTCTCGCTGCCGACGGTGATGCCCTGGTTGTTGTACTCGAGCAGGGCATTGCCATAGAACTGCATCAGGCTGCGCTTGAAGTTCTCCTGAAAGCGCTGCATCTGCTCAGGGGTGGCCTTGCGCGAATACTTGACGGTCATGATGCTTTTCGAGATGCCATCGGCATCGACAACCGGGCCCAGGTTGGCGTTGAGCGCATCGTAGAACGCGCTCGGGTTGGCCTTGTACTGCTCTTTGTTGGCCTTGAGGTCAGACAGCAACTGGGTGGTGGTCTTCTCGATCACTTCTTTGGGTGACTGAGCAGCCGCACCGGCCATCAATGGCAGCGCTGCCAGCAACACCAGCAAGCCGCGTCGCAGGATAGAAATCATGGAAACTCCTTATTTAGCTTCTTTGCCAACGGTATTGAGCAGGAACTTGCCAATCAGATCTTCCAGTACCAGCGCCGACTGGGTGTCATGAATGGTTGCACCATCCTTGAGCACCGCATCTTCTCCGCCCACGCTGATACCGATGTATTTCTCGCCGAGCAACCCGGCGGTGAGGATGGATGCAGTGGAATCGACAGGCAGGTTATCTACCCGTTTTTCCAGCTGCAGCGTCACCCGACCGGTAAAGGTGTCACGATCCAGATCGATGGCAGTGACCTTGCCGATGGTCACACCGGCCATGGTCACTTTAGCTCTGACAGTCAAACCGGCGATATTGTCGAAATTGGCATAAAGTTTATACGTGTCGCTGCTCGGGCTCGCCGACAGGCCGCTGACGCGCAGGGCCAGCAGGATCAGCGCCAGGATCCCGGCCAGAAGAAACAGGCCGACACCGATTTCCAGGGTGCGGTTTTGCATCAGAAATCTCCAAACATCAAGGCGGTCAGAATAAAGTCCAGACCCAGGACTGCCAATGAGGCATAGACCACGGTCTTGGTGGTGGCACGACTGATCCCTTCTGAGGTGGGCTCGCAGTCATAACCCTGGAATACGGCGATCCAGGTCACGACGAAGGCAAAAACCAGGCTTTTGATCACCCCGTTGAGCACATCATCGGTAAAGGAAACACTGTTCTGCATGTTGGCCCAGAACGAGCCTTCGTAGACGCCCAGCCAGTCCACCGCGACCCACGAACCACCCCAGATGCCGACCACGCTGAAGATCAGCGCCAGCAACGGCAGGGAGATGAAACCGGCCCACAGCCGCGGAGCGACAATGTACTTGAGCGGGTCGACACCGATCATTTCCAGGCTGGACAGCTGCTCGGTGGATTTCATGTTGCCGATCTCGGCGGTCAGCGCCGAACCGGCGCGGCCAGCGAACAGCAGCGCGGTAACCACCGGCCCCAGCTCACGCAGCAAGGTCAGGGCGACCATCTGCCCCACCGCCTGCTCGGAACCGTACTTGGTGAGGATGCTGAACCCCTGCAGGGCCAGCACCATGCCGATGAACACGCCGGAAACGACGATGATCGCCAGCGACAGCACGCCCACCGAGTAAAGCTGCCGGACCAGTAGCTGGAAGCCGCCGCCGGTGCCACTGCGCCCTACCAGCGAATGCAGCAGGAACAGAAAGGAACGGCCGAGCACGGCCAGTACGTCGATGGCCGAGCGGCCAAAGCGACGAATACGTTCGAGCATGGATTTTCTGCGCATCAACGCTTCCCCAGAAGATCGGCGCGGTAATCCGGCGCAGGAAAGTGAAAGGGTACCGGGCCATCCGGGTCGCCTTTCATGAATTGACGAATGCGCGGGTTGTCGGAGCCCATCAGTTCTTCTGGCGTACCCTGCCCCAGCACCTGGCCATCACCGACCACATAGATATAGTCGGCAATACTGGCGGTTTCGGCCAGGTCATGGGAAACGACGATGCTGGTGATGCCCAGGGCATCGTTGAGCAGGCGAATCAGCCGCACCAGTACACCCATGGCAATCGGGTCCTGGCCGACGAACGGTTCGTCGTACATGAGGATCTGCGGGTCAAGGGCAATCGCCCGGGCCAGGGCGACGCGGCGCTTCATGCCACCGGACAGCTCGTCGGGCATCAGTTCGATGGCGCCGCGCAAGCCAACGGCCTGGAGCTTCATCAGGACGATGTCGCGAATCATCTCGTCAGACAGCTGGGTATGCACCCGCAACGGGAACGCCACGTTCTCGAACACATCGAGATCGGTGAACAGCGCACCACTCTGGAACAGCACGCCCATCTGCTTGCGGGCATCGAACAGGTCGCTGCGCGACAGGGTCGGCAGGTTCTGCCCGGCCACCCAGACCTCGCCACTGGCCGGACGCAACTGTGCGCCCATCAGCCGCAGCAGCGTGGTCTTGCCGCACCCGGAAGGCCCCATGATGCCGGTAACCTTGCCGCGGGGAATGCGTATATCGACATTATTGAAGATGCTGCGCGAACCGCGCTTGAAGGTCACACCCTTCAATTCGACCGCGTAGGCGTTATCAACGCTCATCTAGACTCCTTGCGATGCAGCCTTCTCACTCAGACGCGCGCCCCCTTCGTGGAGGCACGCACGCGCCGAGCGGGCCGAACAGCGGCGAACTATAGCACCGCTGATAGGGCCGCCCCAAGGCCGCCACGGTGCTTGTTCAGGTATGGTTAAGCTAAGTGGACGACTGTATGACAATCACAAGGTGAGGCTTTTGCCCTTTACCGCTATAATCGCCGCCTTTTCATCAGGCAATCCGATTTTCGACATGAGCCAATCCAGCGACCTGATCCAATCCGCGCAGCGCACCATCCGTTTCGAACTCGAGGCGGTTGAGGGCCTGCTGGCCCACATCGACGCCGATTTCGTCAAGGCATGCGAGCTGATCCTGGCCAGCAAAGGCCGGGTAGTGGTGGTCGGCATGGGCAAGTCGGGGCACATCGGCAACAAAATCGCCGCCACCCTGGCCAGCACCGGTACGCCGGCGTTTTTCGTCCACCCGGCCGAAGCCAGCCATGGCGACATGGGCATGATCACCCGTGATGACGTGATCCTGGCCCTGTCCAACTCGGGCTCGACCGCCGAGATCGTTACCCTGCTGCCGCTGATCAAGCGCCTGGGCATCCAGCTGATCAGCCTCACCGGCAACCCCGACTCGCCGCTGGCCAAGGCCGCCGAAGTCAACCTCGATGCCCGCGTTGCCCAGGAGGCCTGCCCGCTGAACCTGGCACCGACGTCTTCGACCACCGCGGCCCTGGTCCTGGGCGACGCCCTGGCCATCGCCTTGCTCGAAGCCCGTGGTTTCACCGCTGAAGACTTCGCGTTCTCGCACCCAGGCGGCGCCCTGGGCCGACGACTGCTGCTGAAAGTCGAGAACGTCATGCACGCGGGTGAAGAGCTGCCCCAAGTACAACGCGGCACCCTGCTCAAGGACGCACTCCTTGAAATGTCTCGCAAAGGTTTGGGTATGACCGTGGTGCTTGAAGCCGACGGACGGCTGGCCGGGATCTTCACCGACGGCGACCTGCGCCGCAGCCTCGATCGCAACATCGACGTACACAAGACCCTCATCGAAGACGTCATGACCGCCCACGGCAAGACCGCACGCGCCGAAATGCTCGCCGCCGAAGCCCTGAAGATCATGGAAGACCACAAGATCAGCGCCCTGGTGGTGATCGACAAGGACGAGCGCCCGGTCGGCGCCCTGAACATGCACGACCTGTTGCGTGCGGGAGTGATGTAAATGACCCAGGACCTGCTCCAGCGCGGCAAGGCCATCAAACTGGCGGTTTTCGACGTAGACGGCGTACTCACCGACGGACGCCTGTACTTTCTCGAAGATGGCAGCGAATTCAAGACCTTCAACACCCTCGACGGTCAGGGCATCAAGATGCTCATGAACTCGGGCGTGACCACCGCCATCATCAGCGGGCGCAAGACCCCGGTGGTCGAGCGCCGGGCAAAGAACCTCGGCATCCCCCACCTGTATCAGGGGCGCGAAGATAAATTGGTGGTTCTGGACGAGCTTCTTGGCCAGCTCAACCTAAGCTATGAACAGGTCGCCTATCTGGGCGACGACCTGCCCGACCTGCCGGTGATCCGCCGGGTGGGCCTGGGCATGGCAGTGGCCAATGCCGCTACCTTCGTCCGCGAGCACGCCCATGGCGTAACCCGCGCGCGCGGTGGCGAAGGCGCAGCCCGCGAGTTCTGCGAACTGATCCTGCAAGCCCAGGGCAACCTGGACGCGGCCAATGCCCACTACCTGTAGAGCGACACATGTTCAGTAAGAAAATCCGTAACATTGCGCTGTTCAGTGTGCTTGCCGCCTTGCTGGTGGCGGTTGGCTACTGGAACATCAGCCCCGAGAGCTTTCTCGACAACAAGCCGGTAGCCGCGCCCGACCAGAGCGCCATCGACTACTACGCGATCAATGCCCATAGCGTGCAGTTCCTGCCTGACGGCAAGATGCAGTACGAGATGACCGCCGACAAGGTCGAACACCTCAAGGTCAGCGAAGTCACCCTGCTGACCACGCCTGACCTGCAGATGTACCGCGGCACCACCTACCCGTGGCACGTGCAGAGCGAGCGCGGCGAGGTCAACCCCGATGGCAGCGAAGTCGAATTGATCGATTCGGTACGGGTTGCCCGCACCGATGAAAAAAACCGCACCATGATCATTACCACCAGCCGCATGACGGTATTCCCGCAGAAGCAATATGCGCAAACCGAGCAAGCCGTTAGAATCGACGGCGCCGGTGGCGTAACTACGGGCAATGGAATGAAAGCGTATTTGAAAGACGGCAGGATGGACCTGCTGTCCAACGTAAGAGGACAGTATGAGGCTCGTTAAAACCCTCCCCTTTTTGCTCAGCCTGAGCGCAGCACTGGGAAGCGCGAGCGCCTGGGCCCTGCCGACCGACCGTGACCAGCCGATCCGTATCCAGGCTGACCATGCTCAACTGGATGACAAACAAGGCGTCGCCACCTACACCGGTGACGTGATCATCACCCAGGGTTCGATGATGATCAAAGGCAACACCGTGACCATCACCCGCACTGCCGGTGGCGACATCGACGTGGTGACCTCGGTAGGCAACCTGGCCTACTTCGAACAGCAGCAGAGCGCGGCCAAGCCAGACAAGATGCAAGGCTATGGCAAGACCATCCAGTACAATGCGCCGCAAAACCGCATCGTCCTGATCGACCGCGCCAAAGTGATCAACGAAGGCAACACCACCGAAGGCGAGAAGATCGTCTACGACACGGTGAAACAGATCGCTACCGCCGGTCGCGGTGGCAAAGTCACCGAGTCGCGTCCGCGCATCGACATGGTGATCCAGCCGAAGAAGAAGGCCGAGTAAATGGCAACCCTCAAAGCCCAGCACCTGGCCAAGAGCTACAAGAGCCGCCAAGTGGTTCGCGACGTCAGCCTGTCGATCGACAGCGGCCAGATCGTCGGCCTGCTCGGCCCCAACGGCGCCGGCAAGACCACCTGTTTCTACATGATCGTCGGCCTGGTCCAGGCCGATCAGGGCCGCGTCCTGATCGACGACCTCGATGTCAGCCACCAGCCCATGCACGGCCGCGCCCGCGCCGGCATTGGCTATCTGCCGCAGGAAGCCTCGATCTTCCGCAAGCTGTCGGTGGCCGACAACATCATGGCGATCCTCGAAACCCGCAAGGACCTGGACCGCGATGGCCGGCGCAAAGAGCTGGAAAGCCTGCTGCAGGAATTCCACATCAGCCACATCCGCGACAACCTCGGCATGAGCCTCTCCGGTGGCGAACGCCGCCGCGTCGAGATTGCCCGCGCCCTGGCCACCGCGCCCAAGTTCATTCTGCTCGACGAACCCTTTGCCGGTGTCGACCCGATCTCGGTCGGCGACATCAAGCAGATCATCCACCACCTGAAGGCCAAGGGCATTGGCGTTCTGATCACCGACCACAACGTCCGTGAGACCCTGGATATCTGCGAAACCGCTTACATCGTCAACGATGGCCAACTGATCGCCGAAGGCGATGCAGAAACCATCCTGGCCAACGATCTGGTCAAAGAGGTTTACCTCGGCCATGAGTTCCGCCTGTAGGCTCAAGGTGTAAGGCGCTGCCAGAGCGCTCTCGATCAAGCCAGTTCATGGCTTAATTGTTACGGCGCTCTAGGCAAACGCTGCAATTTCAGGCATATAATTTGCTTAAAGTTGGCGCTTCGGTGCCCTTGTAGTGGATGGCGCATGTGCGCCGGCAAATAAGGTGTTAAGCCCCTGCCATGAAACCATCGCTCGTCCTAAGAATGGGCCAGCAACTGACGATGACCCCGCAGTTGCAACAGGCCATACGTCTGCTCCAGCTTTCTACCCTGGACCTCCAGCAGGAAATCCAGGAAGCGCTGGAATCAAACCCGATGCTCGAGCGCCAGGAAGATGGCGACGACTTCGACAACAGCGACCCGATGGCCGACAACGCCGAGAGCAAACCCGTCGCCGAAGTTCAGGAAACCAGCTTCCAGGAGACCGCCCCGACGGTGGACAACCTCGAAGAAGGCGAGTGGAACGAACGCATCCCCAACGAGCTGCCGGTCGACACCGCCTGGGAAGACATCTACCAGACCAGCGCCAGCAGCCTGCCCAGCAACGACGATGACGAGTGGGACTTCACCACCCGCACCTCCGTTGGCGAGAGCCTGCAAAGCCATCTGCTCTGGCAACTGAACCTGGCTCCGATGTCCGACACCGACCGGCTGATCGCCGTGACGTTGATCGACTGCATCAATAACCAGGGCTACCTCGACGAAACCCTGGAAGAAGTCTGTGATTCCTTCGACCCCGAGCTCGACATCGAGCTGGATGAAGTCGAGGCCGTGCTGCACCGTATTCAACAGTTCGAACCGGCCGGCATCGGCGCGCGCAACCTCAGCGAGTGCCTGTTGCTGCAACTGCGCCAGCTGCCGCCGCGCACGCCGTGGATGGCCGAAGCCCAGCGCCTGGTCAGCGACTACATCGACCTGCTCGGTGGCCGCGACTACAGCCAGCTGATGCGCCGCATGAAGCTCAAGGAAGACGAACTGCGCCAGGTCATCGAGCTGGTACAGAGCCTCAACCCGCGCCCCGGCTCGCAAATCGAGTCGAGCGAAGCCGAATACGTGGTGCCGGACGTGATCGTGCGCAAGGACAACGAACGCTGGCTGGTCGAGCTCAACCAGGAAGCGGTCCCCCGCCTGCGGGTCAACCCGCAGTACGCCGGCTTCGTTCGCCGCGCCGACACCAGCGCCGACAACACCTTCATGCGCAACCAGCTGCAGGAAGCGCGCTGGTTCATCAAGAGCCTGCAAAGCCGCAACGAGACCCTGATGAAGGTCGCCACCCAGATCGTCGAGCACCAGCGTGGCTTCCTCGATCATGGCGACGAAGCGATGAAACCGCTGGTGTTGCACGATATCGCCGAAGCAGTGGGCATGCACGAGTCGACGATTTCCCGGGTGACCACGCAAAAATACATGCACACGCCCCGCGGTATTTACGAGCTGAAGTACTTTTTCTCCAGCCACGTCAGCACCTCCGAAGGCGGCGAATGCTCGTCCACGGCGATCCGCGCGATCATCAAAAAACTGGTTGCAGCGGAAAATCAGAAAAAGCCATTGAGTGACAGCAAGATCGCTGGTTTACTGGAGGCACAAGGCATCCAGGTAGCACGTCGCACCGTCGCCAAGTACCGCGAGTCCCTCGGCATTGCACCGTCGAGCGAGCGCAAGCGATTGATGTAACGGCTCCTGAGGTGTGCCACCGCAGTTCAGTGGCAGGCGCAACACCTGCCTCTTATGCACCGGCAACAAAGGAGAAGCTGTATGCAAGTCAATATCAGTGGACAGCATGTAGAAGTTACTCAGCCCCTGCGTGAGTACGTCGAGCAAAAATTGAAACGGCTGGAGGGGCATTTCGACAAGATTACCAATGTGACGGTAATCATGAAGGTCGAGAAGTTGCAGCAGAAGATTGAAGCAACGCTGTTCATTCCCGGCGGCGAAGTGGTTGCAAATGCCGAACACCAAGACATGTATGCAGCGATCGATGCCTTGACTGACAAGCTCGACCGCCAACTGAAAAAACACAAGGAAAAACAGCAAAGCCTGCTGCAAGGTGCAGCGGCCCGCTGATCCCCCTCATCCATGATCCGACTTGAAACCATCCTGACCCCCGGCCGTTCCCTTGTGAACGTGCCGGGCGGCAGTAAAAAGCGTGCGCTCGAACAGATCGCCAATCTGATCGGCAAACAAGTGCCCGAGCTGGACACCCAGGACGTGTACGAAGCCCTGATCGCCCGGGAAAAACTGGGCTCTACCGGCTTCGGCAACGGCATTGCCATTCCGCATTGCCGCCTCAAGGGCTGCGAATCGCCGGTCAGCGCACTGTTGCACCTTGACGCCCCTATCGATTTCGACGCCATCGATGGCGCTCCGGTCGACCTGCTGTTCGTACTGCTGGTCCCGGAAGCGGCTACCGATGCGCACCTGGAGCTGCTGCGCCAGATCGCCAGCATGCTCGATAGCAAGGACGTACGCGAAAAACTGCGTGCGGCCACCAGTAACGAATCCTTGTACCAGGTCGTGCTGGACGTACAAAACGGGCACTGAACATGCGCTTGATCATCGTTAGCGGCCGGTCCGGCTCCGGCAAGAGCACCGCCCTCGATGTACTTGAGGACAACGGTTACTACTGCATCGACAACCTGCCGGCGGGCTTGCTGCCGCAGTTGGCCGAAAGCGCCCTGATCAACACTGAATTGATGCAGCCCAAAGTGGCCGTATCGATTGACGCGCGCAACCTGCCCAGCCACCTCTCGCGCTTTCCCGAGTTGCTTGAGGACGCCCGTAGCCGGCACATCCAGTGTGACGTGTTGTACCTGGATGCCGATGAAGAAACCCTGCTCAAACGCTTCTCGGAAACCCGCCGCCGCCACCCGCTAACCAACAACGAACGCTCGCTGGCCGAAGCGATCGAGGTCGAAAGTGAACTGCTCGGGCCGATCGCTGACCTCGCCGACCTGAAAATCGACACCACCAACCTGAACCTGTATCAGCTGCGTGATTCGATCAAGTTGCGCCTGCTCAACCAGCCGGAGCCAGGCACGGCATTTCTGGTCGAGTCCTTCGGCTTCAAGCGCGGCATGCCGGTAGACGCCGACCTGGTGTTCGATGTGCGTTGCCTGCCCAACCCCTACTGGAAGCCGGAACTACGTGACCATTCGGGCCTCGAGCAACCGGTAATCGATTACCTGGCAGCGCAGCCGGATGTCGAGGACATGTTCCAGGACATCTCCAGCTACCTGCTCAAATGGTTGCCACGCTTTGCCGCCAGCAACCGTGCTTATGTCACCATTGCCATTGGCTGCACTGGCGGCCACCACCGTTCGGTGTACCTGACCGAGCGCCTGGGCCAGTTACTGCAACAATCGTTAAAGAACGTCCAGGTCCGCCACCGCGACCTCTAGCCCACAGGACCAGCGCCTCGATGCCCGCAAAAGAAATCACCATCATCAACAAGCTGGGGCTGCACGCCCGGGCGGCGGCAAAGTTCGTTGGAGTCGCTGGCAGGTTCCCCTGCCAGGTTCGCGTTGGCCGAGCCCCGGAATCATTGGTCGATGGCAAGAGCATCATGGCGGTCATGATGCTGGCGGCCGGTAAAGGCACCGCCATTCATCTGCACACAGAGGGCGAACAGGACGATGATGCACTCAAGGCCCTGATCGAGCTGATCAACAATTACTTCGACGAGGGCGAGTAACCGCCCCCGTTTTCTCACGAAAGCGCCGTATCCATCACCATCATCAGGCAGAAGCCGATGCACAGGCCAAGACTGGCCAGCCGGTGATGGCCATTGCTGCGTGATTCCGGAATGATTTCCTGGGTCACCACCAGCAACATCGCACCCGCCGCGCAAGCCAGCCCCAATGGCAGCAACAACTCCGCCACGCTAACCAGCCAGGCGCACACCACCGCCGCCAGCGGCTCGACCAGACCTGAAGCCGCACCGATCAGAAACGCCTTGAAGCGGGCCATCCCCGCCCCTGCCAGCACCAGGGCGATGACCAGGCCTTCGGGCACATCCTGCAAGGCGATACCCATGGCCAGGCTGTCGGCATCAGGCATGCCGCCGCCGGCAGACACGCCAATGGCCATCCCTTCCGGAATGTTATGGGCAATGATGGCGATGACGAACACCCAGATCCGCGCGGCGATCACCGGCTGCTGGGCAGTGCCGACCAGCGCCTCCGGTGAAGCGCCGGAGACCTTCAGGTCCACCAGGTACAGACAGAAGGCCCCGAACAACAAGCCGAAGCTGACCAACCCACCCGCACCCCATTTACCCAGGCCAATGGCCTGGGCGGCATCCAGCCCGGGAATGATCAGCGAGAAAGCCGTGGCTGCCAGCATCACCCCGGCCCCGAAGCCCAGCAGGGTATCGGCGAGCGCCACCGGCATGTTGCGGATCACCAGCACCGGCACGGCGCCCAGGGCAGTGCCCAGGGCGCACAGCGCACCGCCTTCAAGTGCCCGCAACATGCGCGGCTCAAGATCAAGCCAGGCGATACCCTGAGCCACCAGCAGCGCGAAGCCGACCAGCAACAACAGGGTACCGAGCGCCAGGCGAAACAGCCGCACTCCGGCAATGGACATCACATCCGAACGCATACCAGCGCGACTCACACAAGCGCGGCTGCGTAACGACGCTCTACCTCGGACCAGTCGATCACGTTGTAGAACGCGTTGATGTATTCCGGACGGCGGTTCTGGTACAGCAGGTAGTAAGCATGCTCCCAGACGTCCAGGCCGAGTATCGGCGTGTTGCCGTTCATCAGCGGGCTGTCCTGGTTACCACTGCTTTCGACCACCAGGGTCTTGGCCGGGGTCACGCTCAACCAGGCCCAGCCGCTGCCGAAACGGGTCAGCGCAGCCTTGGTAAAAGCCTCCTTGAAGGCGTCGAAACCACCCAATTGCTCCTCGATGGCCTTGGCCACGGCGCCTTGTGGCAAGCCCCCGCCCTTGGGCGACATCACCCTCCAGAACAGCGAATGGTTGGCGTGGCCGCCGCCCTGGTTAATCACTGCGTTCTGCAACTTCTCCGGCAACTGCCTGACGCTGGCGACCAGTTTTTCCACCGGCCACTCGGCATACTCGCTGCCTTCTACCGCCGCATTGAGGTTGTTGATATAGGTCTGGTGGTGCTTGCTGTGGTGAATCTGCATGGTCTGAGTATCGATGTGCGGTTCCAGCGCATCGTAGGCGTAGGGCAATGCAGGCAAGGTGTAAGGCATTTCACTGGATTCCATATTGTAGGGGTGAAGGCCCGGCGCTTTCCTGGCCGGCATGCAGGGCCGGCTGCGGCTCGTGCCGGTAGAGCAGGCGTTCGGTACGCGGGTACTGGCCGTACTCGCCGATGAAGCTCAACAACTCGGTGTAGGTCTTGCTGCTGTGGCGCAGCGCAGCTGTGCGCAGCATCGGCGCCATGCGCGGATCCTGGGCGGTCTGTAACAGCCGCTGATGAATGGCGCAGAGGTACTCGGCGCTTTCCTGCGGCTGATTCAGGCGCAGGTGCAGGTCGGCCAGGTTGTGGTGAGCGATGACACAAACGGCCACCGCCTCGTCGGCGTCATGCCAGCGCTCGAACAACACCTGGGCAAGCGCCAGGGCCTGCAGATACAACTCGCGGGCGTCGACCAGCTCGCCCTGTTCGAACAGGCAGTTGGCAATTTCGGTGGTGCGTTTCCAGTGCTGCATGGCAAACCTCCAGAGCGGTGGACCGGCTCAGATCCCGCCAGCGGTGAGCTTTTCCGGGTCGAGCAGCGCTTCAAGCTGGCTGCGCGGCAGGTCGGTATGTTCCAGGGCCACGTCAATGATCGGGCGTCCCTGCTTGTAGGCGGTCTTGGCGATCTCGGCAGCCTTCTGGTAGCCGATGATCGGGTTCAGCGCGGTCACCAGGATCGGGTTGCGCGCCAACGCTTCCTTGAGCTTGGGCTCATTGACCTTGAAGCTGGCAATCGCCTTGTCGGCCAGCAAGCGGCTGGCGTTGGCCATCAGCTCGATACTGCTGAGCAGGTTCTGGGCGATGATCGGCAGCATCACGTTGAGCTCGAAGTTGCCCGACTGCCCGGCCACGGCGATGGTTGCGTCGTTGCCGATAACCTGCGCGGCAACCATGGCGGTCGCTTCCGGAATCACCGGATTGACCTTGCCCGGCATGATCGAGGAGCCCGGCTGCAACCCTTCGAGCTCGATTTCGCCAAGGCCTGCCAGCGGCCCGGAGTTCATCCAGCGCAGGTCGTTGGCGATCTTCATCAGCGCCACGGCGGCGGTCTTGAGCTGACCGGACACCGCCACGGCTGTGTCCTGCGAGCCGATCAGGGCGAACAGGTTCTGCCCCGGGACAAATTCGACGCGGGTCAGCGCGGTCAGTTGCTGGCTGAAGCGCGCGGCGAATTCAGGGTGGGCATTGATGCCGGTACCTACGGCAGTGCCGCCCTGGGCCAGCGCCTGCAGGCTTGGCAGGGTGGCCTGTAGATGGCCGATGGCCGCCTTGATCTGCGCCGCCCAACCACCCAATACCTGGCTCATGCGCACCGGCATGGCGTCCATCAGGTGGGTGCGGCCGGTCTTGATGAACGGATGCACCTGCTCGGCCTTGGCGTCGATCACCTTGACCAGGTGGTTCAGCGCCGGCAGCAGCTGCTCGTGCAACGCCAGGGCGGCACTGACATGAATGGTGGTGGGAATGATGTCGTTGCTGCTTTGCCCGCAGTTGACGTGATCGTTGGGGTTGACCGTGTCGCCCAGCACGCGGCTGGCCAGGGTGGCGATCACCTCGTTGGCGTTCATGTTCGAGCTGGTCCCGGAACCGGTCTGGAAGATATCCACCGGGAAGTGCTGCATGAAATCGCCCGCCAGCAGTTGCTCCACGGCGTTGACGATCGCCTCGCCACGGGCCTGGTCCAGCTGCTTGAGCTCGATATTGGCCTTGGCCGCGGCAGCCTTGGCCAGCAGCAGCGCGCGGATGAACTGGGTCGGCATGCGTTGCTGGCTGATCGGGAAGTTGTTCACCGCGCGCTGGGTCTGAGCGCCATACAGGGCCTCGGTCGGCACCAGCAGTTCACCCATGCTGTCGCGCTCGATACGGGTATTACTCATCATCAAGTCCTTGCATCAGTTCATCGTAGGAAATCGAAGGCAGCAGCACGCAGTTCGCCAGTTGCAGGGCGAAGGGCTGCCAGCGCTGGTTGTGTTCGCGACGGTCGAGGTTGCGCAGTTCCAGCAGCGGTCGCCAGGCCTGGTCCAGGCACAGGCAGCGCCAATGCCAGGGCAGCGCGCGATCGCAGGCGGTATCCAGCAGCAGGTGGAAAGAGGTCAAGGCGACGGTCCAGGCGCTGGTATCGGTGCAACACACCAGATAGCGGCCTTCGGTGAGGTAGTGTTCGATCAGCCGCGGCTCGTCCGGGTCAAGGGCACAGCGAATGCGCCGGCTCAGCCAGCGCCAGTTTTCCAGGTAGGGCAATTCGTGGAGGACTGGTTTCATGAACATCATCGCCTAGATAATGATATTCATTATTAAGTGATAATCAGAATCAGTTCAAGGAAATGAAAAAAGAAAAACAAAAAGCCCGACACATGGCCGGGCTTTTGGAGGGGGTGTAGGAACGGGCTCTGCGCGCTCGATCACTGGCAAGTCCAGCTCCCACAGGTCCAGCTTACATCGAACCATTGTGGGAGCTGGCTTGCCAGCAATGAGGCCGGTAGGGGCTTAACTGCCCGCTACGGTCATCCGCTCGATCAACACGGAGCCTGTGTGGATATTGCTGCGGGTTTCCAGATCATTACCAATCGCGACGATTTGCTGGAACATATCCTTCATATTGCCGGCGATCGTCACTTCTTGAACGGCGAACTGAATCTCGCCGTTTTCTACCCAGTAACCTGCGGCACCACGGGAATAGTCGCCAGTCACCATGTTCAGGCCATGGCCCATCAGCTCGGTGACCAACAGGCCACGGCCCATGCGCCGCAGCAAGGCAGGCTGGTCTTCTACACCATGGGTAACAAACAGGTTATGCACGCCACCGGCGTTGGCAGTACTCGGCAAGCCGAGCTTGCGCCCGGAATAGGTACCCAGTACGTAGGACACCAGCTGGCCATTTTCAACGAACGGTTTGGCGTAGGTCGCCAGGCCGTCACCGTCGAACGCAGCACTGGCCAGCGCCCTTTGCAGGTGCGGACGCTCGTCCAGGGTCAACCAGGAAGGGAACAGGCGCTGGCCCATGGCGCCGTCGAGGAACGATGACTTGCGGTACAGGTTGCCGCCGGAAATCGCCGAGAGGAAGCTGCCGAACAACCCGCCCGCCAGCTCGGCCGAGAACAGCACCGGCACTTCACAGGTCGGCACCGGGCGTGCGCCCAGGCGGCTCGCCGCCCGTTGCGCGGCGCGTATACCGATGCTGCGCGGGTCAGCCAGCAATTCGCCCTGGCGGTTGACGTCATACCAGTAGTCGCGCTGCATCTGCCCGTCGGCTTCGGCGATCATCACGCAGCTCAGGCTGTGCCGGGTCGAGGCGTAGCCGCCGATGAAGCCATGGCTGTTGCCATAGACGCGGCAGCCCTGGTGAGTGTTGAGGGTGGTGCCGTCGGCGTTCTTGATCCGCGCATCGGTGTCGAACGCCGCAGCCTCGCACTCCAGGGCCTTTTCGATGGCCTGCTCGGGGGTGATGTCCCAGGCGTGATACAGGTCGAAATCCGGCTGTTCACGGGCCATCAGCGCCGGGTCGGCAAGCCCGGCGCACTCGTCTTCGGAGGTGTGCCTGGCAATCGCCAGGGCCGCGGCAACGGTTTCCCGGATCGCCTCGCTGCCGCTGGCCGAAGTGCTCGCCGAGCCCTTGCGCTGCCCCACGTACAGGGTGATACCAAAGCCCTGGTCGCGGTTGAACTCGACGGTCTCGACTTCGCGCTGGCGCACCGAGGTCGACAGCCCCTGCTCCAGCGATACCGCCACTTCACAGGCACTGGCACCCTGGCGCCTGGCTTCGGCGATGATCTGTTCGACCTGTTCCTGCAACGCCGGCAGGGCCTGCGGACCTACGCTCTGGACTGCACTCATGGTTTTCTCCACTCAAATTCTGCGTTCGGCACGGGTCAATCTACGACCGGACCGGACAAGCGGCCCCCGACTGGTTATCATGGCGGCGATTCTCAGCGGACTGCCCCCATGGTTGATTCTTACGACACCGCCTTTGACGGCGAAAAAAGCAAAACCCAGATCAAGCGCGAGATGCAGGCGCTGGTCGACATGGGCGAGCGCCTCACCACGCTCAAGCCCGACACCCTGGCCAAACTGCCGTTGACCGACGAGCTGCGCGCGGCTCTGGAAGAACACAAGCGGCACACCGCGAACGAGGCCAAGCGGCGTCACAAGTCGTTCATCGGCAAGCTGATGCGCGACCAGGACATCGACGCGATCAATGCCCTGCTTGACCAGCTCGACGCATCCTCGCGCCAGTACAACGAGCGGTTCCACAACCTCGAACGCTGGCGCGACCGGCTGATCGACGGTACCGACGAAGTCCTGGAGAAGTTCGTCCAGGAGTTTCCGGAAGCCGATCGCCAGCAGCTACGCTCGCTGATCCGCCAGGCCCAGCACGAGCTTGCGCGCAACAAGGCACCAAGCGCGAGCCGCAAGATCTTCAAGTACATCCGCGAACTCGACGAGGTCCAACGCGGCCTGCGTTGAGCCCCGCACACGGGCAGGCGCCCTGCCTGCCCGGTTTCATCTTCATGCGCCCGTGCCACCGACGGTGATCGCATCGATCTTCAGGGTCGGCTGGCCAACGCCCACCGGCACCGATTGCCCATCCTTGCCACAAGTACCGACACCGCTGTCCAGTGACAGGTCGTTGCCGACCATCGATACCCGGCTCATGGCTTCCGGCCCGTTGCCGATCAGGGTTGCGCCTTTGACCGGGGCGGTGATCTTGCCGTCTTCGATCAGGTACGCCTCGCTGGTAGAGAACACGAACTTGCCGCTGGTGATGTCCACCTGGCCACCGCCGAGGTTGGCGCAGTAGATGCCCTTTTTCACCGAAGCGATGATTTCTGCCGGGTCGCTGTCGCCGGCACGCATGTAGGTGTTGGTCATGCGCGGCATCGGCAGGTGCGCGTAGGATTCGCGGCGGCCGTTGCCAGTGCGGGCCATGCCCATCAGGCGGGCATTGAGCTTATCCTGCATGTAGCCCTTGAGAATGCCGTTCTCGATCAGCGTGGTGCACTCGGTCGGCGTACCTTCGTCATCGACGCTCAGCGAACCACGGCGGCCTTCCAGGGTACCGTCATCGACAATGGTGCACAGGCTCGAGGCGACCTTCTCGCCCATGTGGCCGCTGTAGGCCGAGCTGCCCTTGCGGTTGAAGTCGCCTTCCAGGCCATGGCCCACCGCCTCGTGCAGCAACACCCCGGACCAGCCCGAACCGAGCACCACCGGCAGGGTACCGGCCGGCGCCGGAATGGCTTCGAGGTTGACCAGTGCCTGACGCAAGGCCTCACGGGCAAAGCCCATGACCCGTTCGTCGGTGAAATAGCGGTAATCGGTGCGCCCGCCACCACCATGACCGCCACGTTCGCGGCGACCGTTCTGCTCAACGATGACACTGACGTTGAAGCGCACCAGCGGGCGAATGTCGGCCGCCAGGCTGCCATCGGCGGCGGCGACCAGAATGCGCTCCCAGACCCCGGCCATGCTCACGTTGACTTGCTGGATACGTGGATCGAGCTTGCGCGTGGCGGCGTCGACGCGCTTGAGCAGCTCGACCTTTTCGGCGCGGCTGATCACCTCAAGCGGGTTGTCGGTGCCATACAGCTGGGTAACGTCCTGGCTGTTGAACGCCTGCACGCTGCCGTTCTGCCCGGCACGGGAAATCGAACGGGCCGCGCGGGCCGCCGAGGTCAGGGCTTCAAGGTTGATGGCGTTACTGTAGGCAAAGCCGGTCTTCTCGCCGGACTGGGCACGCACGCCCACGCCTTGGTCAAGATTGAAGCTGCCTTCTTTGACGATGCCGTCTTCCAGCGCCCAGGATTCGGAAATCTGCCCCTGGAAGTACAGGTCGGCGGCATCGATGCCTGGCCCGGCCAGCTCGCCCAGCACCGACTGCAGGCTGTCGAGGGTCAGGCCGCCCGGCGCCAGCAGGTGTTCGCTGACAGTGGATAACATCTCGCTCATAGTCACTCCGAGGTGTGCGCAGGCCGCAAAGCGTCCTGCGAGAAAAAGCGCCGGTGCAAGGTCACCGGCATCCGCGCCCGGATGGACGCTTGTTCGCTGCTGTCGCGTTCGCTCAGCAGCACGGCTTCGCCACTTGCCTGTTCGGCGACGATGCGCCCCCAGGGGTCGACGATCGCCGCATGGCCATAGGTTTCCCGCGGCCCCGGGTGGGTTCCGCCCTGGGCCGCGGCCAGGACATAACATTGGGTTTCGATGGCCCGCGCCCTGATCAGCACTTCCCAGTGCGCGGCACCCGTCACGGCGGTGAAGGCCGACGGTGCACTGATCAATTCGGCCCCGGCCTCGCGCAACGCGCTGTACAGCTCGGGGAAGCGCAGGTCATAGCAGACGCTCAGGCCCAGGCGTCCCACCGGGGTATCGGCGACCACCACCTGCCCGCCATGGGCATAGTCATCGGATTCGCGATAGCGACCGCGGTTATCGGCCACATCGACATCGAACAAGTGCAGCTTGTCGTAGCGCGCCACCTGCTCGCCGTGCTCATCGATCAGCAAGGAACAGGCATGGGACTTGGCCTCGGCCTGGCCGACCGGCGGCAACGGCAAGGTACCCGCCACTATCCATAACTTGAGGTCGCGAGCTGCCTGTTTCAACCAGGGCAGGATCGGGCCTTCGCCCAGCGCTTCGGCACGGCCGATTGCAGCGCTGTCACGCCGGCCCATGGCGGCGAAGTTCTCCGGCAGCACGGCAAGCCGCGCGCCACCTGCAGCCGCCTGCTCGAGCAGGTGCCGGGCTCGTTCCAGGTTGGCCAGAACGTCGCTCTGGCTGACCATCTGGATAACCGCTGACTTCATGCCGGCTCCTAGCGCGATTTTTCGAAGGGTTTGATAAAGCTAATCTTAGGCTCTTTCCACGGCCCCTCGACGCGATAATGCACACTGGCGTAACGCGCCACCCGATCACCGAGCAGCCGGTCGACCAGGAACAGCGCCCCGCCGATGGCTGGCGCTCCGACAATCAGCGCGGCAATCGGCAGGTTGTTGGTCACCGGCAAGGTGACCAGCAGGTTGGCATCGACCCGGTCGCGGACCATGTCCAGGGTACCGTCCAGTTCAAGATTGCTCGAGGGGCCGGTCACGGTGATCGGTTCACGGGTCACATAGACCCCCTCACTGGCCACCAGCAGGCCCTTGACCCGGTCGTAGCTCAGGCCTTTGTCGAGCAAGTCGGAAAAGTCCAGGCGCAGGCGCCGGCCAATCGAGTTGAAATTGAGCAGGCCGAACACCCGCAGGGCCTGGGCACCGCCTTCGACTTCAACGAACTGGCCCTTGCGCAAGGCGGCATCGAGGCTACCGGAGAAACGCTTGAGACCGACCCAGGCCGGTGAGCCGGGCCAGCGACCATCGACATCCAGGCGAAAATCTCGGCTGGTAACCGTCGGCGCGAAGTTGAAGGCCTTGAGGATGTCCGCCAGGTTCTTGCCTTCCAGGCGGCCCTTGTACCAACTGCTGCTGGCTCCCGGGACGCCTTCCCAACCGCCGTTACCGTCGATCTGCAGGCCTTTGACGTTGACGTCCAGGTCATTGAGGGCGATGCCCTTGGCGGTCGGGCGGACTTTTACCGCCCAACTGCCGAGCGGGTCGTCACCGCGGAACAGCTTGTCGATCGATAGATCAACGGCCGGAATCTTGCGCGGATCGATGCTGGCCATCGGGTCCGGGCCATCATCGGAAGTAGTTTCAGCAGGGTCGGCAGCCGGCAGGTGAATGGTCTGCAGGTTGATCACCATCGGCGCGCCCTTGGCATCAGGGATGCGTGCGTTGCCGATGACTTCCTTGCTGTCCAGGCGCACGGCCCACAGGTTGCCGCCGCGGTCCACACGCACCACCGCCTGGGCCAGGTTCAGGCCAAAGCCCTTGAGCTGGCCGATGCTCAGGTCGACGCCGCGCAGCATCTGCTTGGCGCTGCCACCGGGGTCGTTACCGGCAACGCGATCAAGCTGTTTCTGCCAGGGTTCCAGGTCCAGCTCTGCCAGACGACCACGCACCCGCAGGCCCTGGCCCGGTGGCAACTGGGCGGTCCCGGCGCCGAAGAGCAATTCGCCGCGACCCTGGTCGAGCTTGTCCATGGGCGCCGCATAGATCGCCTTGGCGACATCGGCGTAAGTGACATTGAACCGCCGCTCCGGTCCCTGCAGGCTCATGCTGAACTGGCTGTTGCGAGTCTCGTTGGCGGCCTTGCCGAAAGGCGCGGGCAAGTCCACCGCCAGGCCCTTGAGGCTGGAATCGACCGTCAGCTGGTTGTCGCGACTGCCCAGGCTCACCTGCAACTGGTAAGGCAATTCGCCGGACAGCGGCAAGGTTTGCTTGAGCTGCAGCCAGTCAGTCAGTGCCTTGAGGGGCATCTGACCTTTGGCGTTGACCCGTGTCTGCAACTGACCAGACTTGCCTTCGGCAAAGATTTGCGCGGTCATCGGCTTGTCGAAGGCCCGCGCACTGATGTTCTCGCCACTCAGGCCCTTGTCGAAGTCAAAGCGGAAGTCGCCCTTGAGCTGGTGCAACTCCAGGGCGGGCGAGGCGATCTTCAGCCGTGCGTCGCGGGTATCGAAGTCGACCACGATCTTCGGTTGCTGGCCTTTGGCCAAGGGGATATCCAGCTTCAACTTGCCCTTGAGGCTGCCCTCGCCTTCCCAGCCGGCGAAAATCTGCCCGGTACCGATAGGCGCATCCTGGAGGATTTTCAGGCCGTCACCGAGCCCGCCGTCGAATTCGCCGTCCAGATACAGGTGATTGTGTTCACCGGCCGCAACATGGGGAATGTTGACCGCCACGTTACGCACCTGGGTATTGAGCAACTGCCCGCTTTGCGCCTTGATGCGTACGCCATCGTCGTCGATGAAGACATCACCCGTGACTTTCTGCACCTGCGGCCAGCCTGGCTGGAAATCCAGTGCGGCATCGTGGACCTTGAAGAACAGGCTGATACTGCGGGCCTGCTCCGCGGCACCATGATTGAGCGAACCCTGGTACTGGAAATAACCTTCATCGACCGCGCCTTTGAGGATTGCCGTGCGCAGCCACTCATCCAGCGCCGGGCTGAGCACCTCGGGCAGGTACTTGGCGGTGTAACGACCATCACCCTCGACCAGGCCGACGCGCAGGTCCATGTAATCTTCGCGGGTTTCATCGAACAGCAGGCGAATCAGGAAGTCGCCAGCGATCTTGCCCTCTTCGCCCAGCACCTTGAGATACGGTGCAATCAGGGTGAAGCCTTCCTGGTCCAGGCGCCAGGTCAGACGCGCGTTGGCCTTCTGGTAGTGCCAGGGTTTTTCGAAGATCGGGTACAGGTGCAGCATGAAGGCATCGGTATCCAGGCGCAGTTCGCCCTGACCGAGGTCGCCGCTGATGCTGCCGCTGACATTCCCGGCGGCCGGGGCACCGTGGTAGGCGTCGAAGCCAACCCGCTCCAGGTTGGCGGCAAAGCTCAAGCGCTGGTCACCGGTCGCTTTGGGCCGGACGTCCAGGCGCACATTGCGCAAGGCGCCGGTGACCTTGAGGCCATCGACCACGGCCATGAGTTTTTCCGGCAGCGGCGCCAGTGCATCGACCAACGGGGTAACCGGCGTCAGATCGAGGCGGTCGGCCTGGATCTGCCAGGTTTCTTCGCTCGATTCAGTGGCGGCCGTCTGCTTGAGCTGCAGGTGGGACTCCCAACGGGTCTTGCCCAGGCTCATGGCCAGCGAGTCAACCAGTACGTCAACGCCCTTTTCGCCTCGCTGGAACCAGGCATTGAGGGCCAGGTTGTCGATCTGCACCGGCTTGCGTTCGGTATAGTTACCGCGCAGCTCCGGCGCATTGAGGCGAACCATCGCGCTCTGCAGCTGGCCCTTGCCCCAGTTCACCCAGAACTCGCCGCCCGCACGCAGTTCGGCAGCCTGCCACTTGCCCAGCAGGCGCGGCGGCAGCCAGCGCGCCCAGTCGCTCTGGGGCAGGCTGAGGTAGGCATCGATTTCACCATCGCGCCACTGGCTGGGGCGAATGCGGCTGCGCAGGCTCAACGCCAGCGGCTGGCCATCGGGCAGGGTCACCCGCGCGTCCAGGCGCTGACGCACGCTGCCCGTCTGCAGGCCGAGGCTGACGTAGGTGAGGGTCATGGGGTCGCGCTGGAACGGCTCCAGGGTCACCTGGCTGTCGACCACCGTGACTTTGGACACAACCTGTACCTGCTTGAGCAGTTGTTCGGGGTCCAGCGGCTGGTCGTCTTTTTTCGGCAACCCTTCCAGGGCCCAGGCGCCGCTTTCATCTTCGCGCAGGCTCAGGTGCAGGCCGCCGACTTCAAGGTTAGCCAGGCGCACCTGGCGCTGAACCAGACTGGCCCAGAGGTCAGGCACCAGCTTGACGCCATCCAGGCGCAGGGCACTCGGCCCTTCGCCGACCTGGATGTCGCGTACCCGCACTATCGGCGCCAGGCCGCTCCAGTGCCCTTCCAGGGCGCCGATATGCACCGGCATGCCCAGGGCCTGCTCGGCCTTGTCTTCGACTTCGGCCCGGTACTCGGCCACCAGCGGGATGAACTGCCGGCCAAGACTGACATACAACGCCACCAGAACCGCCAGCAAGGCACTGATGCCCAGCCCCCAGCGGGTCAAGGCGCCGAGAACGCGCATCAGTCGTTCCATGCCAGTGGCCCTCCGGTTCGTGCCTTAACTATGGCCGCAAGCCGGCGGTTTGCCAGCCCGGACAGCGCGCATTGGTGTTCAGACCGAGTCAGAGCAGCACCACATCGTATTGTTCCTGGGAATACATGGACTCGACCTGGAAGCGAATGGTTCGGCCGATGAAGGCTTCGAGCTCGGCAACGTTGCCCGATTCCTCGTCCAGCAGGCGGTCGACCACCTTCTGGTTGGCTAATACTCTATAGCCTTCGGCCTGATAGGCGCGGGCTTCACGAAGGATCTCGCGAAAAATCTCGTAACAGACAGTTTCGGGGGTTTTCAGCTTGCCGCGTCCCTGGCAGCAATAGCACGGCTCGCACAGCACCTGCTCGAGGCTTTCGCGGGTGCGCTTGCGGGTCATCTGCACCAGCCCAAGCTCGGTGATGCCTATGATGTTGGTCTTGGCATGGTCGCGCTCCAGCTGTTTTTCCAGGGTGCGCAGCACCTGGCGCTGGTGTTCTTCATCTTCCATGTCGATGAAGTCGATGATGATGATCCCGCCGATGTTGCGCAGGCGCAGTTGCCGGGCAATGGCGGTGGCCGCCTCCAGATTGGTCTTGAAGATGGTCTCTTCGAGGTTGCGGTGGCCGACAAAGGCCCCGGTGTTGACGTCGATGGTGGTCATCGCCTCGGCCGGGTCGACCACCAGGTAGCCGCCGGACTTGAGCGGGACCTTGCGGTCGAGGGCGCGCTGGATCTCGTCTTCGACGCCATAAAGGTCGAAGATCGGCCGCTCGCCTGGGTAATGTTCCAGACGATCGGCGATCTCTGGCATCAGTTCGGCGACGAACTGCGTGGTTTTCTGGAAGGTTTCCCGCGAGTCGATACGGATCTTCTCGATTTTCGGGTTGACCAGGTCGCGCAGGGTACGCAGGGCCAGGCCCAGGTCTTCGTAGATTTCGGTCGGCGCGCCGACGGTCTTGATCTGGGTGCCGATCTGCTCCCAGAGCCTGCGCAGGTAGCGGATGTCCATGAGGATTTCATCGGCCCCGGCGCCTTCGGCGGCGGTACGCAGGATGAAACCGCCGGCGTCCTGGATGTTTTCCTGGGCGATGCAGTCGGTGACCACCTGCTTGAGGCGCTCACGCTCGGCCTCGTCTTCGATCTTCAGGGAAATGCCGACATGACTGGTGCGCGGCATGTACACCAGGTAACGGGACGGGATCGACAACTGGGTGGTCAGGCGCGCGCCCTTGGAGCCGATCGGGTCCTTGGTCACCTGCACCACCAGGCTCTGTCCTTCATGCACCAGGGCACTGATGCTCTCGACCGACGAGCCTTCGCGCAGGGAAATTTCCGAGGCGTGAATGAACGCTGCGCGGTCCAGGCCGATGTCGACGAACGCCGCCTGCATGCCCGGCAGCACCCGCACCACCTTGCCTTTGTAGATGTTACCGACGATGCCACGGCGCTGGGTGCGCTCGACATGCACCTCCTGCAGTACACCATTTTCCACCACCGCCACGCGTGATTCCATCGGTGTGATGTTGATCAGAATCTCTTCACTCATGGCAGGCTCTCGTCAAAGGACTTCAGTAATGATGGATCGCTCGCGGGCGACTGGCTAGGGCTGTTCTGGCTTATCCTCGCTCAACGGGCCGGCAGGCGCTGCCAGCAAGGGATGCCGAATTGACCGAGCAGCTCGGCGGTTTCATTCAGCGGCAGGCCGACCACCGCCGAATAGCTGCCTTCAAGGCGTTGTACGAAAACTGCCCCCAGACCCTGTATGGCATAGCTGCCGGCCTTGTCGGCCGGTTCGCCGCTGGCCCAGTAGGCCTCGGCTTCCTCAGCACCGATGGAGCGAAACAGCACATGGCTGCTGACACTGACGCTCAGGCAACGCTGATGATCGGCCACGGCGACGGCGGTCAGCACCTGATGCTCGCGCCCGGAAAGGGCTGCCAGCATCGCCAGGGCATCTTCGCGGTGTTGTGGCTTGCCGAGAATTCGACCTTCGAGCACCACGGCGGTATCGGCACCCAGCACCGCTACCGGGCTGTCGTCACTCTGGGGCAACGACGCCAGGCCGGCGCAGGCTTTTTCCCGCGCCAGACGCTCGACATACGCCTCGGCCAATTCGGCGGGCAGCGGCGTCTCGTCGATCGCGGCACTCAGCGAAGTAAAGGGAATGCCGATCTGGGTGAGCAACTCACGGCGGCGTGGCGAGCCAGAGGCCAGGTACAGCAGGGTCATCTTGACGTCTCCCTGTCAGCGTCGAATGTGAGTGCTCAGTTGATGCTCAGGCGGCGGCGCAGACCACGCAGGCCATAGCTGATCCACGGCCAGAGCAAGGCGCTGATGACCGCCGACCAGATCAGCGCCAGGGTCGGCAGGCGGTTGCCGGTCAGGGCACTGAGCCACAGCTGGATCAACTGGGCCAGGCCGAAGATCACCAGGATCACCAGGCTCTGCTGCCACATCGGGAACATCCGCAAACGCTGTTGCAACGACAGCACCAGGAAGGTGATCAGGGTCAGCACCAGGGCGTTCTGCCCCAGCAAGGTGCCATACAGCACGTCCTCGGCCAGGCCCAGGACGAATGCGGTCGTCATGCCCACCCGGTGCGGCAGGGCCAGGGTCCAGAAGGCCAGCAGCAGTGCCAGCCACATCGGCCGGAACACTTCGGCGAAGGGCAGCATCGGCGATACGCTGAGCAGCATACCGATCAGAAAGGTCAGCCAGACGACCCAGCCATTACGGCTGCGGGTGCTTACCATCAGTGTCTCTCCCGGGAAATGACTGGCGCGCCCGGCGTTGCAGCAGGGGCTGCGGGGGCTGCCGTGGCGGGCGGATGGGCACTGGTTGCCGGAGTGGCGGGTGCGGCAGGCGCTGGTGCTGCTGGCGTCGAAGCGGACGCGGCCGGAGTGACCGCAGCAGGCGCAGCCGGGGACGTGGCCGGCGCAGTACCCGCCGCCGAAGCAGGCAGGCCCTGACGATCAGCCTGTTCCTGAGCAATCGCGGCATCGCTGGCACGTTGCTCGGGCGAACGGCTGTCGGTGAACACCAACAGCAGGTAGCGGCTGCGGTTAAGCGCAGCCGTCGGGATCGCCCGGACGATAGCAAACGGCTGGCCGGAGTCGTGGATCACTTCCTTGACCGTGGCCACCGGGTAGCCAGCCGGGAAGCGCTGACCGAGGCCCGAGCTGACCAGCAGGTCGCCTTCCTTGATGTCGGCGGTGTCGGCAACGTGGCGCAGCTCAAGGCGCTCCGGGTTGCCGGTACCGCTGGCAATCGCCCGCAAGCCGTTGCGGTTGACCTGCACCGGAATGCTGTGGGTGGTGTCGGTGAGCAGCAATACCCGCGCGGTGTAGGGCATCAGTTCGACCACCTGGCCCATCAGGCCACGTGCGTCGAGCACCGGCTGACCGAGGACCACGCCATCGCGCTCGCCCTTGTTGATCAGGATCCGGTGGGTGAAAGGATTGGGATCGACGCCGATCAATTCGGCGACTTCGACCTTCTCGTTGACCAGCGCCGACGAGTTGAGCAACTCGCGCAGGCGCACGTTCTGCTCGGTCAGGGCCGCCAGCTTCTGCAGGCGACCTTGCAGCAGCAAGGCTTCGGTCTTGAGTTTCTCGTTTTCGGCAGCGAGTTCGGTACGGCTGCCAAACTGGCTGGCAACCCCCTGCCACAAGCGCTGGGGCAGATCGGTAACCAGGTAGGACGGCATCAGCACCAGGCCCATCTGGCTGCGCAGAGGCTTGAGCAGGGTGAAGCGTGCATCGACCACCATCAGGGTGATCGACAGCACAACCAGCACGAGCAGGTGTACGCCCAGCGAAGGGCCCTTGGCGAAAAGCGGTTTAATGGGCCGCTCCTCGTGGACGACGATTCAAGAGGTCATTCATACGGCAACGCACCGGCCTGCTTGCGGATTGACGGAAAACGACGCCCACACGGACGTCAGCCCAGCACATACAGGTAGCACTGTGGGCACTACCTGTAAACCGGGCGGCGTGAACTGCAGGCTCCGGCTTATTCGCTGGAGAGCAGGTCCATGGTGTGTTTGTCCATCATTTCCAGGGCACGGCCACCACCGCGAGCCACGCAGGTCAGCGGGTCTTCGGCGACGATTACCGGCAGGCCGGTTTCCTGGGCCAGCAGCTTGTCGAGGTCGCGCAGCAGGGCGCCACCACCGGTCAGCACCAGGCCACGCTCGGCGATGTCCGAAGCCAGCTCTGGCGGCGATTGCTCCAGGGCGCTCTTGACTGCCTGGACGATGGTCGCCAGGGATTCCTGCAGGGCTTCAAGCACTTCATTGGAATTCAGGGTGAAGGCACGTGGCACGCCCTCGGCCAGGTTGCGGCCGCGGACATCGACTTCACGGACTTCGCCGCCCGGGTAGGCAGTACCGATTTCCTGCTTGATGCGCTCAGCGGTGGATTCACCGATCAGGCTACCGTAGTTGCGACGTACGTAGGTGACAATGGCTTCGTCGAAACGGTCGCCACCGACCCGTACGGATTCGGCGTAAACCACACCGTTCAGGGAGATCAGCGCGATTTCAGTGGTACCACCACCGATATCGACGACCATCGAACCGCGGGCTTCTTCAACCGGCAGGCCGGCACCAATGGCGGCCGCCATCGGCTCTTCGATCAGGAACACTTCGCGGGCACCGGCGCCCAGCGCCGACTCGCGAATGGCCCGGCGCTCGACCTGGGTCGATTTGCACGGCACGCAGATCAGAACCCGCGGGCTTGGCTGCAGGAAGCTGTTCTCGTGAACCTTGTTGATGAAGTACTGCAGCATTTTTTCGCAAACGCTGAAGTCGGCGATCACGCCGTCTTTCATCGGACGAATGGCAGCAATGTTGCCAGGCGTACGGCCCAGCATGCGCTTGGCCTCGGTACCGACAGCGACGACACTTTTCTGGTTGCCGTGAGTACGAATGGCCACAACCGATGGCTCATTCAGGACGATACCGCGCTCACGCACGTAAATAAGGGTGTTGGCAGTGCCCAGGTCGATGGAAAGATCGCTGGAAAACATGCCACGCAGTTTCTTGAACATGGGAAAGTGACCCTAGGCAACGCGTGGGTAAAAAAGTGCGGCAAACTCTAACAACGGCGGGGATTTTGGGCAAGGCACCAATATGTTAAATTGGCGGTTTTTCCGAGCAAGCCTGCACATGATCGCGGCCTTATGACCGTAATACTGCCAGCATGTTCCTCATCGCGGAGCAAATCCGTTTCTGTTTTCCCAGGAGATCCCCATGGCGCTTGAACGCTGCGACGTGGAAAAGATCGCTCATCTGGCCCGACTGGGCCTGAATGAAGGCGATCTGCCACGCACTACCGATGCCCTGAACAGTATTCTGGGACTGATCGACCAGATGCAAGCGGTCGACACCACTGGCATCGAGCCACTGGCCCACCCTCTGGAAGCCACTCAGCGCCTGCGCGCCGATGTGGTAACAGAAAGTAACCATCGCGACAGCTACCAGGCCATCGCCCCGTCGACGGAAGACGGCCTGTACCTGGTTCCGCAAGTCATCGAGTAAGGGAATAGAGCCTGCCATGCATCAACTGACCCTGGCCGAGATCGCCCGCGGACTCGCCGACAAGAAGTTTTCTTCCGAAGAGCTGACCCGTGCCCTGCTGGCGCGGATCAACCAGCTCGACCCGCAAATCAACAGCTTCATCAGCGTCACCGAAGAACTGGCCATCAGCCAGGCCCGGGCCGCCGACGCCCGCCGCGCCGCCGGCGAGAACGGCGCCCTGCTCGGCGCGCCGATCGGCCACAAGGACCTGTTCTGCACCCAGGGCATCCGCACCAGCTGCGGCTCGAAGATGCTCGACAACTTCAAGGCGCCGTACGACGCGACGGTGGTCAGCAAGCTGGCCGAAGCCGGCACCGTGACCCTGGGCAAGACCAACATGGACGAATTCGCCATGGGTTCGGCCAACGAGAGCAGCTACTACGGCGCGGTGAAAAACCCGTGGAACCTCGAGCACGTGCCCGGTGGTTCTTCCGGTGGTTCGGCTGCCGCGGTTGCCGCGCGCCTGCTGCCGGCAGCCACTGCCACCGACACCGGCGGCTCGATCCGCCAGCCGGCGGCACTCACCAGCCTGACCGGCCTGAAACCGACCTACGGTCGTGTTTCGCGTTGGGGCATGATCGCCTACGCGTCGAGCCTCGACCAGGGTGGCCCGCTGGCCCGCACCGCCGAAGACTGCGCGCTAATGCTGCAAGGCATGGCCGGCTTCGACCCCAAGGACTCCACCAGCATCGATGAACCGGTGCCGGACTACAGCGCCAGTCTCAATGCCTCGCTCCAGGGCCTGCGCATCGGCCTGCCGAAGGAATACTTCGGTGCCGGCCTCGATCCGCGCATTGCCGACCTGGTCCAGGCCAGCGTCAAGGAGCTGGAAAAGCTCGGCGCGGTGGTCAAGGAAATCAGCCTGCCGAACATGCAGCACGCGATTCCGGCCTACTACGTGATCGCCCCGGCAGAAGCCTCGTCCAACCTGTCGCGTTTCGACGGCGTGCGTTTCGGCTACCGCTGCGAGAACCCCGTCGACCTCACCGACCTGTACAAGCGCTCCCGTGGCGAAGGCTTCGGTGCCGAAGTGCAGCGCCGGATCATGGTCGGTGCCTACGCTCTGTCGGCCGGTTACTACGATGCCTACTACCTGCAGGCGCAGAAAATCCGTCGCCTGATCAAGAACGACTTCATGGCTGCGTTCAACGACGTCGACGTCATTCTCGGCCCGACCACGCCAAACCTGGCCTGGAAAATCGGCGCCAAGAACAACGACCCGGTCGCTGAGTACCTGGAAGACGTCTACACCATCACCGCCAACCTCGCCGGCCTGCCAGGCCTGTCGATGCCGGCCGGTTTCGTCGATGGTCTGCCGGTTGGCGTGCAGTTGCTCGCGCCGTATTTCCACGAAGGCCGCCTGCTCAACGTCGCGCACCGCTATCAGCAAGTCACTGATTGGCACACTCGCGTACCTAACGGCTTCTGAGGGATCACCACATGCAATGGGAAGTTGTCATCGGGCTGGAGATTCATACCCAGCTCGCCACCCAGTCGAAGATTTTCTCCGGCAGCTCCACCACGTTCGGCTCCGAGCCGAACACCCAGGCCAGCCTGATCGACCTGGGCATGCCCGGCGTACTGCCGGTGCTGAACCAGGAAGCGGTGCGCATGGCCTGCATGTTCGGCCTGGCCATCGATGCCGAAATCGGCCAGCACAACGTGTTCGCGCGCAAGAACTACTTCTACCCTGACCTGCCCAAGGGCTACCAGATCAGCCAGATGGAACTGCCGATCGTCGGCAAGGGCCACCTGGACATCGCCCTCGAAGACGGCACCGTCAAGCGCGTCGGCATTACCCGTGCGCACCTTGAAGAAGACGCCGGCAAAAGCCTGCACGAAGACTTCAGCGGCTCCACCGGCATCGACCTCAACCGCGCCGGCACGCCACTGCTGGAGATCGTCTCCGAGCCGGACATGCGCAGCGCCAAAGAGGCTGTTGCCTACGTCAAGGCCATCCATGCCCTGGTGCGCTACCTGGGCATCTGCGACGGCAACATGGCCGAAGGCTCGTTGCGTTGCGACTGCAACGTTTCGGTTCGCCCGAAAGGCCAGGCCGAGTTCGGTACCCGCTGCGAGATCAAGAACGTCAACTCGTTCCGTTTCATCGAGCGCGCGATCAACACCGAAGTGCAGCGTCAGATCGAGCTGATCGAAGATGGCGGCCGGGTCATCCAGGAAACCCGCCTGTATGATCCGAACAAGGACGAGACCCGCTCCATGCGTAGCAAGGAGGAAGCCAACGACTACCGTTACTTCCCCGACCCGGACCTGTTGCCGGTGGTCATCGAGAACGCCTTCCTCGAAGACATCCGCGCCACCCTGCCCGAGCTGCCACCGCAAAAGCGCGAGCGTTTCCAGAGCCAGTTCGGCCTCTCGGCCTACGACGCCAACGTGCTGGCGACCAGCCGTGAGCAGGCTGACTACTTCGAACAGGTGGTCGGCGTGTGTGGCGATGCCAAGCTTGCCGCCAACTGGGTCATGGTCGAGCTGGGCAGCCTGCTCAACAAGCTGGGCGTGGAAATCGACCAGTCGCCGGTCAGCGCCGCGCACCTGGGCGGCATGCTCAAGCGCATCCTCGACAACACCATCAGCGGCAAGATTGCCAAGGTAGTGTTCGAGAAGATGGCCGCCGGCGACGGCGATGCCGACCAGATCATCGAAGCCGAGGGCCTGAAACAGGTCACCGACAGCGGTGCGATCGAGAAGGTCCTGGACGAAGTGTTGGCAGCCAACGCCGAGCAGGTCGAGCAGTACCGCGCCGCTGACGAAGCCAAGCGCGGCAAGATGTTCGGCTTCTTCGTCGGGCAGGCCATGAAAGCCTCCAAGGGCAAGGCCAACCCGCAGCAAGTGAACCAATTGCTCAAGAGCAAGCTCGAAGGGTAGTTCGCATTACCCTGTGGGAGCCGGCGTTGCCGGCGATGCAAGGCGAAGCCTTGCCAGTTTCTGGGGCTGCCGAGCAGCCCATCGCCGGCAACGCCGGCTCCCACAGGTGATCACTTCACCTCGGAGCAACTGATTTGATGTGGCGTCCCCTCAGCGCACTCGCGCTCTTCACCCTGCTGGCCGGCTGCGCCAGCCACGATATCGACTCCCGCGGTTACGACAAGACCGGCACCGCCTCCTATTACGGCTCCCGACACCACGGTAAACGCACCGCCAGTGGCGAAGCCTTCAACCAACACGGCATGACCGCTGCCCACCGTAGCCTGCCCTTCGGCACGCGGGTCAAAGTCACCAACCTCAACAACGAACGCAGCGTGGTAGTCCGCATCAACGACCGCGGCCCGCATACCCGTGGCCGGCTGATCGACCTGTCGCGCGCTGCCGCGGAAAAACTCGGGATGATCCGTAGCGGAACCGCGCGCGTACGGGTACAAAGTCTCAGCGACTGACCTGCCCCCGGAGCACGACCATTTTCGACCTGGCCGCTTTACCTACTTTCAGCCTGTTGCAACTGAGCATCGGCCTGCTGTTGCTGATCGCCGGCGCCGAACTGCTGGTACGCGCCGCCCTGCGCCTGGCCGCCAGCCTGCAAGTCCGACCACTGATCATCGGCCTGAGCCTGGTGGCATTCGGCAGCAGCGCACCGCAACTGACCGTCAGCCTGCAGGCGGCCTACACCGGCGCGCCGGATGTCGCCGTCGGCAGCGTGATCGGCAGCAACATCTTCAACATCCTGGTAACCCTGGGCCTGGCCGCGCTGATCATTCCGCTGCGGGTCTCGCGCCAGTTGGTGCGCCTGGACATCCCGTTGATGATCGTCGCCAGCCTGGCAGTGTACCTGCTGGCCTTCAACGAACTGCTGGGGCGCCTGGAGGGTGCCCTGCTGTTGTGCGGCCTGTTCGGCTACCTGGCGATACTCTGGCACCAGTCCCGACACCATGCCCGCACCTACCCTGCCCCCGGCCCGCGCCCGCAGCGTGGTGGCCGATTCTGGCTAGGGAGCGTGCTGTTGATGCTGGCCGGGCTAGGCCTGCTCAGCCTGGCCGGCCATCTGCTGCTGGAGGCAGCAGTGGAGGTAGCGCAGGACCTGGGGCTGTCGGAACGGGTCATCGGCCTGACCGTGGTGGCCGTCTGCACCTCCCTGCCGGAACTGGCCACCTCGCTGATCGCCGCCCTGCGTGGTGAGCGGGAGATCGCCGTAGGTAACGTCATCGGCAGCAATCTGTTCAACCTGCTGGCGGTACTCGGCCTGACCGCGCTGGTCGCCCCCGAGCCGCTGTCGATCTCGCCCAATGCCCTAGCCTTCGACCTGCCGGTGATGCTCGGGGTCGCGGTGCTGGCATTGCCAGTGTTCTACTCGGGTTACCGGGTGACGCGTGCCGAGGGGCTGGTGTTCCTCTGCCTGTACCTGGCTTATGGCCTGCATGTGGTGGCTTTCACCACCGGCATGCCGCTGGCCAGCCGACTTGAAAAACTGATGCTGTTCTACGCATTGCCAGCACTGGGGACGTTGTTGCTGTACACCACCCTGCGTGCCTGGCGCCGCCAACACTAAGGAAAACAACATGGGCGACAACAACAAATCCGGCGAACAGGTTCGCCGCCAGGTCATGGGCGATGCCTTCGTCGATCGCGCACTGAACAACGCCACCGACTTCAGCCAGCCGCTGCAGGACTTCGTCAATGAGCATGCCTGGGGCAGCGTCTGGAGCCGCGAAGGCCTGCCGCTGAAAACCCGCAGCCTGATCACCCTCGCCGCCCTCACCGCACTCAAGTGCCCGCAAGAGCTCAAGGGCCACGTGCGCGGCGCCTTGAACAACGGTTGTACGGTCGAGGAGATTCGTGAGGCGCTGCTGCACTGCGCGGTATACGCCGGCGTGCCGGCGGCGGTCGATGCCTTCCGCGCCGCCCAGGAAGTGATCGACAGCTACCAGCAGGGCTGATCGATCACTTCGGACGAGGCCGTCAGTTGCTGACGACGGCGGCCTTCTGCCCCTTCTTCTTCAGCCAGAAAGCCACGCCCAGGGTGGCGATCCAGGCCGGGATCAGCATCACCGAGATGCGGATCGGCGGGGTCAGGTACATCACCACCAGAATCAGCCCGATGAACGCCAGGCACAGGTAGTTGGTCACCGGGTGGCCCCAGCTCCGGTAGAAGGTCGACTCGCCCGACGCCTGCTTGGCGCGGCGGAACTTCAGGTGGGTGATGCTGATGCTTGCCCAGTTGATCACCAGCGCCGATACCGCCAGCGCCATCAGCAGGCCGAAGGCCTCGCCCGGCATCAAGTAGTTGATCAGCACACACAGGCCGGTGGCCAGGGCGGAAACCGCCAGTGCGGTCAGCGGCACGCCGCGGCGGTTGACCTTGAGCAGGGCACGCGGCGCGTCGCCCTGGCTGGCCAGGCCGAACAGCATGCGGCTGTTGCAGTACACGCAGCTGTTGTACACCGACAGCGCGGCGGTCAATACCACCACGTTGAGGATGGTCGCCACCAGGTTGCTGTCCAGGTTGTGGAAGATCATCACGAACGGGCTGCCACCCTGCACCACCTTCTGCCACGGGTACAGCGACAGCAACACGGCCAGGGCGCCGATGTAGAAAATCAGAATGCGATAGACCACCTGGTTGGTGGCGCGCGGAATGCTGTGGCGCGGGTTGTCGGCTTCGGCGGCGGTGATACCGACCAGCTCCAGGCCACCGAAAGAGAACATGATCACCGCCATGGCCATCAGCAAACCGGTGAAGCCATTGGGGAAGAAGCCGCCGTACTGCCAGAGGTTGGCCACGCTGGCATCCGGCCCGCCATTACCGCTGGCCAGCAGCCAGGCGCCAAAGCCGATCATGCTGACGATGGCGATGACCTTGACCAGGGCGAACCAGAACTCCATCTCGCCATAGACCTTCACCTGGGTGAGGTTGATCAGGTTGATCACCACGAAGAAGATCGCCGCCGTCGCCCAGGTCGGGAAGTCCGGCCACCAGTACTGCACGTAGATGCCCACGGCCGTCAGCTCGGCCATGCCGACCAGGACGTAGACCACCCAGTAGTTCCAGCCGGAAACGAAACCGGCGAACTCGTTCCAGTAGCGGTGGGCAAAGTGGCTGAAGCTGCCGGCAACCGGCTCGTCGACCACCATCTCGCCCAGCTGGCGCATGATGAAGAACGCCATCAGGCCGGCAATCGCGTACCCCAGCAGCACGGCCGGGCCGGCCATCTGAATGGTCTGGGCAATGCCCAGAAACAGGCCGGTACCGATGGCGCCACCCAGGGCAATCAACTGGATATGGCGATTTTTCAACCCGCGCTGTAATCGCTCTGGGGGGTTCTGTTCTTGCATGAAGTGTCCTTGAAGGTGGAAGGCAGTGTTGGCTTTATTGTCGGCACAGAATCTAGATCCAGCCGCCCCACTGCAAGAGGAAAATGCCGATATTCGTGGTTATGGCGGCCATCAGCGTGGTTATCACGATGATCGAGGCGGCCAGTTCATGGTTACCGTTGGCCGCTCGGGCCATGACATAACTGGCGGCGGCGGTCGGGCTACCGATGTACAGGAACAGGATGCCCAGCTCCGCCCCGCGAAAACCGCAAAGCCAGGCCGCCAGGGTGCCGATCACCGGCAGCCAGATCATCTTCACCAGGCTGGCGCTGACCGCCAGGCCGCCACTCTCACGCAGCGAAGCCAGCGACAGGGTACCGCCGATGCAGATCAATGCCAGCGGCAGGGTCATCTGCGCCAGGTAATCGCCGGAGGTCAGCAGCCAGTTCGGCAGCGGCACTTGCCCGTAGGCCATGGGCGTGGCCAGCAGCACGCTGATGATCAGCGGGTTGCGCAGGATACTCTTGAAGATGCTCCAGGGGTCGGACTTCATGCTCGGGCTGTACACCGCCAGCACCACCGACGACAGCGAGTTGTACAGCAGGATCACCAGGCCGGCGAGGATCGCCCCCAGCGAGATACCGTAATCGCCGTACATGCTCGCTGCCAGCGCCAGGCCGATGACCCCGTTATTGCCGCGGAAACCGCCCTGAGTGTAAATCCCGCGATCCTCGCGCGGGCAGCGCCACAGGGCCACCCCCCAGGCCAGGGCAAAACTGCCCAGGGTGGCTGCCACGAAAAACACCAGCAGCCCGGGTTTGACCGCCGCCGTCAGGTCGGCGTGATAAATCCCCAGAAACAGCAGCGCCGGCATGCACACGTTGAACACCAGCGACGACGCGGTGTGGATGAAGCCGTCGTTGATGGCCTTGATGCGCTTGAGCAGCACGCCCATGAACAGCATGGCGAACACCGGCGCCGTGATGTTCAGCGTCTGGATAAAAAGGGCGAGCATGCAGGGTGGTCCCGATGGCTGTCGTTAGGTGGCTAATGATACGTCAGCCATCCGTTGATGCCTCGCATTCTGACGTAAGAAAAAAGAATTGTTGACGTAGGAAATGGTTTGGATATGATCAAAACAACTGTACATGCATACAGTTATTTATCGAAATCCATGACATCTCAAAGGAGTTGAATATGTCAGGTATGCAAACCGGACTGCACGCCCAAAAGGCGCTCGCCACCACCGTGGTCGCCGACCTCGATGCCCTGTTCAGTGTCGACGGCATCAAGATTCCCGGCCCCGACACCCGCGTCGTATTGGTCATCGACGGCCACCACACCATCAAGTACCACCGCCTCGGCCTGCCGGCCAAACCGCCAGCCAGCGGCAAGCCGGTGCTGCGCTTTGAAGGCGGCGAACACACCGCCATCGGCGACAACGCCCTGCTGCGCTTCAGCCAGGACAGCGCGCCGATTCCAGCCTGGAAAGTCGCCCTGCACCTGGCCAATGGCCTGACCCTCAGTTACGGCCAGATCGTCGCCCTGGGCGGCGACTTCTATGGCATTCCCGAGCGGCCGATTGCCGATGGCGCCAATGCTGAAGAACGCGTCCAGCGTTTTGCTGCCGCCTTTGATTCGCTGGCCGTGCTTCCCGCCTCCCGGGAAGAAGCCGGCAAGATCCTCGCGGTCATGCAGCAAGAAATCGCCGCTGCCAACCAGGCGATCAAAGACGGTCGCCAGCCCCACGAAGCCTACGATCAGTTGGGCGATACCCTCTCGGAAGAATGGAACAAGATCACCGGCGGTGGCAGCTTCGTCTCGCCGATGTTCCCCCTGGGCCGCTACCTCAAGCTTGCCGCCAGCAACTGGGACCACTTTGGTGAATGGGCGCTGCTGGCCTACATCGCCGGGCACACCGCGGCCCTGCGCCAGGCCGTGAAAGCACGGGCCAGTGGCGATGACGGGCAACTGGAACTGGCCTACGCGATGAACGCCTTCGCTGATCACTTCCTCACCGACCTGTTCTCGGCCGGCCATGTGCGTGTACCGCGCAAGGCGATCAAGGACAACGTCACCCCGGCCGACCTCGGCTCGCTGATCTCGCGTTTCATGCACGATGAAGACAGCAAGTACGGCCTGGTGCTGCGCAATGCCCAGGGCGATACCTGGCGTGGTTATGGCGACAAGCGCTATTTCGACAGCATCGACGTGACCAACCGCAAGCAGGTGGGCCTGGCCGTGCAGAAGTCTGTCGATGAAATTTTCCAGGCTTTCGACACGGGCAATCTACCTGCGCCGACAGCCTACGGTGCGCTGCGCATCGCCGCCGACCTGCAGGCCGCAGTAGAAGGGCAAGTGCCGGGCAACTTCGCGCCGCTGTTTGCCCTGCGCAACGGCAAACTGATGCGCCGCGCCGACGTCAACAACCTCAATGACCCGGCGCAGATCGACAACTGGTGGGGCTGGAGTACTTACCTGCTGCTCAAGGACTACACCCCGAACAAACCCACCGGCCACCTCGAAGCCCCTGCCGGAGCCCCGAGCGTTCGCGCCGACGGCTGGCAGACCCAGGTGCCGAGCCAGCCAAACTGGCTGCCTGGTCATGCCGTGCGTTACGCAGTGAGTGTGGTCAACGGCCTGAACGAATCGTACATCGGCCCGTGGAGCGACTATGCCGAATTGACTGAGCGCTTCCAGCCGACCCTGACGGTGCCGGTGGACACCTCCGGCAAGTCTGTTTCGCGCAACCTGTTCCGCCAGTTCCGCGGCGGCTCGCCGGAACTGATCGCCTCGCTGGATGCGGGCACCACGACCTATATCGATCAACACCAGTGATAAGGAAATCACTCATGAGCATTACCCTGAACATTGAACTGGCGTCGGGCCAGTCGCTCAAGGATGTACCCCTGGAACTGCTGCGCGATGGCGTGGTGATCAGCCGCGCCAAGCTGGCTGCAACGGGCAAGGTGGTGTTTGATGCCGCGCCCGGGGCCGGGCAGTTGGCAGTGCGGGTGGATCGAACGATCCTGAATCGCTAAGGGCTGCTTCGCCCCCCATCGCCGGCAAGACCGGCTCCCACAAAGGTCAGTGCCATGCACAAGTCCTGTGGGAGCTGGCCTTGCCAGCGATGGGGCCAGAACAGATTTGAAGCTATCAGCGCCGCACCGGGCGCTTCTGCAGTTTGCGCTGCAAGGTCCGCCGGTGCATGCCCAGGGCCCGGGCCGTGGCGGAGATATTGCCTTCATGCTCGGTCAGCACGCGCTGGATGTGCTCCCACTGCAGGCGGTCCACCGACATCGGGTTTTCCGGCACCAGGCTGTCGAGGTCGGCGTGTTCGGAGAGCAACGCGGCCAGCACATCGTCGGCATCGGCCGGCTTGCACAGGTAGTTGCAGGCGCCGCGCTTGATCGCCTCGACCGCAGTGGCGATGCTCGAGTAACCGGTGAGGATCACCACGCGCATTTCCGGGTCCAGCTCCAGCAGCTTGGGCAGCAGTACCAAGCCGGAATCGCCGTCCATCTTCAAGTCCAGCGTGGCGTAGTCCGGCACGTCGTCCTGGGCGATTTTCAGGCCCTCCTCGGCAGAACCTGCGGTGCTCACGCGAAAGCCGCGGCGACTCATGGCCCGGGCCATCACCCGGGTAAAGGTGGCGTCGTCGTCAACCAGCAGCAGGTGCGGCAGCTCTTCGCCTTCAACCTGGATTTCATCACTCATCACACATCTCCTCGCGCGTCACGCGGCAGGCGCAGCTCGGTGAGCGTACCGCCTTCCTCATGACTATAGAGTTTTACCGAGCCGCCAGCACGGGTCACGCTGGCCTTGCTCAAGAACAGGCCCAGGCCGAAGCCTTTGCCCTTGGTGGTAAAGAAGGGTTTTCCAATCGATTCGGCAATGGCCGCCGGCACGCCGGGACCGTGGTCGCGGATGCTGATCACCATGTCCTGGGCGTCCCAGTCCAGGCGTACTTCCAGATCATCCGGGCAGGCATCGGCGGCGTTGTTCAACAGGTTCAGCAAGGCCTGGGTCAGGTCCGGCGGCGGCGCCAGGCGCGGCACGCTGCCCTGGCCCAGGCGCTGGAAGCGGTAGCTGGCCTCCGGGCGCATCAGGTGCCAGCGGTTGAGCGCCTCGTCGAGCCAGAAGGTCACTTCCTGGTTCTCGACCGCCAGGCGCCGGTTGGCTTCCGCGGCGCGCACCAGGTTCTGCAGGGTCTCCTTGCACAGCTTGACCTGGTCCTGCAGCACCGCCAGGTCTTCCTGCAGCAGCGGGTCGCTGTGGTCCTGGCGCATTTCCTTGATCAGCACGCTCATGGTCGCCAGCGGCGTGCCCAGTTCATGGGCGGCGCCAGCGGCCTGGGTGGCCACGGCCAGCAGTTGCTGGTCACGCAGTCCCTCCTCGCGGCGTTCAGCGCGCAGTTGCTCCTGGCGACGCAGCTCTTCGGCCATTTTCGCGGCGAAGAAGGTAATCACGGCGGCGGCCAGGGCGATACTCAGCCACATGCCGTAGACCTGCATCTTCTCCCGGGCCATGGGGAAGGTTTCGAGCGGATAGAACTGCACCAGCAGCAGGCTGTAGGCCGCCAGGGCGATACCGGAGAGGATCAGCGAGTAAACCCAGGGCAAGGTCACCGCAGCGATGGCCAGCGGCACCAGGTAATAGGACACGAAGGGGTTGGTCGAACCGCCCGAGTAATACAGCAAGGCACTGTGGATCAACAGGTCACAGGCCAGCTGGAAGGCATACTCCAGCTCAGTGACCGGCAAGGTCAGGCGCAGGCGCAGGGCCGTGAACGCGCACAGCAGCATCGACAGGCCGAGGGTGATGACCAGCGACAGCCACGGCAGCGGCAGTAGTTCGGTCCAGTAGGCGACACCGACCGAGCCGGCCTGGGCAGCAAGCACCAGGATGCGGATGAAGGTCAGGCGCCAGAGGTTCTGACGGGTTGCAGACAACATTTGTACGGGGGCGAGCATGAGCTCTCCTGATGAGTGCTCCAGGCGAATCGTCGCGAGTATACCGAAGCTGTGGCCTGGTCTGCAGTTATGCGGCAAAGCGCCACACTTTTTTACATAACAATGATGGCCATTTTGAACCTCACTACACTGTTGCCAGTCTTATGGGCCAGCGTGCAAAGGTTATGTCCGTGCCCGCGCCTCAATTTCAAGGAGTCATACATGTCTATCACCCGCAGCAGCGCCGCCCTGGTCATGGCCACCAGCTTGCTAGCCAGTCTTCCGGCACTGGCTGAAGAAGCGCCCCGCTACAACCAGATTTCGCTGCGCGCCGAAGTCAGCAAGGAAGTGGCCCGCGACCTGATGGTCGTGACCCTGTACAGCGAAGCGCAGAATACCGACCCGGGCAAGCTGGCCACGCAAATCACCGAGACCATGAACAAGGCGGTGAAACAGGCCCGCGAAGTCAAGGACGTGAAGATCAGCCAGGGCAGCCGCAACAGCTATCCGATCTACGACAACAAGGGCCAGAAGATCACCGGCTGGCGTGAGCGCGCCGAACTGCGCCTGGAAAGCGCCGACTTCCCGGCCCTGTCGCAACTTACCGGTACCCTGCTGCAGGACCTGAAAATGGGCGGCATGGACTTCTCCATCGCCCCGGCCACACGCAAGACCAGCGAGGACGACCTGCTCAAGGATGCCGTCAACGCCTTCAAGGCCCGCGCCCAACTGGCTACCGAAGCCCTGGGCGGCAAAGGCTACAAAGTGGTCAACCTCAACCTCAACAGCAGCGGCTACCCGCATCCTTATGCCCGTAGCGCGCCAATGATGATGAAAGCCGGCATGGCCGAAGACGCTGCTGCCGTTCCGGAAATCGAAGCGGGCACCAGCCAGGTGACCCTCAGCGCCGACGGCACCATCGAAGTCCAGATGCCCTGATCGACGTTACTTTTCCGCTGTTTCGCGGCAGCTTCGGCTGCCGCGAACGCTGTTACTTGTAGCACCTCGCGCCCCAATTTAGTGCAAAGACTGACTCGATACAGAGATATCGTCTTCGAAACACACTGAAACACCCCCTCGCAAACGATCAACTCCGTAAAAAATTATACGGATGCGACATTCCTGTACGTTCGTCCCACTGTTTTCTGTCACACATCCCTTTGAGTGTTGCATTGGGTATGGGGCCTGCATAAGTATCCGCAGGTCGGCTCACAAGGCCCCCTCAAATCAAAAATGACAACAATGAGGCCACCATGCTCAAACACGCGGTCATTCCGTTTCTGGTCGGCGCAGGCTTGCTTGCCAGCGCACCCTCCGCCCTTGCGGCGACTAACCTGGTGTTTTGCTCCGAAGGCAGCCCCGCGGGCTTCGACCCGGGCCAGTACACCACCGGAACCGACTTCGATGCTTCAGCCGAGACCGTCTTCAACCGCCTGAGCCAGTTCGAGCGTGGCGGCACCGCGGTCATCCCGGGCCTGGCGACCAGCTGGGACATTTCCGAGGATGGCCTGACCTATACCTTCCACCTGCGCGAAGGGGTCAAGTTCCACACCACCGAGTTCTTCAAGCCGACCCGCGCGTTCAACGCCGACGACGTGCTGTTCACCTTCAATCGGATGCTCGACAAGGACATGCCGTTCCGCAAGGCGTATCCCACCGAGTTCCCGTACTTCACCGACATGGGCATGGACAAGAACATCGCCAAGGTCGAAAAGCTCGACGACCACACGGTCAAGTTCACCCTCAATGGCGTCGATGCCGCGTTCATCCAGAACCTGGCCATGAGCTTCGCCTCGATCCAGTCCGCCGAATACGCCGACCAGTTGCTCAAGCAGGGCAAGCCCGCCGACATCAACCAGAAGCCGATCGGCACCGGCCCGTTCGTGTTCAGCAAATACCAGAAAGACGCGCAGATCCGCTTCAAGGGCAACAAGGATTACTGGAAGCCTGACGATGTGAAGATCGACAACCTGATCTTCGCCATTACCACCGATGCCTCGGTGCGCATGCAGAAACTCAAGAAGAACGAGTGCCAGGTCACCCTGTTCCCGCGCCCGGCCGACATCGAACCGCTGAAGAACGACCCGAATCTGAAGATGCCTGACCAGGCCGGCTTCAACCTCGGCTACATCGCCTACAACGTGATGGACAAGATCAAGGGCAGCAACGAGCCTAACCCGATGGCCCAGCTCAAGGTCCGTGAAGCGCTGGACATGGCGGTGAACAAGCAGCAGATCATTGACTCGGTGTACCAGGGCGCCGGCCAGATGGCAGTCAACGCCATGCCGCCGACCCAGTGGTCCTACGACACCACCATCAAGGATGCCAAGTACGATCCGGAGAAGGCCAAGCAACTGCTAAAGGAAGCCGGCATCAAGGAAGGCACCGAGATCAACCTCTGGGCCATGCCGGTGCAACGCCCGTACAACCCCAACGCCAAGCTGATGGCCGAGATGCTGCAATCGGACTGGGCCAAGGTCGGCATCAAGGCCAAGATCATCAGCTACGAGTGGGGTGAGTACATCAAGCGCTCCAAAGGCGGCGAAAACGGCGCCATGCTGATTGGCTGGAGCGGCGACAACGGTGACCCGGACAACTGGCTGGGCACCCTGTTCGGTTGTGATGCCCTGGAAGGCAACAACTTCTCCAAATGGTGCTACAAGCCGTACGACGACCTGGTCAAGCAAGCCAAGGCCACCTCCGACCAGGCCAAGCGCACCGAACTTTACAAGCAAGCGCAACACATCCTCAAAGAACAGGTTCCGATGACACCCATCGCTCACTCGACGGTGTATCAACCTATGCGTTCAACCGTACAGGACTTCAAGATCAGCCCGTTTGGCTTGAACTCCTTCTATGGGGTCAGCGTGACCAAGTAGCAGCCAACCGGATCGGCCCCGCGACGCCACACGGCACCCGGGGCCGTACCCTGATGGCCTGGCAGGTCAACCGCTAGCGCATCGACACGGAACCGTCGCCCGCCCTATCGGATACCTCCTACACACCTCTGCGTAATCGCACCTATCTGCAACGCCCTGATGGACCTACCGTCAAGGGTGCAGCGTAGTCGGCGCGATTCGTACAGCTGTGCGCCATGGACCACGTGAAAAACAACAAGAGAGAAGGGACTGTCATGCGCCACACCCCGATTTATGCGGCACTGCTGGGCTTCGGCCTGCTCGCCCAGGCCCCGGCAAGCCTGGCCAAAAACCTGGTGTTCTGCTCCGAAGGCAGCCCGGGCGGATTTGACACCGCCCAGTACACCAGCGCCACCGACAATGACGCCGCCGAACCGATCTATAACCGCCTGGTGGAATTCGAACGCGGTGCGACGGCCGTCAAGCCGGCCCTGGCGAAAAGCTGGGAGGTTTCCGACGATGGCCTGACCTACACCTTCCACCTGCGCGAAGGGGTCAAGTTCCACAGCAACAAGGATTTCACCCCGAGCCGCGACTTCAACGCCGACGACGTGCTGTTCACCTTCAACCGGATGCTCGACCGCAACCACCCGTTCCGCAAGGCCTACCCCACCGAGTTTCCCTACTTCGTCAGCATGAGCCTGGACAAGAACATCGCACGGATCGAGACGACCGACCCGATGACCGTGGTCTTTACCCTCAACAGCGTCGATGCCGCTTTTGTGCAAAACCTGGCGATGAACTTTGCCTCTGTGCTCTCGGCCGAATATGCCGAGCAGCTGATGACGTCGGGGCGCCCTAGCGACATCAACCAGAAGCCGATCGGCACAGGCCCGTTCGTGTTCCAGCGTTACCAGAAGGACTCGCAGATCCGCTACCGCGGCAACAAGGACTACTGGGACCCGAGCCAGGTGAAGATCGACCAGTTGATCTTCTCGATCAACACCGACCCGTCGGTGCGCATCCAGAAGCTGCGCAAGAACGAATGCCAGGTCACCCTGCACCCGCGCCCCGCCGATCTCAACGCCTTGAAGAGCGACCCGAAGCTGCAGGTCATCGAGAAGCCCGGTTTCAACCTCGGCTACATCGCCTACAACGTGCGGCACAAACCCTTCGACCAGCTCGAGGTGCGCCAGGCCATGGACATGGCGATCAACAAATCGGCCATCGTCAAAGCGGTGTACCAGGAGGCTGGGCAGCTGGCGGTGGGCAGCATGCCGCCGACCCAGTGGTCCTACGACGACAGCATCAAGGATGCCGATTACAACCCGGACAAGGCCCGCGAATTGCTCAAGGCCGCCGGGGTCAAGGAAGGCACTGAAATCACCCTCTGGGCCATGCCTGTGCAACGCCCGTACAACCCCAATGCCAAGCTGATGGCCGAAATGCTCCAGGCCGACTGGGGCAAGGTCGGTCTGAACGTGAAGATCGTCAGCTACGAATGGGGCGAATATCTCAAGCGCACCAAGGACGGTGAACACGACATCTCGCTGATCGGCTGGACCGGCGACAACGGTGACCCGGACAACTGGCTCGGCACCCTGTACAGCTGCGACGCGATTGGCAGCAACAACTACTCCATGTGGTGCGACCCGCAGTACGACGCCCTGGTCAAGAAAGCCAAGACCATCACCGACCGCGAGCAACGCACCGCGCTTTACCAACAGGCGCAACAGCGCCTCAAGCAACAATTGCCCATCACCCCGATCGCCCATTCGACGGTCAACCAGCCGCTCAGTGCCAAGGTCGTGGATTTCAAGGTAAGCCCCTTCGGGCGCAACAACTTCTCAGGCGTCAGTACCGAATAAACCACTGCATCGGCCACGGGGGTGCACTCCACCCTCGCGCCCGATATCAGCCTGAATATGCCCGATCGCCTTACAGCAAACGATTGCAACCCTTGTACCAACCGGCAAGACGCCCAGCTCACAAAGCCAGGCGGTAACTAAAAAAAGAAAAGAAAAGAAAAGGGAGCTTTACCTTGAGACGAACCAAAACCGCAGTACTGGCAATGTCCCTCAGTGGTCTGTCAGCCATGGCCCAAGCCGAGCCCGCCAGCCAGGACTTCGTTCCGGTCAGCGTCAAATCCACCAGCGCCCAGAGCGAAGCCAAGGGCTTCATCGAAGGCCAGAGCCTGTCCGGCTCGACCCGCAACTGGTACGCCCGCGAACGCGCCACCCGCGCGCCAATGTGGAAGTACTACAAAAGCGACGGCACCCAACACGACACCCACAGCCGTGACAACTGGGTACAGGGCACCATCCTCAACTACACCTCGGGCTTTACCGAAGGTACCGTCGGCTTCAGCACCGAAGTCGCCGCCTACAACGCCATCGCCCTGGAGCGGGGCCGTGCCGCAGTCGCCGGGCCGAACAACCGGACCCTGACCCACAGCGATGGCGACGTCATCGGCCAGTGGAGCAAGATGGGCCTGGCCAACGTCAAGGCGCGGGTCTCCAACACCACCCTGACCGCCGGCCGCCAATCGATGGACACCCCGGTGCTTGCCTATATCGGCAACCGCGCCTTGCCGTCGAGTTTCGAGGGTGTGAGCATCCGCAGCGAAGAATTCGACAACCTGTCCTTCGATATCGGCACCTTCGACCGGCTCTCGACCCGGACCGAACAGGGCACCAGCAAATTCGTTGCCGAGTATGGTGATCGCGCCTTTGAAGCCGATCACGTCAACATCGCCGGCGTCAGCTACCAGCCACTGAAGAGCCTGAAAACCAGCTTCTACGTGTCCAACGTCGAAGACCTGTGGAACCAGTACTACTTCGGCGCCAGCCATGAACTGGGCGACAGCGCGGTGCTGAGCCTGACCACTGGCCTGAACTACTACAAGACCAAGGACGAAGGCAAAAGCAAGCTCGGCGACATTGATAACGACACCTACAGTCTGTCGTTCGGCCTGACCCACCAGGCCCACAACCTGACCTTCTCCTACCAGCAGGTCAACGGCAACGAGTACTTCGACTACCTGCACGACACCAACGCGATCTTCCTGGCCAACTCCCTGCTCTCGGACTTCAACGGCCCGAACGAGAAATCGATGCAGATCGCCTACGTGTTGAACATGGCCCAGTACGGCGTACCCGGCCTCAAGTTCAACCTGTACAACGCCCGCGGCTGGGGCATCGACGGTACCCACTACAAGAGCACCGGCTACGACGTCCGTGGCCTGGACGACGAGAACCACTACGAGTGGGGCATCGGCACCACCTACGCGGTGCAGAGCGGCACGCTCAAGGACACCACCATCCGCGCGACCTACACCGCCCACCGGGCCAGCAAGGCCCAGGCCGACGGCAGCCTGGACGAGCTGCGGATTGTCACCACCATTCCATTCAATTTCCTCTAGAACGCCCTGGCCCGGTCGGTTCGCCGAATCGACCGGGACGGCTACTCTGGTTAATCGATTGCAGGAGGTTTCATGAAACTGTTACCACTACAGGCTGCCCTGGCAGCCGTCCTGTTGAGTACTGCGGCGGGCCTCTCGGCCAAGCCGCTGGTGGTGTGTACCGAGGCCAGCCCGGAAGGCTTCGATATCGTCCAGTACACCACTGCCGTGACCGCCGATGCCTCGGCCGAGGCCATCTTCAACCGCCTGGTCGACTTCAAGCCAGGCACCACCGATATCCAGCCGGCCCTGGCCGAACGCTGGGACATCAGTGACGACGGCCTGACCTACACGTTCCACCTGCGCGAAGGGGTCACGTTCCACACCACCGATTACTTCAAGCCCACGCGCGACATGAATGCCGACGACGTGTTGTGGAGTTTCCGACGACAGCTGGACCCGAATCACCCGTGGCACAACAAGACCAGCATCGGCTTCCCCTATTTCGAGAGCATGGGTTTCAAGGACCTGCTCAAAAGCGTCGAGAAGACCGACGAGCACACCGTGGTCTTCACCCTGACCCGCCCCGAAGCGCCCTTCCTGCGTGACCTGGCCATGGCCTTCACCTCGATCTACTCTGCCGAATATGGCGACCAGCTACTCAAGGCCGACAAGACCACCGACCTCAACAGCAAACCAATCGGCACCGGCCCGTTCATCTTCCAGCGCTACAACAAGGACGCGCAGGTTCGCTACAAGGCCAACCCGGAGTACTTTCGCGGCAAGCCTCCAGCCGATGCGCTGATTTTCGCCATCGCCAATGACAACAACGTGCGCCTGCAGAAGCTCAAGGCCAACGAGTGCCAGGTGGCGCTGTATCCCAAGCCCGACGACATCCCCAGCATCAAGGCCGACCCCAAATTGAAAGTGGCCGAGATGGAAGCACTGACCACCGGCTACATCTCGCTCAACACTGAACACAAGTACCTGAGCGATGTGCGCGTGCGCAAAGCCATCAATATCGCCTTCGACCGCCAGACCCACGTCGACCAGCTGTTCGGCAAAGGCAACGCGCTGGTCGCGGTCAACCCTTACCCACCGACCATGATCGGCTACAACACCGACAACAAGAACCCGCCCCGCGACCTCGACAAGGCTCGTGCCCTGCTCAAGGAAGCCGGTGTGCCCGAGGGCACGGTGCTGACCTTGTTCACCCGCAACGGCGGCGGCCCGACCAACCCCAACCCGCGACTGAGCGCCGAAATGCTCCAGGCAGACCTGGCCAAGATCGGCCTGACGGTCGACATCCGCGTGATGGAGTGGGCGGAGATGCTGCGCCGCGCCAAAAAAGGCGAAGCCGATATGGTTTCCACCGGCTGGGCCAGCGACAACGGCGACCCGGACAACTTCCTCAGCCCACTGCTTAGCTGCGACGCGGTGAGAAGTGGCGAGAACTATGCCCGCTGGTGCAATCAAACTTTCCAGCAGTTGATCACCAAGGCCCGCGAAGTCACCGACAACGATGAGCGTGCAGCGCTCTATGTAAAGGCTCTGGCGGTGTACGATGAAGATCAACCGTGGATCAGCATGGCGCACCCGCAGATGTTTACCGCCATGCGCGACAACGTTGAGGGGTACCACATCAATCCCCTCACCAATAACAACTTCGCCACTACCCAGGTGAAGTAGAACAAGAACGACCGCCGGCGCCCCACCCGGGTGCCGGTGGGCATGCCTGACCGGCTGATGAGGTACTCCAGAAGATGTTTAGTTTTATTGCCCGGCGACTGGGATTGCTGATCCCGACCTTCTTCGGCATCACCTTGCTGACGTTTGCGCTCATACGGCTGATACCCGGCGACCCGGTGGAGGTCATGATGGGCGAGCGCCGGGTCGACCCGGAAATGCACGCCCAGGCCATGGAACGCCTTGGCCTGAACAAGCCGCTGCCCGAACAGTACCTGGACTACGTCAGCAAGCTCGCCCAGGGTGACCTTGGCGAATCGCTGCGCACCCGCGAAAGCGTCTGGACCGAGTTCCTCGCGCTGTTCCCGGCAACCCTCGAACTGGCCATGGCGGCACTGTTTTTCGCTGGCGTGATCGGCCTGCTGGCCGGGGTGATTGCCGCGCTCAAGCGGGGTTCGCTGTTCGACCACGGGGTCATGGGCATCTCACTTGCCGGCTATTCGATGCCGATCTTCTGGTGGGGCCTGATCCTGATCATGTTCTTCTCCGTGAGCCTGGGCTGGACCCCGGTTTCCGGACGCATCGACCTGCTCTACGACATCGAGCCGAAAACCGGCTTCATGCTCATCGATACCCTGCTCAGCGACGAAGAAGGCGCCTTCAAGGATGCGCTGATGCACCTGATCCTGCCGGCCATCGTGCTCGGCACCATTCCGCTGGCGGTAATCGCACGGATGACCCGTTCCTCCATGCTCGAAGTGCTGCGTGAAGACTACATCCGCACGGCCCGGGCCAAGGGCCTGTCTCCGGCCCGCGTGGTGTTCGTGCACGGCCTGCGCAACGCGTTGATCCCGGTGCTGACAGTATTCGGCCTGCAGGTCGGCACCCTGCTTGCCGGTGCGGTACTGACCGAAACCATCTTTTCCTGGCCGGGCATCGGCAAGTGGCTGATCGAAGCCATCGGCGCCCGTGACTACCCCGTGGTACAGAACGGCATCCTGTTGATTGCCTGCCTGGTGATCCTGGTCAACTTCGTCGTGGACATCCTCTACGGCCTGGCCAACCCACGCATCCGTCATCAGCGCTGAGGGCCCCGTCATGACTACCCCACTTCCGAAATCTGTCACCACCCCGGCCACCGCTGTCGACCAGAGCCTGCTCTACCCTTCGCCGTACAAGGAGTTCTGGCAGGCCTTTTCACGCAACAAGGGCGCGGTCGCCGGCCTTATGTTCATGAGCCTGATCGTGTTCTGCGCGCTGTTCGCCCCCTGGGTGGCACCGCACAATCCCAGCGAGCAGTACCGTGATTTCCTGCTGACCCCGCCGGTATGGCTCGAAGGTGGCAACTGGCAGTTCATCCTCGGCACCGATGAGCTCGGCCGGGACCTGCTCTCGCGGTTGATCCAGGGCTCGCGCCTGTCGCTGCTGATCGGCCTGTCGTCGGTGGTGATCTCGCTGATCCCGGGGATCTTCCTTGGCCTGCTGGCCGGATTCTTCCCGCGCATCCTCGGCCCGTCGATCATGCGCCTGATGGACGTGATGCTGGCCCTGCCCTCGCTGCTGCTGGCCGTGGCGATTGTCGCCATCCTCGGCCCTGGCCTGATCAACACCGTGATCGCCATCGCCATCGTCTCGTTGCCGTCCTATGTGCGCCTGACCCGCGCGGCAGTAATGGGCGAGCTGAACCGCGACTACGTCACCGCCGCACGCCTGGCCGGTGCCGGCCTGCCACGGCTGATGTTCGTCACCGTGCTGCCCAACTGCATGGCGCCGCTGATCGTCCAGGCCACCCTGAGCTTCTCTTCGGCGATCCTCGACGCTGCCGCCCTGGGCTTCCTTGGCCTTGGTGTGCAGCCGCCAACCCCCGAGTGGGGCACCATGCTGGCTTCGGCCCGCGACTACATCGAACGCGCCTGGTGGGTCGTGAGCCTGCCTGGCCTGACCATTTTGCTCAGCGTGCTGGCAATCAACCTGATGGGTGACGGACTGCGCGATGCGCTGGACCCGAAACTCAAGAATGCCGCCTGAGGAGATCGCCATGTCACTTCTGCAAATAAAAAATCTGAATGTGCGCTTTGGCGACGCCAACGCGGTACCGGTGGTCGACGGCCTGGACCTCACGGTCAATGAAGGTGAAGTGCTGGCCATCGTCGGCGAATCGGGTTCGGGCAAATCGGTAACCATGATGGCACTGATGGGCCTGATCGACGCACCGGGGCGGATCACCGCCGATGCCCTGACCTTCGACGGCACCAATATGCTCAAGCTCAGCGGCCGGCAACGGCGCAAGGTGGTGGGCAAGGATATGGCGATGGTCTTCCAGGACCCGATGACCGCCCTCAACCCCAGCTACACCGTGGGCTTCCAGATCGAAGAAGTGCTGCGCCAGCACCTCGGCCTGCGTGGCAAGGCCGCCCGCCAGCGTGCCCTGGAATTGCTCAAGAAGGTGGAAATTCCCGGCGCCGAAAGCCGCCTGGACGCCTACCCTCACCAGCTTTCCGGTGGCATGAGCCAGCGGGTGGCGATCGCCATGGCGATTGCCGGCGAACCCAAACTGCTGATCGCCGACGAACCGACCACCGCCCTCGATGTGACCATTCAGGCGCAGATCATGGAGTTGCTGCTCAACCTGCAAAAAGAGCAGAACATGGCGCTGATCCTGATCACCCACGACCTCGCCGTGGTTGCCGAAACCGCCAAGCGCGTGTGCGTGATGTACGCAGGGCAGGCCGTGGAAGTCGGCCAGGTGCCGGAATTGTTCGACGTGCCTGCGCACCCCTACAGCGAAGCGCTGCTGGCGGCGATTCCCGAGCACAGTGAAGGCGCCGAGCGCCTGGCGACCCTGCCAGGTATCGTCCCCGGTCGCTATGACCGCCCCGAGGGTTGCCTGCTGTCGCCGCGCTGCCCCTATGTGCAGGACAGCTGCCGTCGGCAACGGCCGACCCTCGATCCCCAGGCCCATAGCCTGGTGCGTTGTTTCTATCCGCTGAACCAGGAGGTGGCGTAATGACCGTCGTCCTTACCGCCCGTGAACTGACCCGTCACTATGAAGTTTCCCGTGGCCTGTTCAAGGGCCATGCCCTGGTACGTGCACTCAACGGTGTGTCCTTTGAACTGGAAGCGGGCAAGACCCTGGCCGTGGTTGGCGAGTCCGGCTGTGGCAAGTCGACCCTGGCCCGGGCCCTGACCCTGATCGAGGAGCCGTCGTCCGGCTCGCTGAAGATTGCCGGTCAGGAAGTCGCCGGGGCCAACAAGGCCGAGCGCAAGCAACTGCGCAAGGACGTGCAGATGGTGTTCCAGAGCCCTTACGCCTCGCTCAACCCGCGGCAGAAGATCGGCGACCAGCTGGGCGAACCGCTGCTGATCAACACCAAGCTGTCCAAGGCCGAGCGCCGCGAAAAGGTCCAGGCGATGATGCAGCAGGTCGGCCTGCGCCCCGAGCACTACCAGCGCTACCCGCACATGTTCTCCGGTGGTCAGCGCCAGCGTATCGCCCTGGCCCGGGCGATGATGCTGCAACCGAAAGTGCTGGTAGCCGACGAGCCGACTTCGGCCCTCGACGTGTCGATCCAGGCCCAGGTGCTGAACCTGTTCATGGACCTGCAGAAAGAGTTCAACACCGCTTATGTGTTCATCTCCCACAACCTGGCGGTAGTGCGCCATGTGGCCGACCAGGTGCTGGTGATGTACCTGGGCCGGCCAGCGGAAATGGGCCCCAAGGAGGACATCTACACCAAACCGCTGCACCCTTACACCCAGGCGCTGCTGTCGGCCACGCCAACCATTCATCCGGACCCGCTCAAGCCGAAGATCAAGATCGCCGGCGAGCTGCCCAACCCGCTCAACCCGCCGCCTGGCTGTGCCTTCCACAAGCGTTGCCCGTATGCCACTGAGCGTTGTGCTGCCGAGGAGCCGGCGTTCAGGCAGGTGGGTACGCGGCAGGTGGCGTGCCATTACGCCGAGCAGTTCCTGTAACTGCATCGCGGGGCAAGCCCGCTCCCACAGGATCCCTGTGTCCCGGACCCTGTGGGAGCCGGCCTTGCCGGCGATTGGGGCGCGCAGCGGCCCCAACGGCAGTTGAGCCTTGATCAGCCTTGGGGCACTATCAGTCAATGACCCCAGACCCAATCCCCGACGGCCCGGAACAAACCCCGGAAACCGCCGCCACCGTCCTGCGCTACCACCTGTGCTGGAAGCATCGCGACCTCGACGGGGTCATGGCCTTGTATCACCCCGATATCCAGTACAACGACTACTTCCAGAACCGCGTCCTGCACCTGGATGAGCTGCGCGAATACGTGCGCGTGAGCATGCCCGGCGAAGCCGATGAAGATATCGTCCATAGCGATCGCATACGTGTCGACGGCTGCACCGCCTTCATCCAGTACCAGGTCACCCTGCGTGGTGGCGAGGGCCTGGTGGCGTTCCAGTCCAGCGAAGCGATCACCGTGCGCGACGGGCTGGTCTGGCGGGTCAACGAGTACGCCTCGCTGGTCCGCACCCCCAGCCAGGACCCCGGCCACAACGACCTGCGCCCGGCAGTCAGCCGCCTGGGCCTGTCACCGCGCCAGCTGAGTTTCATGGCCCAGGACCTGGAGCAGTACTTCCAGCGCCAGCAACCTTACCTCGACCCGGAACTCGACCTGCAGCGCGTTGCCCGCGAAAGCGGATACAGCCGCAACCAGATCTCCTACCTGCTCAACCAGGTGCTCGGCCAGAGCTTCTACCGCTACGTCAACCAGGCTCGCCTGCAACACCTGCTGACCAGCCTTGGTGCCACCTCCACGGTCGCGCGCATCGACGAACTGGCCTTTGCCGCCGGCTTCAACTCGCTGTCGGCGTTCTACAAGTGTTTTCGCCAGCACACCGGCCTGTCGCCCAAGGCCTATGTGAAGCAGAATTCTCTGCGTGCACGCACGTAAGACACAGCGCCCCGCAAGCTTCTAGGATCGCCACAGACCGTTACCAATGTGGAGCCGAACAATGCTGGCATGGCGCAGTATCAGCCTGTGGATGGACCAACTCGATGAGCCGTTGAGCGCCCGCCCGGCACTGCAACAGGACCTGGACGTCGACGTCTGCATCATCGGCGCTGGCTATACCGGCTTGTGGACCGCCTACTACCTCAAGCGCCTGGCGCCGCAGCTGAACATCGCCATCGTCGAAGCGCAGATTGCAGGCTTTGGTGCCTCCGGGCGCAATGGCGGCTGGCTGATGGGCAACCTGCTGGGCGAAGACCGCCTGCTCGCCGGCTGCACGCCCGAACAGCGGCGCGCCGCCTACGACCTGCTGCACGGCATCCCCGATGAAGTTGCCCAGGTGCTCGAACGCGAAGGCATCGACTGCGACTACCGCAAAGGTGGCGTGCTGTATTGCGCAGCGCGCTACCCCGAGCAGGAAACCAGCCTGCGCGCGTACCTGAACAAACTCTACAAACAGGGCCTGACCGAAGCCGACTACCGCTGGCTTAGCCCCAGCGAGCTGGCGCCAGAGCTGCGCATCAGCCGCCCTTATGGCGCAATCTTCAATCCCAACGTCGCCACCATCCAGCCGGCCAAACTGGTGCGTGGCCTGGCCCGCACGGTAGAGGCCATGGGGGTGAAACTCTATGAGAACAGCCCCGTCACCCAATGGCGCGCTGGCGAAGTACGTACCCTGCAAGCGCGGGTCAAATGCCAGTGGCTGGTACCGGCGGTCGAGGGCTACTCGGTCAACCTGCCGCCACTGGGCCGTTATCAATTGCCGGTACAAAGCCTGCTGGTGGCCACCGAGCCGCTGCCCGAACAGATCTGGGATCAGATCGGCCTCAACCGTGGCCAGGCTTTCAGCGAGAACAGCCGCCAGGTGACCTACGGCCAGCGCAGCGCTGACAACCGCCTGGTGTTTGGCGCGCGCGGGGGGTACCGATTCGGCGGACGCCTGCGCGAGAACTTCGACCTCACCAGCAGCGAAATCGAGCTGCGCCGCTACCTGTTCGGCGAACTGTTCCCGCAACTGAAGAACGTCAACATCACCCACGCCTGGGGCGGCAACCTGGGCATGGCCCGGCGCTTTGCACCGCACATGTTCTGCGACCGCAACCAGGGCATTGCCCTGGCCGGCGGCTACGGCGGCGAAGGCGTTGGCGCCAGCAACCTCGGCGGACGCACCCTGGCCGATCTGATTCTTGAGCGGCGCGGCGTGCTCACCGAACAACCCTGGGCCAGCCACGACCGTGCCCTGCACAGCCTGCCCGGCTGGGAGCCGGAACCCTGCCGCTGGCTGGGCTACAACGCGATCATCAAGAGTTTCGTCCATGAAGACCAGACCCTCGCCAACCCGTCCAGCGCCCCCTGGCGCCGACGCCTGGCCAGCGGCGTGGCGGACTTCATGGAAGGTTTCATGCGCTGATTTTTCGATCCCCCTGCACAGGACTCACCGGTATGAGCATTACCCAGTTCAAGAACACCGACAGCGTCACCCTGGACGAATCCAACCCGGTGGCCGTGCCGCTCGGCGAGCCGGTCTCGATCGCCTCGGTGACCTGCGTCGAGCGCAGCGATGGCGTCGAAACCGGCATCTGGGAATGCACCCCGGGACGCTGGCGCCGGCAGATCGTCCAGCAGGAGTTCTGCCACTTCATCAAGGGCCGCTGCACCTTCACCCCTGACGGCGGCGAACCGCTGACCATTGAAGCCGGCGACGCCATCCTGCTGCCGGCCAACAGCACCGGCATCTGGGATATCCAGGAGACCGTGCGCAAGACCTACGTGCTGATTTTCTGATCATTTGATCGCCTGCCTCCTTCGATAAAAAACAGACCAAGCAAGGAATCCAGACATGCGCCCATTGCTCTTCGCACCACTATTGCTGGCCGCCTCCATCGCCCAGGCGGCCGATACGGTGAAAATCTACAACTGGTCCAGCTACATTGCCCCCGACACCCTGAAGAACTTCCAGCAGGCCAGCGGCATCGTGCCGACCTACGACGTGTTCGACAGCAACGAAACCCTCGACGGCAAGCTGATGACCGGCAACTCCGGCTATGACGTGGTGTTCCCGTCCAACCACTTCATGGCCCGGCAGATCCAGGGCAAGGCGCTCAAGCAACTGGACAAAAGCCAGCTGCCCAACTGGAAAAACCTCAACCCGGTGCTGCTCAAGGCCCTGGAGGTCAACGACCCGGGCAACCAGTACGGCTTCCCCTACCTGTGGGGCAGTACCGGGATCGGCTACAACATCGACAAGGTCAAGGCGGTGCTGGGCGACAATGCCCCGGTGGATTCCTGGGACCTGATCTTCAAGCCCGAGTACATCAGCAAGCTGAAAAGCTGCGGCGTGGCGGTGCTCGACAACGGCCCGGAACTGCTGCCCATCGCCCTTAACTACCTGGGTTTGCCGCACCACAGCCAGCAGCCGAAGGATTACGACAAGGCCAAGGAACTGCTGATGAAGGTGCGCCCGTATATCAACTACTTCCACTCCTCCAAGTACACCGCTGACCTGGCCAACGGCGACATCTGCGTGGTAGTGGGCTTCTCCGGCGACGTGCTGCAGGCCAGGAACCGGGCCGAAGAAGCCAACAACGGCGTGAAGGTCGGCTACTCGATCCCCAAGGAAGGCGCGCCGATGTGGTTCGACATGGTCGCCATGCCGGCCGACGCCCCGGACGAAAAAGCCGGCTACGCCTACATGAACTACCTGCTGCAGCCTGAGGTGATGGCCAACATCAGCAACCATGTGCAATACGCCAACGGCAACCTCAAGGCCGACCCCCTGGTCGACCCCGCGCTCAAGGCCAATACCATGATCTATCCGAGCGACGAGATGCTCGGCAAGCTCTACGCCCTGGAAGCGATGCCGGCGAAGATCGACCGTATCCGCACCCGGATCTGGACCAGCATCAAGGCCGGCAATTGATATAAGTAACACCCCTGTCCTGCTTGCTCGCGGCAATCTCCAGCGATTGCCGCGGGGATCGGCCCCCGGTTGCCTTTTACCACCGGGACCGTTTCATACTGCAACAGGAATTGATCCGCGACGAACATCTGAGCCGCGACTACCAGCAGCAACTGCTGACCCTGATCAGTGGCCTGGCCGAACGCCTCGACATCTCGTTTGCACCCGCTCCGCTGCCGTCACGCCAGACACAGGTTCTGGCGCCGTACGACCGGGCCATCGCTGCCCGGCTGCCGGGCAATGTGGTCAAAGCGCTCAACCGCTACTACAGCGAACGTGACGAGATTGCCGGGGTCCTGGGTAGCCTGCGGGAGCGGGCCAAGGCGCAGGCTGTTGCTGCCCATGCACCGCTCTGGTTACGCAAGGCATCGGCAACCGATCAAGATCACCGGCACCCGGGACCTCAACCAGGCCCGCCAGGTGTTCTTGAATGACAGCGAAAAACGCGCGCAGATCATGCTGTCCAATGCCGACAGCCTGGCATTGCTGATCTACCGGTTAGGCGCAGAACTGCACCCATGAGGGAGGCAACCCCGCCGCACCGAAGGCGGCGGGGTATGACAATCAGTGATGCTCGCGGGTCGCGCGGAACTTCACATCCGGCCAGCGCTCTTCCATCAGCGCCAGGTTGACCCGGGTCGGAGCCAGGTAGGTCAGGTGACCACCGCCGTCGATGGCCAGGTTTTCCACGGCCTTGTTCTTGAATTCCTCGAGCTTCTTCTTGTCGTCGCAGCTGATCCAGCGCGCCGACCAGACGGTGATGGGCTCGTAGGCACACTCGACCTTGTACTCTTCCTTCAGGCGGCTGGCGACCACATCGAACTGCAGCACACCGACGGCGCCGAGGATGATGTCGTTGCTGCGCTCCGGGAAGAACACCTGGGTCGCGCCCTCTTCAGCCAGTTGCTGCAAGCCCTGGCGCAGTTGCTTGGACTTGAGCGGGTCTTTCAGGCGCACGCGGCGGAACAGTTCCGGAGCGAAGTGCGGAATACCGGTAAAGCCCAGGGCCTCGCCTTCGGTGAAAGTATCGCCGATCTGGATGGTGCCGTGGTTGTGCAGGCCGATGATGTCGCCGGCCCAGGCCTCTTCCAGCTGCTCACGCTCGGAGGAGAAGAAGGTCAACGCATCGCCGATGCGCAGGTCCTTGCCGGTGCGCACGTGGCGCATTTTCATGCCTTTTTCGTAACGGCCCGAGCAGATACGCATGAAGGCGATACGGTCGCGGTGCTTGGGGTCCATGTTCGCCTGGATCTTGAACACGAAACCGCTGAACTTCTCTTCGGTCGGCTCGACGGCGCGCTCGTTGGCCTCGCGCGGCAGCGGACGTGGCGCCCAGTCGACGACGGCATCGAGCACGTGGTCGACACCGAAGTTGCCCAGCGCGGTACCGAAGAACACCGGAGTCAGCTCGCCACGCATGAATTCGCCCTGGTCGAATTCGTGACAGGCGCCCTGCACCAGTTCCAGCTGCTCGAGGAAGCGCTCGTACTCGTCGCCAAGGTGGGCGCGGGCTTCATCGGAGTCGAGCTTCTCGATGATCTTCACCTCGGTGCGCTCGTGGCCGTGGCCCGGGGTGTAGACGATAATGTAGTCGCCCGCCAGGTGGTACACGCCCTTGAAATCGCGGTAGCAACCGATCGGCCAGGTGATTGGTGCGGCCTTGATCTTCAGGACCGCTTCAATTTCATCGAGCAGTTCGATCGGGTCGCGGATGTCACGGTCAAGTTTGTTGATGAAGCTGACGATCGGCGTATCACGCAGGCGGCAGACGTCCATCAGGGCGATGGTCCGTGGCTCGACCCCTTTACCGCCGTCGAGCACCATCAGCGCCGAGTCGACGGCGGTGAGGGTACGGTAGGTATCTTCCGAGAAGTCTTCGTGGCCCGGGGTGTCGAGCAGGTTGATCATGTGCTCGCGATAGGGGAACTGCATCACCGAGGTGGTGATGGAGATACCACGCTGCTTCTCCATTTCCATCCAGTCGGAGGTGGCATGGCGGTCGGACTTTCGCGATTTCACCGTACCGGCGACGGCAATTGCCTTGCCCATCAGCAGGAGCTTTTCGGTGATGGTGGTCTTACCCGCATCGGGGTGGGAAATAATGGCGAAGGTGCGGCGTTTCGCGACTTCGGCGGCCTGGTTGGTCATGGGAAATCGCCTGGCAGGTGATTCAAAAAAAGGGCGCAGATTATAGCCCAAATTTGCCCCCGAACTGAACCGTTGGGTTAATCAGCGCTGGCCAAATGCCGCTTCAGATGGGAACCTTTACGACTGTGGAGGCGTCCACTCCCCTGATCCGCAATCGGTCATGACCGTTCGTCAGGGTTGGTTTCACCGGCACTACGAGCCTGACGAGGCTTCGCTTATGGCGTGTTCCACTCCGTTTCCGGACAACGCGCTGCTTATCGCGATCACACTGCCTGCCGCCTGGAATGGTGGCCGCCACGGGAGTGTGTTCGCCGACAACAAAAGGAGTCCGCCTGTGGCTAAAAGCTATGGCAAGGGGCTGATGGGATGTGCCTTCGTGCTCGTCATCCTGGCCCTGCTGATCCACTGGATCGGCATCGATACGATCGCGCACTACCGCGCCGATCTGTGGTTCTACCTGCAAGCGCACCTGATGCTGGTGTTGCTGTCGATGGTGGCGGCGTTAGCCGTGGGCATACCCGCTGGGATTGCCTTGAGTCGACCACACCGGGTCGACCGCGCCGAACGCTTCATGCAGTTTTTCAACATTGGCAACACCATCCCCCCTCTGGCCGTTCTGGCCATTGCCCTGAGTTTCCTGGGCATTGGCGCCGGTCCCGCGATCTTCGCGCTGTTCCTCGCCTCCCTCCTGCCGATCGTGCGCAACACCTACGAAGGCCTGAAAAACGTTCCCGCCTCGCTCAAGGAAGCCGCCACCGGCATCGGCATGACCCCGCGCCAGACCCTCTGGCGGGTCGAGCTGCCCAACGCCGTGCCGATCATCGTCGGCGGTGTACGGGTGGCCCTGGCGATCAACGTCGGGACTGCGCCGCTGTCGTTCCTGATTGGCGCCAATAGCCTGGGCAGCCTGATCTTCCCCGGCATTGCCCTGAACAATCAGCCGCAACTGCTGCTTGGCGCGGCCTGTACCGCCCTGCTCGCCCTGCTGCTCGACGCCCTGGTGGCGCAGTCCAGCCGCCGTTGGCTTGAACGCGGCCTGGCCCACTAAGCGAAGGAACTCTCATGAAAAGAATCGCCTTGTTGCTGGGCGCGGCCCTGCTGTTCGCAGGATTTGCCCAGGCCGCGACCAAACCTGTGATCCGCCTCGGTGCGCGGGTCTTCACCGAGCAGACGGTGCTGGCTGAAATCACCGCCCAGTACCTTAACCAGAACGGCTTCGACGTACGCATCACCGGCGGGCTGGGCAGCAACCTTGCCCGCAGCGCCCACGAAACCGGCCAGCTGGACATGGTCTGGGAATACACCGGTGTTTCGCTGGTGTCCTACAACCATGTCGACGAACGCATGCCCAGCGCCGCAGCCACCTACGCCAGGGTCAAGGAACTGGATGCGAAGAAAGACCTGATCTGGCTGACGCCGTCGAAGTTCAGCAATACCTACGCCCTGGCCCTGCCACGCAAGGTTGCCGAGCAGTACCCGCAGATCAACAGCATCAGCGAACTGAACCAGCTGCTGCGCGACGAGAAGGACCGCCCCCACGTGGTGGCCCTGGACACCGAGTTCGCCAACCGTCCCGATGGCCTGGTGGGCCTGACCGAAACCTACGACCTGCAACTGACCCGCCGCGACATCCGCCAGATGGACGCCGGCCTGGTCTACACCGCGCTGCGCAACGGCCAGGTATTCAGTGGCCTGGTGTACACCACCGACGGCCGCCTGAGCGCCTTTGACCTCAAGCTGCTGGAAGACGACAAGCACTACTTCCCCGACTACACCGCGGCGCCGGTGGTGCGCAAGGCCGTACTCGACGCCAATCCGCAACTGGCCAGCCTGCTCAAGCCACTGGCCGAACAGCTCGACGACGAGACCATGCGCCAGCTCAACGCCAAGGTCGATGTCGAGCACCAGAGCCCGGGCAAAGTCGCCGCCGAGTACCTGCGCCAGCACCCACCTGCACAGGAGCAGCCATAACATGCTCGATACCTTTACCCACCTCGACTGGGCCCAGGTACTGCACCTGACCTGGCAGCACATCACCCTGGTCGGTATCGCCGTCAGCCTGGCGATTCTGTTCGGCGTTCCGCTGGGCATCCTCATGACCCGCTTCCCGGCGCTCGCAGGCCCGTTGCAGGCCAGCGCCACGGTGCTGCTGACCATCCCCTCGATCGCCCTGTTCGGCCTGCTGCTGCCGTTCTACTCCAAGTTCGGCCAGGGCCTGGGGCCGTTGCCGGCGATCACGGCGGTATTTCTCTATTCGCTGTTGCCGATTCTGCGCAACACCTACCTGGCCCTGACCAACGTCGAGCCGGGCATTCGTGAAGCCGCCCGTGGCATCGGCATGACCTTCGGCCAGCGCCTGCGCATGGTCGAGCTACCCATCGCCGTGCCGGTGATCCTCGCTGGCGTACGCACCGCCGTGGTCATGAACATCGGCGTCATGACCATCGCCGCAACCATCGGTGCCGGTGGCCTGGGCGTGCTCATCCTCACCTCCATCAGCCGCAGCGACATGTCGATGCTGCTGGTCGGCGCCGTACTGGTGAGCCTCCTGGCCATCTTCGCCGACCTCATGCTGCAAGCCCTGCAACGCTCCCTGACTCCAAAAGGACTGCGCAAATGATCGAACTCCAGAACCTCAGCAAGACCTTTCACGCCAACGGCAAAGACGTCAAAGCCGTCGACTCCGTCAGCCTGACCGTCAACGAAGGCGAGATCTGCGTGTTCCTCGGCCCGTCCGGCTGCGGCAAGAGCACTACGCTGAAAATGATCAACCGCCTGATCGCGCCCACCTCGGGCAAGGTGCTGATCAATGGCGAAGACACCACCGGCCTGGATGAAGTGACCCTGCGCCGGCGCATCGGCTATGTGATCCAGCAGATCGGCCTGTTCCCCAACATGACCATCGAGGAGAACATCACCGTGGTCCCGCGCCTGCTCGGCTGGGACAAGCAGAAATGCCACGAGCGCGCCCGCGAGCTGATGAGCATGATCAAGCTCGAACCCAAGCAGTACCTGCAACGCTACCCGCGTGAGTTGTCCGGTGGCCAGCAACAGCGCATCGGTGTGATCCGCGCCCTTGCCGCTGATGCGCCATTGCTGCTGATGGACGAGCCGTTCGGTGCGGTCGACCCGATCAACCGCGAGATGATCCAGAACGAATTCTTCGAGATGCAACGGGCGTTGAACAAGACCGTGATCATGGTCAGCCACGACATCGACGAGGCGATCAAGCTGGGTGACAAGATTGCGATTTTCCGCGCCGGCAAGCTGATCCAGATCGACCACCCGGACACCCTGCTGGCCCATCCTGCGGACGACTTTGTCAGCAACTTCGTTGGCCAGGACAGCACCCTCAAGCGCCTGTTGCTGGTGCGTGCCGAAGACGCCGCCGACAACGCGCCGTCGGTAAGCCCGGAAACACCGGTGGCCGATGCCCTGGAGCTGATGGACGAACATGACCGTCGCTACCTGGTGGTCACCGACGGGCAGAACAAGGCCATGGGCTATGTGCGCCGCCGCGACCTGCATCGCCAGCAAGGCAGCTGCACCGATTTTCTGCGCACCTTCAACGCCACCGCGTCGCACGATGAGCACCTGCGCATCCTGCTGTCACGGATGTACGAGTTCAATCGCTCGTGGTTGCCGGTGCTGGATGCCGAGCAGGTGTTCCTCGGCGAGGTGACCCAGGAATCGATCGCCGCCTACCTGAGTTCGGGGCGTTCGCGTGGGGGCAAGACCTGCATTGTCTCGCCGGCACAAGCGCTGGCCTGACGCTGAAACGCATCGCGGGGCAAGCCCGCTCCTACATGTGGGAGCGGGCTTGCCCCGCGATCAGGCCTCAGAAGCCTACACTGGCCTGCACATAGAAGGTGCGCGGCTCACCCAGGTAGATCCCCGAGTTGTTGTCGCTGGAGCGGGTGTAGTACTGCTTGTCGAAGATGTTCTTCACCCCGGCCGCGAGCTTGAGGTTCGACAGTTCCTTGCCAAAGTCATATCCGCCGCGCGCCGCCCAGGTCACGTAGCCCGGAATGTCGCCGTACTGGCCATCGGCACTCGGCTCGGTGATGTAGTTGCCGTTGAAGCTGCCGTCGGCATTCATGCCGGTCCCCGGTGCGCGCTGTTTCGATTGGGCGTAGGCATCCAGGTTCCAGGTCCAGCGATTGATCTCATAGCGCAGCCCGGCATTGACGATTTGCCGCGAATAAAACGGCAGGTCACGGCCCTTGAAGCCGGGGATCTCGCCTTCATAGGTGGCACGGGTGTAGGTGAAGCCAGCATTGGCACTCAGGCCCTGCAGACGCGGATCAAGGCCCGACAGGTCGTAGTGCATCGAGGCTTCGATGCCCTGGTGCTTGGTCGCCCCGAGGTTGGTCCAGCCGATGTCGTTGCTGATGTACTGCAGCTCGTCATCGAAGTCGATGTAGAACGCGGTCAGTTCACCACCCCAGGTACCGTTGTTGTAGCGGGTCCCCACTTCATAGGTCTTGGCTTTCTCGGCCTGCAGGCCGTTGGCGGTCTGGTCGCCGCTGCCACCCTGGCCGAGCTGGAAGTACTGCAGGCTGCCGAACGAGGTCTCGTAGTTGGCGAACAGCTTCCACTCGTCAGACAGGTGATACATCACGCTCAGCGCCGGCAGCGGCTCGTTGCTGGTCACGCTGCGGTTCTTTTCCTGCACGGGCACGCCGTTGGTACCGCGCACCGGGCGCTCGTGCCAGTCGGTGTTGATGTGCTCGAAACGGATACCCGGGGTGATGGTCCAGTTGCCGACATCGATCTTGTCATCGATGTAGTAAGCGCTGGCTTCGGTACCGCCGGTACGGTCCTGGAACACATGGCCGTCGGAGGTCGGGGTCACGGTCGGCACGTTGTTGATCAGCGCCAGGCGGGTCGACTGCTCGTGCATCGCTTCTTTCAGGTAGCGATAACCGACGCTGACTTCCTGAGTGGTCGGGCCGGCGAAGAAGATCCGTGAAACCCGTGGCTCGATGGCGAAGGTGTGGTAGCTGCGCGGGTACGACGACAGGGTCTTCTGGTCGCGGGCAGCGATGCTGCTGCCACGGAAACTGTCGGTGTAGTAGGTCTGCACTTCGAACTGGGTAACGTCGTCGATCTGGCGCAGGTACTTGAAGGATACGTCCTTGCGTCGGCCGCTGAACGTATCGTAATCGCGGTCGGACTGGTACGGGTCGTCGTCGAACTGGGCCTGGGTCAGGCCGCCGGGCATGTCGGCCTTGGCGTCGTAGTAATGAAAATTGAGCCAGAACTCGTCGCTGTCGGTGACCGCCCAATGGGTCTTGAGCAACACGTCATCGATATCGTTATCGTTGTTGCTGCTGCGATAGCCATTGCCATTGACCCCGGAGTACAGCAGCGCCGCGCCCAGGCCGTTATCGGCAGTGCCGCCGAGAAAAGCCGACTCGATGTGCTTCCAGCCGCCATGGCGGGAGGTTTCCATCGTGGTCGACAGCTCACCGGTGGCCTTTTCCGGGATCGCCCGGGTGACGAAGTTGATCACCCCGCCGACGTTCTGCGGGCCATAGCGCACGGAACCTGCGCCACGCACCACGTCGATGCTGTCGAGGTTGCCAGAGGAGATCGGCGCCATCGACAGTTGGGGCTGGCCGTAAGGCGCGAAGGCTGCCGGGATGCCGTCGATCAACACCGTGGAGCGTGGCGACAACCGCGAGGTCAGGCCACGCACGCCGACGTTCAAGGCGATGTCGCTGCCGCCGGTGCCGTTGGAGTCCTGCACCTGGACCCCCGGCACACCGCGCAGCACGTCGCGTACGTTCAATGCGCCCTGCTCGATCATCGCTTCGCGGCGCACCACGGTACGTGCGCCGGGATGGTTATGGACCACGGTTTCTTCGGCGCTGCCAAGCCAGTCACCGACGACCTTGACGTCGGTGGGTGCCAGCTCCAGGCTGCCGGTAGTCAAGGTCCCGGCAGTCTGCGCCGGGTGCAGGACGACGGTGCCCTGGGAAATTTCGTAGATCAGGCCGCTGCCCTCAAGCAACGCCCGCAGCGCCTCTTCCGGTTGCAGGTTGCCGGAGACCGCTGGCGCCTGCTTGCCCGCCACCAGCTCAGGGCTGAAGAACAGTTGCAGCGAAGTCTGCTGGCCCAGCTGGCTCAACGCCGAAGCCAGCGGCTGGGCCTGGATCTGGATGCTGGCAGGCGCCGGGGCGGCATGGCCGCTGGCGATACCGCCGCTGACAGCCAGTGCCAGGGCCAGGGGCAACCAGCGGGAAGAACGCGGGGAAACGTTGTTGTTGTTCACGTCGTCGAGAGGTCCTGAGGGTCCGTACAGATGTCAATGCCGTGCAAATGGAAATGCTTGGCAGTTGCAGTTGGGCAGGAAGACGAACAACTGAAAAAAAACCTGAATTTATTTTGCGATTATTTCGCTGGAGCCGTCGGCATGGGCCTTGATGGTCACCGGCAGGATGCTCGGCAACGCCCGCAGCAAGGCGTCGGTATCGTCGGCATTGAAGGTGCTGCTCAAGCGCAGCGCGGCGACTTTGCCGGGGGCAACACGCAGGGGCAGCTCACGGTAGCGCGAAACGTCCTTGACCACTTCGCTGAGGGGTACATCGTTGAACACCAGCTTGCCCTTGCGCCAGGCGGTCACTGCTGCGGCGTCCACCGCGTAGGGCGCCGCCACCTGGCCGCGGGCATCGATATGCGAACCGAACCCGGCGGTCAGCAGAGCCCTGGAGGCATCACGGCCTTCAACCCGCACCGAGCCGTTTTCGACCGCCACGCGGGTTTGTTCCGGGTCCTGGCGAACATCGAAGCGAGTACCGGTGACCGTCACCGTGCCATGCCCGGTGCTGACCATGAAAGGCCGCCCGCTGTCGTGGGCGACGCTGAACATCACCTCGCCCTCACGCAATTCGATACGCCGCTGACCGGCGCTGAACTGTACGACCAGTTGCGTTCGACCGTTGACTTCAAGCTGTGAGCCATCCGGCAAGTCGAGCTGACGACGTTCGCCCAGGGCCGTCTGCACCTGGTCCTGATAATTGAGCTGGTGCTGCTGCCAGCCAAACCAGCCCAAACCCAGCGCCAGGCTCGCAACACCGGCCGCCAATGCCTGACTGATGAAGCGCCGACGCGGCAACTGGCTGACCGGATCGGCCTGGCACAGGGCCTCAAGACGCGCACGCGGCACGTGCCCGGCAGCGTCCCAGAGCGTGCCGAGCAGATCGAATTCGTATTGGTGCTGCGGGTGCTCGGCCAGCCAGCGCTGCAGCTCACCCTGTTGCGCCAGCGCCAGGGCGCCATCACGGCTGCGGGCAAACCATTGGGCCGCCTGTTCGCGCACGGTTTCGCTGCCGCAAGGGCACGCGTGCTGATTCATGAAAACATTCGCCTGACTCATCTCGTCGACACATCCAGGTGCTCACGCAGATGCCGGAGCGTGCGGATCATATACTTTTCGACCATGTTCTTGGTCAAGCCCATGCGCTCGGCGATCTCGGCCTGGGTCAGGCCTTCGAGCTTCTGCCAGATGAACACCCGCCGGCAGTTGAGGGGCAACTCGGCCAGGGCACGCTCGACGCTGTCGGCCAGTTCCACGGCATTCATGTAGGCCTCCGGATCGCCGCTGGCATCACTGCCGAGCTCGAAAGCATCCTGCTCCAGGGCCTGGCGACGGTCTTCGCGACGGTAGCCGTCCACGGCAATGTTGCGCGCAGTCTGGTGCAGATAAGCCCGCGGTTGCTCGACCCCGGCCTGGTCGCTTTCCAGTACCCGCACAAATGCATCATGCGCCAGGTCTTCGGCCTGCTGACGACTGCGCAGTTTGCGCGTCCAGGTACCGATCAGCTCATGGTAGTGGTCGAGAAAGCCTTTGTGTCGCGACACGATGCACCGGTCTTCACAGGCGAGTAGGAATGGCGCGAATAGTAATGTTTCTTATTAAGACCGGCAATCGAAGATCACCGCGGCCGACGAAGCGCCGGACAGGAAAAAAATCCGCGAAAAAGTGTGTAGCCGACCGGCTGTCAGGGCGGAAAAAAATATGAACGGCCGCCGATTAATCGCACGCTGCGCTTGAGCGTCGCTGCGCCCCCAAATGACCGATATTTACCGCACTTTCGCCACCAACTTCGACTATTGCATCCATTTGCGTGTTCTACGGTAGATCCCGGCGTATACCGGTATTTTTAACGCTTTTGCCATCAAATTGAACATCTACTGTTTACCTGGGTCGGTAACAAAGTGGCTGACCGCCCCGGGGCGACGGACGTGTGCAAAAACGCGACATTTTTTGTTGATCTCGAGCCCCTCAGGTCCTAAAGTTCGCGCCGAACGTCCATGCTGGAAACGATCCATCCGGCTCAAGTACTGACGACGAGACAGCAAGGTCACCCGTAGCTCGCTTTATCACGCACGGTTGACCTTTTTGCTTTCGGCGACATGCCTTGGGAAGTAGGCGAACCAAAGTGGGGATACGGAGGACGTTCAGTTGCAGCCACTTATTTTTTCAGTTTGCCCATGGAGTCCCTAAGCATGTCGATTCAGGTCGAAGACTACTTCGCGCGCGATACCTTCCAGAAAATGAAGGCCTTCGCCGACAAGCAAGAAACCCCGTTCGTGCTCATCGACACCCAGATGATCAGCCAGGCCTATGATGACCTGCGCGCCGGTTTCGAATTCGCCAAGGTCTACTACGCGGTCAAGGCCAACCCGGCCGTGGAGATCATCGACCTGCTCAAGGAAAAGGGCTCGAGCTTCGACATCGCCTCGATCTACGAGCTGGACAAAGTGATGGGCCGCGGTGTCAGCGCCGATCGCATCAGCTACGGCAACACCATCAAGAAATCCAAGGACATTCGCTACTTCTACGAGAAGGGCGTGCGCCTGTACGCCACCGACTCCGAAGCCGACCTGCGCAACATCGCCAAGGCCGCGCCGGGTTCGAAAGTCTATGTGCGCATCCTCACTGAAGGCTCGACCACCGCCGACTGGCCACTGTCGCGCAAGTTCGGCTGCCAGACCGACATGGCCATGGACCTGCTGATCCTCGCCCGCGACCTGGGCCTGGTGCCTTACGGCGTGTCGTTCCACGTTGGCTCGCAACAGCGCGACATCAGCGTCTGGGACGCGGCGATTGCCAAGGTTAAGGTGATCTTCGAGCGCCTGAAAGAAGAAGACGGCATCGAACTCAAGCTGATCAACATGGGGGGCGGCTTCCCGGCCAACTACATCACCCGTACCAACAGCCTGGAAACCTATGCCGAAGAGATCATCCGCTTCCTCAAGGAAGACTTCGGTGACGACCTGCCGGAAATCATCCTCGAGCCAGGCCGTTCGCTGATCGCCAACGCCGGCATCCTGGTCAGTGAAGTGGTGCTGGTGGCGCGTAAATCGCGTACCGCCGTCGAGCGCTGGGTATACACCGACGTGGGCAAGTTCTCCGGCCTGATCGAAACCATGGACGAGTCCATCAAGTTCCCGATCTGGACCGAGAAGAAAGGCGAGATGGAAGAAGTGGTGATCGCAGGCCCCACCTGCGACAGCGCCGACATCATGTACGAGCACTACAAGTACGGCCTGCCGCTGAACCTGGCAATCGGTGACCGCCTGTACTGGCTGTCAACCGGTGCCTACACTACCAGCTACAGCGCGGTGGAATTCAACGGTTTCCCGCCGTTGAAAGCCTACTACCTGTAACGCCTGAACGAGGGCGGCGGCAAGCGTCGCCCTCGTCAATGGCGCAAGAGCAAATGTCAGAGCAGATAGATGTCACTGGCAACAAGGCTCAAGCGGCTCCCGTCATCGACATTGAGAAACTTGTCGCCATTGAAGGACTCGTAGTTTCCTGCCAGATGTCCTCTTTGGTCACGCAAATAGAACTGCAGCCGATTGCTGCCGTCCCAGTCACCGATGATCTCGAGTTTCCAGAACGGCGAGGCATCGTTTTCATATAGCCCGATGTAGCCATTACGGCTGACGCCAAGCTTGCGACCGTAGTAGTTTTCCACTTGCGAATCGCAACTGATGCTGTAGTGAATTCGATCACTTCGCGTTTCCAGGTAATCGAAGCGAAATCTCGCACCGCTGACGTTGCCCCTGTTGCTGGCGGTTATCACCTGCAACCAGCCGCTAGTGCCAAGGTCGACAATTAAGCTTCGGCTGGTGCGCGAGACGCCGATCTGCCCCTGATGTCCGGGGGTCGTGCTGTTCAGAAACGCATGGAATGAGTGCTTTCGAGGGTCTTTCATAATGGCCTCCTGGCCTGGGTGGACGGTCGATGGAAACGACCTGAAGCACCCTATCCCGGCCCGGTGCCAAGACCCACCACGCAGGTTTTCCCCAAGGGGAAAACCGCAGTCATCAAGCATGCACTCCGTCCAGTTGTGCCAGGCGCTGTGCATACGGCTGCGCCATTGCCCGCAGGCGCGGCTGCATTGCCTGCTCAAGACTCGGCACACTGGCCCGCAAGAAGTTGGCATTGCCCGCCAGCAACGCCTGTTCCAGCCAGTACAGCGCACCGTCGATATCGCCGGCTTCAGCCAGCACGCCCGCGTAGCTGAACTGCCCGCGAAAATCCCCGGCTTGCGCAGAGCGCTGATACCACTGGTTCGCCAGTACGTGATCGACACGACAGACGAGCCCCTGCTCCAGGTATCGCCCCAACAGGTTCATCGACTTGGCATGCCCCGCGTCGCTAGCCTGCAGATACAGCGCGAATGCGCCTTCATGGTCCTGCACTACGCCACGCCCGGTAGCCAGCAAGTTGGCCAGGTTGTACATCCCCCAGTCCAACCCGGCCTGCGCAGCCTGACGATAATGTTGCGCGGCCCTGACGACATCAGCATCGCCACCCCAGCCATGCTCCAGGCAACGCCCGAGCATGTTGTGCGCCATGGCGCTGCCACGGTTGGCGGCGATGGCAAACCAGCGCCGGGCCAGGGCCGGGTCTTTCTCGATGCCACGCCCGTCGAGAAGGATCTGCCCGAGCAGCAACTGCGCCTCGACGATGTCCTGCCCTGCGGCGGCCAGCAATGCCTGGGCAGCTTTGCCCGGGCTGTGTTCGAGCATCTGGGCGAACTGTTCGCTGTCCAGTTCCTGGCGGTTGCGCAAAGCGAAGGTCATGGCTCAGACCTCGATCCAGCGGCGCAACAGGTTGTGGTAGGTGCCGGTCAGCTGGATCAGTGCCGGGTGATCGGGTACATCGGCGCCCAGTTGCTGGATGGCGTTATCCATCTCGAACAGCAACGCGCGCTGACTGTCTTCGCGCACCAGGCTCTGGGTCCAGAAGAATGCGGCATAGCGCGCGCCACGGGTCACCGGGTTGACCTTGTGCAGGCTGGTTCCCGGGTACAGCACCAGATCCCCCGCCGCCAGTTTCACCTGTTGCACGCCGTAGGTGTCCTGGATCACCAGTTCACCGCCGTCGTAGTCCTCGGGGTTGCTCAGGAACAGCGTCGACGACAGGTCGGTACGCACTCGCTCCTGGCTGCCGCGGGGCTGGCGCAGGGCGTTGTCGATATGGAAGCCGAAATTGCCACCCTCTCGGTAACAGTTGATCAGCGGTGGAAAGACTTTGTGCGGCAAGGCCGCCGACATGAACTGCGGGTGCTGCCACAGACGTTCGATCAAGGCCGTGCCAATCTCCTTGGCCAGCGGATGGCCTTCCGGCAACTGCAGGTTGTGCTTGGCCTTGGCCGACTGGTAACCCGCGGTGATCTTGCCGTCGGCCCATTCGGTTTGCTCCAGCGCCTCACGAATGCGCTGGACCTCCTCGGTGGAAAACAGGCCGGTAATAGGTAGCAGCATGGCTCGGGCACCTGAAGGTGAAAGGATGCCAATGGTATTGATTCCCATTGACTCTCTACAAGCCCTTTCGGCGGGTGGGACGTTTCAGCAGGAAAAAACCGCCAGTTACAAAATGTAAAGATTGTAAATTCAGCACAAATAGCAATTCTTCTCAATTGTTACTCATATTTGTTTACATTATATTTCGCGGCCTAAAATCTGGGGAAGGGGACCACCATGCCGCGTCACTACGTGCCAACCGCTGTCAGTTCACCACGTTTGCTTGCCTCCGCCATCGGTGTAGCGATTACCGCTACATCTGCTTCGCAGATGGCTCACGCGGCAGATCCCGCCCCGGCCAGCGAGAACGTTGTTTCTCTGGACGCGACCAGTATTGAGGGTGTCCAGGATGAAACCAGCTACAAGACCGACACCGCGACTTCAAAAAAGTACACGGCCCCACTGCGTGAAACCCCCAAGAGCGTGACGGTCATCCCCCAACAGGTTATCCGCGACACTGGCGCCACCAGCTTGGTAGATGCCTTGCGTACCACCCCTGGCATTACCTTCGGCGCCGGTGAAGGCGGTAACCCGGCAGGTGACCGTCCGATCATTCGCGGCTTCAATGCCGAAAGTGACGTTTTCGTCGATGGCATGCGCGACGTTGCTTCGCAGAGCCGGGAGATTTTTAACGTCGAATCGGTAGAAGTAAGCAAAGGTCCAGGCTCAGCCTTTACCGGAGCGGGCTCCACAGGTGGTAGCCTCAACCTGGTGAGCAAAACCGCCCGGTTGGGTGACGCTTACAATGGTGGTTTCACTTGGGGTTCTGACCAGACCAAGCGCACAACCCTGGACCTGAACAAGCAACTGACCGACACATCGGCGTTCCGCCTGAACCTGATGAAACATGAAGCCAACGTCGCCGGCCGCGACGATGTTGATGTCAGCCGTTGGGGCGTGGCGCCTTCCTTTGCCTTTGGCCTGGGCACCGATACCCGCGTAACGGTTGGCTACTACCACCTGAACACCGATGACATGCCTGACTACGGCATTCCGCTGACTCGCAGCGCGGACCGTAGCAAATACAATGTCGACAAACCCGCACATGTTGACCGTGACAACTTCTACGGCTTGAACGGACGCGACTACCGCAAGACCACCAACGACAGTGGCACCATCAGAATCGAACACGACCTGAACGATAACCTGACCCTGTCCAACAGTTTCCGTATGTCGCGCTCCACGCTGGATTACATCGTTACCAACCCTGACGACAGCAAGGGCAACGTCGCCAATGGCCAGGTCTATCGTTCGACCAAAAACCGCAACTCGACCACCAAAGGCTGGGTCAACCAGACCGACCTGAGTGCCAGGTTCAACACCGGTTTCATCGAACACAGCCTGGTGACCGGCCTTGAGTTTACCTACGCCGATACCCACAACCGTGGCTATGTCGTGACTTCGGATGCCGGCACCGGCACTACCTGCAACCCTGCCCTGCTGGCCTCCGGTGACTGCACCAGCCTCTACGACCCGTCACCGGACGACAACTGGTCGGGTTCGATCACCGACAGCCCGGCATTTACCGACACCGATACCAAAACCAGTGCGGCTTACGTGTTCGATACGCTGACGCTCAACGATCAGTGGTCGGTTAACCTGGGCCTGCGTTATGACGACTACCAGACCAAATCCAGCGGCTACAGTACCGGCGGACGCGCCAGCCCGGCGGGCAGCTTCTCGCGCGAGAACAATGCCCACCTGTGGAACTATCAGTTGGGTGTTGTCTACAAGCCGGCAGCAAACGGCAGTATCTATGCGGCCTGGTCGACATCCAGCAACCCGACGGGTGAAACCAGCGGCAACGGCGGACTGGAACTTGCGCTCAACAACGCCGACCTCGAGCCGGAGCGCAATAGAAATTACGAGTTGGGTACCAAATGGGACTTCTTCGACGAAAACTTGTCGTTGACCGCAGCATTGTTCCGTACTGACAAAACCAACGCGCGGGTCACCGACCCGGACAACGCGACTTACCAGGTGCTCGATGGCGAGCAGCGCGTCCAGGGTCTGGAACTGACGTACTCCGGTAACTTGACCCGCAAGTGGAAGGTCTACGGCGGCTACACCTACATGGAGAGCGAGATCGTCAAGACCACCACCGCGGCCAACAAAGGCAACCATATGCCAAGCACGCCGCGGAACAACTTCACCTTCTGGTCGACCTACGATGTTGTGCCACAACTGACCGTTGGTGCTGGCGCGACCTTTGTCGATTCACGCTTCGGCGATGAAGCCAACTCGGTCGAGGTGCCTTCGTACTGGCGGTACGACGCAATGGCGACCTACCGTCTGACGAAGAATGTGGATCTGCAGCTCAACCTGCAAAACCTGACGGACAAACGCTACTTCGATCAGGTGTTCCAAACTCATTACGCACACGTCGCTCCCGGACGTACCGCTCTGATGAGCGCGAACTTCCACTTCTGATTCGTGCGAGCAGCAAGCCCCGTTCATTTAGGTGACCGGGGCTTTTGTGTATCAAGGCATAATGTGCGTCGCATTCGCATTTGCGGCACGACAAGGTGATTGATGTGGTGAAGAAATCCCTGTTTCAACTGCACTGGTTCTTCGGTATCACCGCAGGTCTGGTGCTGGCCCTGATGGGTATTACCGGCGCCATCTGGTCATTCCAGGATGAACTGCTGGAGCTGTTCAATCCCCAGGTGCTCACCGTCGAGGTGCGCCAGGAAGGCGTGCTGCCGATGCCTGAGCTGGTGCGCAGGATCGAGGCCGAACAAGGCGACAAGGTTGCCATGCTCTGGGTCCAGCCCCGCAGTGACAGGGCCGCGCGGGTTTTCTTCACCCCTCCTCCCGGCGAGCGTCGCGGTTTGTTGCGCTATGCCGACCCGTACACCGGTAAGCTGCAGGGCGAGGTAGCCGGTCAGGGCTTTTTCGACCTGATGCTGCAGTTGCACCGCTTCCTGGCCATGGGTGATAGCGGCCGGCAGATCACCGGTGCCTGTACCCTGATGCTGATTTTCTTCTGTCTCTCCGGCCTGTACCTGCGTTGGCCACGCAAAGCGCTGAACTGGCGGACCTGGCTGACCCTGGACTGGGCGAAAAAGGGCCGCGCCTTCAACTGGGACCTGCACGCTGTGGCCGGCACCTGGTGCCTGTTGTTCTACCTGCTGTTTGCCCTCACCGGCCTGTTCTGGAGCTACGAGTGGTACCGTGAAGGCTTGAACAAACTGCTCGCCGATGGCCCTGCCGCCGGCCAGCAACACAAGCGTGGCGAGGGCCGCGGCGGCCGCCCGGGTGGTGCGCCAGGTAAAGACGTCAAGCCGCTGGTGGTCGACTACGAGGCCATCTGGAGCAACCTGCAAGCAGCTGCCGGCCCTAGCATGAGCAGCTACAACCTGCGCCTGCCGCCAGTTGGCGGGCAACCGGCAATGATCTTCTATTTGCTTGAAGGCGCCGAACACGAACGCGCGCTCAACACCCTGAGCATCGACCCGGCCAACGGCCAGGTAAAGAACAACGAGCGCTATGCCGACAAGTCGTTCAAGGCGCAACTGCTGGCCAGCGTCTATGCCCTGCACGTGGGCAGCTACTTCGGCCTGACCGGGCGAATTGTGGTGACCATCGCCAGCCTGACCATGCCGTTGTTCTTCGTCACCGGCTGGCTGCTGTACCTCGATCGGCGGCGCAAGAAACGTCAGGTGCGTGCAGCACGGGGCAATCTGGTGCCATCGAACGGGCAAGACGGCGGCTGGCTGGTGGGTTTTGCCAGCCAGAGCGGCTTTGCCGAGCAACTCGCCTGGCAGAGTGCCGGGCAACTGCAGGCCGCAGGTTTGCCGGTACAGGTACGGCCGCTGGCCGAGCTTACCGAGCAGGACCTTAACCAGGCCCGCCAGGCGCTGTTCGTGGTCAGTACCTTTGGTGACGGTGAAGCCCCCGACAGCGCGCGTGGCTTCGAACGCAAGGTACTTGGCCAACCTTGGGCCCTGGGCAACTTGAACTATGCCCTGCTGGCCTTGGGTGACCGCCAGTACCCGCACTTCTGCGGCTTTTCCCGGCGCTTGCAGGCCTGGCTAGGCGAGCGCGGGGCGACGACGGCGTTCGCCCCGGTTGAAGTCGACAGCGCCGATCCAAAGGCCCTGCAACACTGGCAACAACAGCTGGCACAGCTGACCGGCAGTACGCCGCCCGCCGCCTGGCAGGCACCCGAGTTCGCTAACTGGACGTTGGTCAGTCGCCAACTGATGAACCCGGGTAGCCAGGGCTCGGCAGTCTATCTGCTTGGCCTCACGCCTGAGCGACCCGCGCAATGGGAGGCCGGTGACCTAGTGGAGATCCTGCCGCGCAACAGCGCCCGGAGCCTTGAGCAGTTCCTCAAGGGCCTGGGGCTTGAAGGCGAAACAGCCGTGCAGGTCGAAGGCCTGCAAGAGAGCCTGCTGCAAGCCCTGGCCAGCCGCCAGTTGCCGAAAAGCCGCGAGCACCTGGTCGGCCTGCACGCCCAGGCCCTGGTCGATGCGCTGATCCCGCTGGCCGCTCGGGAATATTCGATTGCCTCGATCGCCAGCGATGGCGTGCTGGAGCTGATCGTGCGTCAGGAGCGCCATGCCGATGGCAGCCTCGGCCTTGGCTCGGGGTGGCTGACCGAGCATCTGCCTGTGGAAAACAGCGTCAGCCTGCGTTTGCGTCGTAACAGTGGTTTCCACCTGCCGGCGCCGGCAACGCCGATGCTCCTGATCGGCAACGGTACCGGGCTTGCCGGGTTGCGCAGCCTGCTCAAGGGCCGCATCGTGGCCGGCGAACAGCGTAACTGGCTGCTGTTTGGCGAGCGTAACCAGGCTTACGACTTCCTGTGCGGGGATGAACTGCAGGGCTGGCAGCGCAGCGGTGATCTGGCGCGGCTGGACCTGGCCTTCTCTCGCGATCAGAGCCACAAGGTCTATGTGCAGGACCGTTTGCGCGAACAGGCAACCGAGCTGCGGCGCTGGCTGGATCAGGGCGCATCGATCTACATCTGCGGCAGTTTGCAGGGCATGGCCAGTGGCGTCGATGAGGTGCTGAACGAGGTACTGGGGGCTGCCGAGGTTGAACGGCTGATCGAGCTGGGGCGCTATCGGCGGGATGTGTACTAGCCTTCAGGACCTCATCGCGGGTCAAGCCCGCTCCCACCGCGGGGAGCGGGCTTGCGATGGCGGTCAATGCAGATCGAACGTGTCGGCATCCAGATTAGCCGGAAACCGCGTGCGATAGGCCGCCAGGTCTGCCGCACTCAGTACGACGGTAAACACCCCATCCGCCTCGCCTGCGCTCAGCAGGCTCTCCCCCTGGAAGTCCAGCACCTGGCTGTCACCGGTATAGGCAAAGCCCTTGCCGTCTGTACCCACGCGGTTCACCGCCGCCACATAACACAGGTTCTCGATACCCCGCGCCGGCAACAGGCGGTTCCAGTGCTGGCGACGGGCTGCTGGCCAGTTGGCGGTGTACAGCAGCAAATCGGTGTCCTGGGCATCGCGACTCCATACCGGGAAACGCAGGTCGTAGCAGATCAACGGCCTTACCCGCCAGCCCTTGAGCTCGAACTGCACCTGGCGCTCGCCCGGTGTGTAGTGCTTGTGCTCACCGGCCATGCGAAACAGGTGGCGCTTGTCGTAGAACAGGATCTCGCCATCGGGCCGTGCCCACAGCAGGCGGTTGCGGTGGCTGCCGTCGGCGGCCTGGATGATCACGCTGCCGGTGACCACGGCATCGAGCTTCTTGGCCTGGCTCTTGAGCCACTTGTAGGTCGGTCCGTTCTCGGGCTCAGCCAGGCTTTCGGAGTCCATGGAAAAGCCGGTGGTGAACATCTCCGGGAGGATGATCAGGTCAGCGCCGCGGGCCTGCTCCAGCAGGGTTTCGAAATGCTCATAGTTGGCCAGGCGGTCCTGCCAGACCAGGCTGGTCTGCACCAACGCGATGTTCAGGTTGGGCAGGCTACTCAGATCGCGCATAGTTTTTCCGCTGCCTGACGCAGCGTCTCCTCGCGTTTGGCAAAGCACAGGCGCACCAGGCGCTGCTCGGGGATGGGTTGCTGGTAGAACACCGACACCGGAATGGTCGCCACGCCGTGTTCACAGGTCAGCCACAGCGACATGTCAACGTCGTTCAAGTCCGGGCGAATCTGCGAATAATCCACCAACTGGAAATAAGTCCCCGGCGTGGGTTTGAACTGAAAGCGCGAAGACGTCAGCAGTTCGCAAAACAGGTCGCGCTTGGCCTGGTAGAAGGCCGGCAGCTCTTCGACATGCTCGGGGTGCGCCGCCATGAAATCAGCCAGCGCCCATTGCAGCGGCGTCACGCCGCAGAAGTTGACGTACTGGTGGACCTTGCGCAGCTCGGCACTGAGGGCCGGTGGCGCCACCACATAACCGGTTTTCCAGCCAGTGACGTGGTAGGTCTTGCCAAACGAGCTGACCACGAAGGCGCGCGGGTACAGCGCTTCATGGGCCAGCACGCTGGCGTGCTGCACGCCGTCGAACACCAGGTGCTCGTAGACTTCGTCGCTGATCAGATAGATATCACGCTCGGCGATCAGCAGCGCCAGCTTGTCCAGGTCATCGCGGCTGATCAACGCGCCGCTGGGGTTGTGCGGCGAGTTGAGGATGATCATCCGTGTGCGTGGGCTGAGGGCGTCGGTGAGCTTCTGCCAGTCGATGGCAAACTCGCCGTCAGTGAGCTGGACATGCACGCAGCGCCCGCCCGCCAGTTCCACCGAAGGCTCGTAGCTGTCGTAACTGGGGTCGAAGACGATGACCTCATCGCCCGTGCGGATTACCGCATGGATAGCACAGAAGATCGCTTCGGTGGCACCGGGGGTGATGGTGACTTCATGCTCGGCATCGACGCTGACGCCATAGCTGCGGGCGATCTTGTTCGCCACCTGTTGGCGCAAGGCAGGCAAGCCGGTCATCGGGCTGTACTGGTTATGTCCGGCACTGACATGCCGGCCGACCGCATCGAGCAGTGCTTGCGGGCCGTTGAAATCGGGGAAACCCTGGGACAGGTTCAAGGCGCCGGTTTGCGCGGCGAGCTGGGACATGGTGGTAAAGATGGTCGTGCCGACGTTCGGCAACTTGCTACTGATCATGGAGCCCTCTTTCCTGCATCACTATCCGGCTCGAGGCGGCGCGGTCTGAGACCGAGCATAGCGGATTGATCGGTCAGGAAAAAGGTTGTAACAGTCGCAGGCCAATCGCGGGTCAAGCCCGCTCCCACAGAGTAGGAGCGGGCTTGACCCGTGATGCTTGTTAGCGTTTGTCTTTACGCTTCTTCTCGGCTTTCTTGTGGTGCGACATCAAGCGACGCTTCTTGTTGACCTGGCGGTCGGTCAAGGTGTTCTTGTTGCCTTCGTACGGGTTGTCACTGCCCTTGTACTCGATGCGGATCGGCGTACCGACCAGCTTGAGCACGCGGCGGTAGGTGTTTTCCAGGTAACGCGAATAGGACTTGGGTACCTTCTCGACCTGGTTGCCGTGGATCACGATGATCGGCGGGTTGGCGCCACCGAGGTGGGCATAGCGCAGCTTGATCCGGCGGCTGTTGACCATCGGCGGCTGGTGCTCGCTGACCGCGTCTTCGAGGATCTGGGTCAGGCGGCTGGTCGGCCAGCGGGTGACCGCCGACTTGAACGAGTTCTGCACCGACTGGTACAGGTTGCCCACGCCGGTGCCGTGCAGCGCCGAAATGAAGTGGATGTCGGCGAAGTCGACGAAGAACAGCCGGCGTTCCAGCTCGGTCTTCACGTAGTCGCGCTCGCCCGGCTGCATGCCGTCCCACTTGTTCAGGGCGATGACGATGGCGCGACCGGCTTCCAGGGCAAAGCCCAGCAGGTTCAGGTCATGGTCAACCACGCCTTCGCGGGCGTCCATGACGAAGATCACCACGTTGGCGTCCTTGATCGCCTGCAGGGTCTTGACCACGGAGAACTTCTCGACCTCTTCGTGGATCTTGCCGCGCTTGCGCACCCCGGCGGTGTCGATCAGGGTGTACTTCTCTTCGTTACGCTCGAAGGGAATGTAGATACTGTCGCGGGTGGTGCCGGGCTGGTCATAGACGATGACCCGCTCTTCACCGAGCATGCGGTTGACCAGGGTCGACTTGCCGACGTTCGGCCGGCCGATGATGGCGATCTTGATCCCGTCTTTTTCGCTCGGGCCAGGAATACGCACCGCTTCCTCGCCTTCGGCGACGTCGGTGTCGATTTCTTCCTCGTCCTTGTCCCGCGGGAAGTCGCTGAGTACAGCTTCCAGCAGGTTGTTGACGCCACGGCCCTGGGCGCCGGCAACACCAATGGCGTTACCCATGCCCAGTGGCGAGAATTCGGCGATGGCGGCCAGCGGATCGATGTTGTCGATCTTGTTGGCAACCAGGAACGAGCGCTTGTTGCGCTTGCGCAAGTGCTCGGAAATCATCTGGTCGGCGGCGGTCAGGCCGGCACGGGCATCCACCAGGAACAAGACCACATCGGCTTCTTCGATGGCCAGCAGCGACTGCTCGGCCATTTTCTCGTCCATGCCTTGCTCGTCACCGGAAATACCACCGGTGTCGACCAGGATGTACGAACGGCCTTGCCAGCGCGCTTCACCGTACTGGCGGTCTCGGGTCAGCCCGGACAGGTCGCCGACGATAGCGTCGCGGGTCCTGGTCAGGCGGTTGAACATGGTGGATTTACCGACGTTCGGTCGGCCCACCAGGGCGATTACGGGAACCATTCGGCTCTCCACTGCGTAAATTCAGAAAATACAAAGGCCGCTGCACTGCAGCGGCCGGAGTTCGAGCGGCACCCAAAGTGCCGCAGCCCGAGGCCGGCATGGCCTCAAGCATAGCCTCAGCGGATGGTCAGCGCCTCGAGCTTGCCGCTGTTGCCGTACACATAGATGGTGTCACCCACCACCAGCGGACGGGCGCGCAGGCCATCGCTGTCGATACGCTCACGACCGACGAAACGACCATCGACCTGGCTGAGCAGGTGCAGGTAACCTTCCAGGTCACCCACCGCTACGTAGCTGGAGAACACTTCCGGCGCCGACAACTGGCGGCGTGCCAGCGAGTCGTTGCTCCACAGGGCGCTGGACGAACGCTCGTCGATGCCTTCCACGGTGCCCGAAGCCAGGCTCACGTAGACGTTACCGAAGCCCTGGGCCACACCGGTGTAGCTGGAAGCATCACGCTGCCACAGTACCCGGCCGCTCTCCAGGTCCAGGCCGGCGGCGCGACCCTGGTAGCTGGAAACGTACAGGGTACCGCCGGACAGCAGCAGGCCACCGTCGATATCCACGACCCGGTCAAGCTCCGAGCGACCTTGCGGGATGGCCACGCGCTGCTCCCAGACCGGCACGCCGTTCTGGGTGTCGAGGGCAACCACCTTACCGGTCGACAGGCCGGCAACGGCCAGACGGTTGGTCACGATCGGTGCGCCGGTACCACGCAGGGTGAGTACCGCCGGGGTGCTTTCGTAGATCCAGCGACGGTCGCCGGTGCTGGCGTCCAGGCCAATAACGCGGTCGTCCTGGGTTTGCACCACCACCACGTCACCGTTGGTGGCCGGCGGCGCCAGCACTTCACTGGTAACGCGCGAGCGCCAGCGTTCTTCACCGGTGCTGGCATCCAGGGCAATCACTTCGCCCTTGAGGGTGCCGAGCATGACCATGCCGTAACCGACGCCAACGGCGCCGGAAACCGGCAGTTCGAGGTCCTTCTTCCAGGCTACGTCGCCGTTGTTGCGATCCAGCGCCATCACCACGCCGGTTACATCGGCGGCGTAGATGCGGTCATTTTCGATCGCCGGAACCAGCATGTTGAAGGATTCGCCCTGACCATCACCGATCGAGCGGCTCCACTGCTTCTTCAAGACCACTTCTTCGGTGAACTTGGTGAGTTCGGCCGGTGGCAATTCCTTTTTGCTGTTGCTGCTGCAACCCACGGCCAGAAGGGCCAGGGTCAGCACTGCTGCATGTTTCCAACCGATCACGTCACGCATCCCCTTTGGCCAGGTCGTCGAGCTTGAGTTGCAGGCCACCGATCGCGGCGTCGTCAGACAGCGCAGCCTTGGCTTTTTCGTAAGCGGCATGGGCATCGCCAGCGCGGCCCAGTTGCACCAGCAGGTCGCCCTTGAGCTCTTCACGGCTGGCCAGGAACGCCTTGTCGGCATCGCCTTCAAGCAGCTTCAGCGCTTCGTCGACCTTCTTCTGCGCGGCCAGGACACGGGCCAGGCGCTGACGGGCGATTTCACCCAGGGTCGCGTCGGCCGGCTTGTCCATCACCAGCTTGAGCTCGGCAGCGGCGTCATCGAGCTTACCGCTCTCGACCGCAACCTTGGCCACGAACAGGCTGGCGTACTGGGCATAGGCCGAGCCGCCGAATTCGTTCTTGAGCTTGCCGGACAGCTCGGCGACCTTGGCCGCGTCAGGCTCGCCGCTTGGCGTCAGGGTAGTCTCCAGCAGGGCCTGGTAGAGGTTCGAGGCGCCTTGCGACTGGTTGGTCTGGTATTTCTGCCAGGCTTGCCAGCCGAACACCACGACCAGCGCCAGCAGGCCACCGGTTACCAGCGGCTTGCCATTGCGGTCCCACCAGTCCTTCATCGCGACCAGTTGTTCATCATCGGTACTCGACACCCCAATACTCCTTTTCACCAAATCGGCTGTTGACTCGCCTCACGCCTGCGCGAGAGAGGCTTCCAGGTGCTCTGCCAGAGCATCCCAGGCAATGTTTTGTTGTTCGCCCTGACCGCGCAGGGGTTTGAAACCTACCACTTGTTGCGCCAGTTCGTCGTCCCCCAGGATCAAGGCGAACAGCGCGTTGCTCTTGTCGGCCTTCTTGAACTGGCTCTTGAAGCTGCCAGCACCGGCGTTGACCTGCAGGCGCAGGTTCGGCAGACGGTCACGCAGGCGCTCGCTCAGGGTCAGACCAGCCAGTTCGGCCTGCTCGCCGAAGGCGCACAGGTAGACGTCAACCTGACGGTTGATCGACTCCGGCACCTGCTCGAGGGTTTCCAGCAGCAGGATCAGACGCTCGATACCCATGGCGAAACCAACGCCCGGGGTCGGCTTGCCGCCCATCTGCTCGACCAGGCCGTCGTAGCGGCCACCGGCACACACGGTGCCCTGGGAGCCGAGCTTGTCGGTGACCCATTCGAAAACGGTCTTGCTGTAGTAGTCCAGGCCACGCACCAGCTTGGTGTTGATCACGAACGGAATGCCGGCGGCATCCAGGCGTGCTTTCAGGCCGTCGAAGTGCACGCGGGACTCATCGTCCAGGTAGTCTTCGAGCTTCGGCGCGCCGACCAGCACTGCCTGGGTGTTGCTGTCCTTGCTGTCGAGGATGCGCAGCGGGTTGCTTTTCAGGCGGCGCTGGCTGTCTTCGTCCAGTTGCTCCAGGCGCGCCGAGAGGAACTCGACCAGCGCGTCACGGTAGCGGGCACGGGCTTCGCTGGTGCCCAGGCTGTTGAGCTCGAGCTTGACCGCGTCACGGATGCCCAGCTGGCCCCAGAGGCGCCAGGTCAGCATGATCAGCTCGGCGTCGATGTCCGGACCGTCGAGGTTGAAGACTTCGACACCAATCTGGTTGAACTGGCGATAACGGCCTTTTTGTGGGCGCTCGTGGCGGAACATCTGGCCGATGTACCAGAGCTTCTGCACCTGGCCACTACCGGTGATGCCGTGTTCGAGCACAGCGCGCACGCAGGCGGCGGTGCCTTCCGGGCGCAGGGTCAGGGAGTCGCCGTTACGATCATCGAAGGTGTACATCTCTTTTTCGACGATGTCGGTGACTTCACCGATCGAGCGCTTGAACAGCTCGGTGAACTCGACGATCGGCGTACGGATCTGGCGATAGCCATAGGTATCCAGCAGGCCGGCGACGGTGTTCTCGAAATAACGCCACAGCGGCGTCTGCTCGGGCAGGATGTCGTTCATGCCACGAATGGCTTGCAGCGATTTGCTCACGGAAAATCCCTTAACAATTCTGTGTCAGTCAGCCACGGGCGATCAGCGCCGCGTCGGCCTCGGCTTTTTCAGCCGCTTTCTGGCGGATGAGCTTTTCCAGCTCATCGACCAGGTTGTCATTGGTCAGCTTCTGCGCAGGCTTGCCGTCGATGTAGATCAGGTTCGGCGTGCCACCGGTGAGCCCCACATGGGCTTCCTTGGCCTCGCCGGGGCCATTCACCACGCAACCGATAACGGCGACGTCCAGCGGTACCAGCAGGTCTTCCAGGCGCCCTTCCAGCTCGTTCATGGTCTTGACCACATCGAAGTTCTGCCGCGAGCAGCTCGGGCAGGCGATGAAGTTGATGCCACGCGAACGCAGGTGCAGGGACTTGAGGATGTCGTAGCCGACCTTGACCTCTTCGACCGGGTCAGCTGCCAGCGAAATGCGAATAGTATCGCCAATCCCGTCGGCGAGCAGCATACCGAGGCCCACGGCGGATTTCACCGTGCCCGAGCGCAGGCCGCCGGCTTCGGTGATGCCCAGGTGCAGTGGCTGGATGATCTGCTTGGCCAGCAGGCGGTAGGCTTCGACGGCCATGAACACGTCGGAGGCCTTGACGCTGACCTTGAAATCCTGGAAATCCAGTCGGTCGAGGTGCTCGACGTGACGCATGGCCGATTCGACCAGCGCCGCCGGGGTCGGCTCGCCGTACTTTTTCTGCAGGTCTTTTTCCAGGGAACCGGCGTTGACGCCGATACGGATCGGGATACCGCGGTCGCGGGCGGCATCGACCACCGCACGCACGCGGTCTTCGCGACCGATGTTGCCCGGGTTGATGCGCAGGCAGTCGACACCCAGCTCGGCTACGCGCAGGGCAATGCGGTAGTCGAAATGGATGTCGGCGACCAGCGGTACGCTGACCTGTTGCTTGATCTTGCCGAAGGCCTCGGCAGCGTCCATGTCCGGTACCGAGACGCGCACGATGTCGACGCCGGCATCGACCAGGCGGTTGATCTGCGCCACGGTTGCGGCCACGTCATTGGTGTCGGTGTTGGTCATGCTCTGGACCGCGATGGGAGCATCGCCGCCAACAGGCACATTACCTACCCAGATTTTCCGGGATTCGCGACGTTTGATCGGAGATTCGCCGTGCATGACTTATTGTCCCAACTTCAGGCGAGCGGTCTCGCCACTGGTGAACGGCGCAACGTCGACAGGCTGGCCGTTGTAGCTGACCTGCACGCCGCGGGCAAAGCCCAGGCGTACCGAAAACGGCGGCTTGCCGGTCAGGTCCAGGCTGTCGCCCTTGCGCTTGATGGCGCTGAACAGCAGCTTGCCGTTGCCATCGGTGACCGAAGTCCAGCAATCGGCGTTGAATTGCATGTGCAGCTGGCCGCTACCGGCCGGGGCTGGAGCGGCAACAGCAGGAGCCGTTGGCACTGCGGCAACTGCGCTGTTGACCACCGGCGCCGCCGGCGCTGGCGCAGGTACAACCGGGGCCGCCGGGGCCACTGGTGTTACCGCAGTGCTGACAGCAGGGGCGGCAGGGGCAACAGGTGCGGCAACCGGGCTGAGCGGTGCTTGCTCAGCCGGTGCGGCGGCCACTTGCTCGGTTGGCGCCGGGGCCTGCTCGAGGTTCAGGGTAGTGCTTTCCGGTTGCTGACCAGCGGTCACTGCCTGGTCTTCAGGCTCGTCCAGCGGGTGAATCTGGGTGGTGCCATCGGCGCTTTCGACTTCGACGTGTTCCAGGGCCATGTTGGCCAGGTCCTTGCCACGCAGGCTGGTCTGGTCCTGCCACCAGAAGAAGCCGCCACCGATCACGACCACCAGCAGCACCAGGCTGACGATACGCAGGATGTTGTGGGACAGGCGCACCGGCTCTTCGATGCGGCCAAGGGCGTGCACGTCGCTGCCCTGGGCGTGGGTGCCGGTGCACTGGTCGAAGGCTTGCACCAGGGCGGCCTGGTCCATGTCCAGCAGCTTGGCATAGGCACGGATGTAGCCACGGGCAAAGGTATGCCCCGGCAGCTTGTCGAAGGCGCCGGCTTCAAGATTGTTCAGGGAACTCACGGTGAGGTTGAGCTTGCGGGCCACTTCGACCTGGGACCAGTCCCTGCTCTCGCGGGCCTGACGCAGGATTTCACCGGGATTTTCGCGAGTCGCTGCTGCTGCTTCGGGATGCGCCGCTTTCATCATTGCTCCGACAGGTATTGCTGATATTCCGGCGTACCGGGATAAAGTCGTTGTAATTGCAGGCCCAGTTCGCTGGCCTTGTTCCGTTCTTCGAAGACGCTGGCCAGGCGACTGCCCAGCAGCAGGCTGCGGGCACTGTGGTCGCTCAGCTGGCTGAAACGATCGTAGTAGTCACGGGCCGGCACATAATGCCTGTCTTCGTAAGACAACTCAGCCATTTCCAGCAACGCGCGCGGCTGCTGCTGGTTGAGTCGCAAAGCTTTTACCAGGTATTCCTGCGCTTCGGCGCGCTGTCCCAGCCTGAGCGCGGTCAGGCCGAGGTTCTCGAACACCCGGGAGCGTTCAGGATACAGGGTATCGGCCGCCGCTTGGGCAAACATCTGCTGCGCCTGGGCGTATTGCCCACGAGCATAAAGGAAACTGCCGTAATTGTTGCGAATTCGGCTGTCGTCCGGGCGGCTGGCCAGGGCCTTGCGAAAGTGCGCCTCGGCCAGTTCCGGCTCGTCTTCGGCCTGAAACACCAAAGCCAGGGCCGCATTGGCTGCGGCATCCTGGCTATCGAGGTCGAGGGCTTTTTTCAGCGGCGCTTTGGCCTGCTCGGTCAAACCTTGTTGCAAATAACCCAGGCCCAACTGCACATAGGCCTGTCGCGCCTGTTCGCGACCTTCACGACTGCCCAGCGCGTCCGAACTCCCGCCGGACACGCAACCTGCAAGCAGGGCGAGCGCCAGGATCGACAGCGCGAAGCGCAGGGTCATGGAGGTCCTCTCTTCAGTTGCGCGCGGCGCTTTCTTGCACTTCACCGTCGGCGTTCAACTGACGCACGGCGATATAGCGCTCGCTGCGGCGGGTACGGTCCATCACCTGGCCAACCAGCTGACCGCAAGCGGCGTCGATGTCTTCACCACGGGTGGTACGCACCGTGACGTTGTAACCGGCGTGATGCAGGTGGTCCTGGAAGCGGCGGATGGCATTGTTGCTCGGCCGCTCGTAACCGGAATGCGGGAACGGGTTGAACGGGATCAAGTTGATCTTGCACGGTACGTTCTTGAGCAGCTCGGCCATTTCCACGGCGTGTTCGAGCTTGTCGTTGACGTCCTTGAGCAGGGTGTACTCAATGGTCAGTACGCGCTTTTCGCCCAGTTGCGACATGTAGTTCATGCACGCTTCGAGCAGGACCTTGAGCGGGTACTTCTTGTTGATCGGCACCAGTTCGTTGCGCAGCGCATCGTTCGGCGCGTGCAGCGACAGGGCCAGGGAGACGTCGATGTGCTTGGCCAGCTCTTCGATCATCGGTACCACGCCGGAGGTGGACAGGGTCACCCGGCGCTTGGAAATGCCGTAGCCGAGGTCGTCCATCATCAGGTGCATGGCGGCGACCACGTTGTCGAAGTTCAGCAATGGCTCACCCATGCCCATCATCACCACGTTGGTGATGGCGCGGTCGATGGTGGCCGGCACGCTGCCGAACGACTTGTTGGCAATCCACACCTGGCCGATCACTTCGGCGGCGGTGAGGTTGCTGTTGAATCCTTGCTTGCCGGTGGAGCAGAAACTGCAGTCCAGGGCGCAACCGGCCTGGGACGAGACACACAATGTGCCACGCTTGCCCTGGGGGATGTACACGGTCTCGACGCAGCTGCCGGACGCCACGCGCACCACCCATTTACGGGTGCCGTCGCTGGAGATGTCCTCGCTGACCACTTCCGGACCGCGAATCTCGGCAACAGCCTTGAGCTTTTCGCGCAAGACCTTGCCGACATTCGTCATGGCGTCGAAATCATCGACGCCAAAGTGGTGAATCCATTTCATTACCTGACCGGCACGGAAACGCTTCTCCCCGATAGAGTCGAAGAATTTTTCCATTTCCGGCTGGGTTAGCCCCAACAGGTTAGTTTTGCCAGTCGATGTCGTCATGGATTCACCCTCACCCGTAAGCTTTCGCTTAGCGAGTGGTTACCTCGGTAGCTGCGAAGAAGTACGAGATTTCGCGAGCAGCAGCGGCTTCGGAGTCCGAACCGTGAACGGCGTTGGCGTCGATGGACTCGGCGAAGTCGGCGCGGATGGTGCCGGCAGCAGCTTCTTTAGGGTTGGTAGCGCCCATCAGCTCACGGTTCAGAGCGATGGCGTTTTCGCCTTCCAGAACCTGAACAACAACAGGGCCGGAGATCATGAAGGCAACCAGGTCACCGAAGAAACCGCGCTCTTTGTGCTCAGCGTAGAAGCCTTCGGCTTCGGCTTTGGACAGTTGCTTGAGCTTCGAGGCAACGACGCGCAGGCCGGCTTTTTCGAAACGGGTGGTGATCTCGCCGATCACGTTTTTAGCAACTGCGTCAGGCTTGATGATGGAGAAAGTACGTTGAACAGCCATGGTGAAACTCCAGAAACGTTGAGTGAAGCGAAAAATTAAACCCGCGAATTATACGCGGGTTCCAAGGGATTGCCTAACCTGCCGAGCGCGCTCAGTCGGCTTCTTCGATCCAGGCCGCCTGGATGGCTTCGAGAACCTTCTCGCCGCCACGCTGCGGATCGTCACTGAATTCCGGCAATGCCAGCACCCACTGGTGCAGATCGACGAAGTTCACATAACGAGGATCGACTTCCGGCTTGCTTTCGGCAAGCTGGATTGCAATCTCAAGTACATCAACCCATTTCAGACTCATGATGGCTCCAGGATCAATGCGGCGCTTCGGCAGCGTGGTTGAGCGAGTATTTCGGAATCTCGACAGTTACATCCTCTGTACCGACCAGCGCCTGACAGGTCAGGCGCGACGTTGGCTCAAGGCCCCAGGCGCGATCCAGGAAGTCCTCTTCCAGCTCGTCAGCCTCATTGAGCGAATTGAAACCTTCGCGAATGACGCAGTGGCACGTGGTACAGGCGCAGACGCCACCACAAGCGCTTTCGATCTCAATGTGGTTGTCATGGGCCACCTCGAGAATGGATTTCCCGGTCTCGGCCTCCACGACCATGCCTTCCGGGCAGAATCTCTCGTGGGGCAGAAAAATCACCTGCGGCATCAGTTATTCCTCGATCTCATTCAGGTTGCGCCCGGCCAAAGCGGCTTTTACCGTCGAATCAAGGCGACGGGCGGCAAAGGCATCGGTCACCTGCGACAGACGCTTGGTCTGTTGCTCGATGGCCGCGCCATCGGTGCCGTTGATCAAATCACGCAAGTCTTGCATCTGTTGCTCGATCGCCAGGCGCTCTTCGGCGTCCAGCAGGCGCTCGCCATCGGCGTCCAGGGCGCCCTGCACCGCTTCGAGCAGGCGCTCGGCGTCGACCTGGTGTTCGCGCAACTGGCGCGCCACCTTGTCGAAACCGGCATGTTCGAAGGAATCCTTGAGCATGCGGGCGATTTCGCCGTCGGTCAGGCCGTAGGACGGCTTGACCTGGATGCTCGATTCGACGCCCGAACCCAGCTCGCGCGCCGAAACGCTGAGCAGGCCGTCGGCATCGACCTGGAAGGTTACGCGGATCTTCGCCGCACCGGCGACCATCGCCGGAATGCCACGCAGTTCGAAGCGCGCCAGGGAGCGGCAGTCACTGATCAGTTCACGCTCGCCTTGCAGCACGTGAATCATCATGGCCGACTGGCCATCTTTGTAGGTGGTGAATTCCTGGGCGCGGGCAACCGGGATGGTGGTGTTGCGCGGAATCACCTTCTCCATCAGCCCACCCATGGTTTCCAGGCCCAGGGACAGCGGAATCACGTCAAGAAGCAGCAATTCGCCACCATCACGGCGGTTACCGGCCAGGGTATCGGCCTGGATAGCGGCGCCGATGGCGACCACCTGGTCCGGGTCGATTTCGGTCAGCGGGGTACGGCCAAACAGCGCGCCTACAGCCTCGCGCACACGCGGCACGCGGGTCGAACCACCGACCATTACCACTGCGGCGACCTCTTCGAGCTCGACGCCGCTGTCACGCACGGCACGGCGGCAGGCCTTGAGGCTGCGGGCGACCATCGGCTCGATCAGGGCATCAAAGGCGCCCCGGGTCAGCTCGGCCTGCCAGCTGCCATGGGCAACCGTCACCGAATCAGCATCAGTCAGGGCCTCTTTGGCCGCGCAGGCGGTTTGCAGCAACTGGCGCTGGGCACCCGGATCGAGGTCCGAGGACAGGCCGGCCTGCTCGACGATCCAGTTGGCGATAGCGTGGTCGAAGTCGTCGCCGCCCAGGGCGCTGTCGCCACCGGTGGCCAGCACTTCAAAGACCCCGCCCGTCAGGCGCAGGATCGATATATCGAAGGTACCGCCACCCAGGTCATAGATGGCCACCAGGCCTTCGGCATTCTGATCCAGGCCATAGGCCACGGCCGCCGCGGTCGGTTCGTTGAGCAGGCGCAATACGTTGAGGCCGGCCAGACGCGCGGCGTCCTTGGTGGCCTGGCGCTGGGCGTCGTCGAAATAGGCCGGCACGGTGATCACTGCGCCAACCAGCTCGCCGCCGAGGGTCTCTTCGGCGCGCTGGCGCAGCACCTTGAGGATATCGGCCGAGACTTCCACCGGGCTTTTCGGCCCCTGGACAGTGTCGATGAACGGCATATGCGACTCACCGCCGACAAAGCGGTACGGCAACTGCTCGCCCAGCTGCTTGACGTCTGCAAGGCCACGGCCCATCAGGCGCTTGACCGACAGCACCGTGTTGAGCGGGTCGCTGGAGGCGGCGTCGCGGGCGAGCTGGCCGACGTCGATGTGGTCGGCGTGATAGCGCACGGCGGACGGCAGGATAACCCGGCCTTGGGCATCCGGCAGGGGCTCGCTGCGGCCGCTGCGCAGGGCAGCAACCAGGGAATTGGTGGTACCTAGGTCAATACCCACCGCCAGGCGACGCTGGTGCGGCTGAGGGCTCTGACCGGGTTCGGCGATCTGCAGTAGGGCCATGCTTATCTGAATACCAGGGGCGCCGCCAGAAGCAGCGCCGGGTTAATCGTCGAGGCGCTCTTCCAGCTGGCGCACTTCGTAGGCGAGCTTGTCGAGAAACTGCATGCGGCGCATCAGGCGCTCGGCCTGTTCACGCTGCGCAGCATCATCCCAGCAGGCGGCGAAGTCCTCGTTGAGTGCTTCCTGGGCAGCTTTCAAGCGACGCTTGAACACGGCCACGCCATCGAGGTCGGCACTGTCCTGGAGGTCTTCGAGCTCTTCGCGCAGTTGCATCTGCTGGAAGAGGAACTCGGGATCATGGACGGTGACTTCCTGCGGTACTTCATGACCGCCGATCGCCAACAGGTAGCGGGCACGCCGGGGCGCGCTCTTGAGAGTCTGGTAAGCCTCGTTCAGCGCAGCCGAACGCTCCAGCGCAATGCGCTGTTCACGTTCGGAGGCATCGGCGAAGCGATCCGGATGGACCTCGCGGGCCAGCTCGCGATAGCGAACGGCCAGCTTGTCGAGGTCCAGACGGAAGCCAGGTTGCAGGTCAAACAGGGCGAAATGACAAGGAGTACCCACGCGCAGCCTCAGACGTTGAAGCTTTCGCCGCAGCCACACTCACCGCGCACGTTGGGGTTGTTGAACTTGAAGCCTTCGTTCAACCCTTCCTTGACGAAATCCAGCTCGGTACCGTCGAGGTACGTCAGGCTTTTCGGATCGATGATCACCTTCTCGCCATGGCTTTCGAAGACCAGGTCTTCGCTGTCCGGCTGATCGACGAACTCGAGCACATAGGCCAGGCCCGAGCAGCCAGTGGTGCGCACGCCAAGGCGAATACCTTCACCTTTGCCGCGTCCGTCGAGGGAGCGCCGCACATGTTTGGCGGCGGCTTCTGTCATGCTGATAGCCATCGAGACTCCTTACCTGCAACAGGCGACCTTAGAGCAAACCTTTCTTCTGCTTGTAATCGCGCACGGCCGCCTTGATGGCGTCCTCGGCGAGTACCGAGCAGTGGATTTTAACCGGCGGCAGCGCCAGCTCTTCGGCCAGCTGGGTGTTCTTGATGGTCTCGGCTTCGTCCAGGGTCTTGCCCTTCATCCACTCGGTAGCGAGGGAGCTGGAAGCGATGGCCGAACCGCAGCCGTAGGTCTTGAACTTGGCGTCTTCGATGACGCCCTGCTCGTTGACCTTGATCTGCAGGCGCATGACGTCGCCGCACGCCGGAGCGCCGACCATGCCGGTGCCGACATCCGGGTCCTCGGCATTCATCTTGCCGACGTTACGCGGGTTTTCGTAATGGTCGATGACCTTTTCACTGTATGCCATGGTGCAATTCCTTCCTCATCAGAGAGCCGCTCTTGCCGGCGACTACTTAGTGCGCAGCCCACTCGATCTTGGAGATGTCGACGCCGTCTTTGTACATATCCCACAGCGGCGACAATTCGCGCAGCTTGGTTACGGCCTCGCAAACCTTCTGCGCGGCGTAGTCGATTTCTTCTTCGGTGCTGAAACGACCGAAGGTGAAGCGGATCGAGCTGTGTGCCAGTTCGTCGTTGCGGCCCAGGGCACGCAGCACATAGGACGGCTCGAGCGAAGCCGAAGTACAGGCCGAGCCGGACGAAACGGCCAGGTCCTTGAGCGCCATGATCAGCGACTCGCCTTCGACGTAGTTGAAGCTCAGGTTCAGGTTGTGCGGAATGCGCGCGGTCATGCTGCCGTTGATGTACAGCTCTTCAAGGCCTTCGACCTGCTTGTAGAAGCGGTCGCTCAGGGCCTTGATGCGCACGTTCTCGCTGGCCATCAGCTCTTTGGCGATGGCGAAGGCTTCACCCATGCCGACGATCTGGTGGGTAGCCAGGGTGCCCGAACGCATGCCGCGCTCGTGACCGCCGCCGTGCATGGTGGCTTCCAGGCGCACGCGAGGCTTGCGGCTGACGTACAACGCGCCGATGCCTTTAGGGCCGTAGGTTTTGTGCGCCGAGAACGACATCAGGTCGACTTTCAGCTTCTGCAGGTCGATTTCGACCTTGCCGGTGGACTGCGCGGCATCGACGTGGAACATGACGCCGCGGGCGCGGGTCAGCTCGCCGATGGCGGCGATGTCGTTGATGGTGCCGATTTCGTTGTTCACGTGCATGATCGACACCAGGATGGTGTCTTCACGCAGGGCTGCTTCGACCATGGCCGGAGTGATCAGGCCATCGGCGCCCGGCTCGATGTAGGTGACTTCGAAGCCTTCACGCTCCAGCTGACGAGTGCTGTCCAGAACAGCCTTGTGCTCGATCTTGGAGGTGATCAGGTGCTTGCCCTTGGTGCTGTAGAAGTGCGCGACGCCCTTGATTGCCAGGTTGTCGGACTCGGTGGCACCGCTGGTCCAGACAATTTCCCGCGGGTCGGCATTGACCAGGTCAGCGACCTGGCGACGGGCGTTCTCGACCGCTTCTTCGGCTTTCCAGCCAAAGACGTGGGAGCGCGACGCCGGGTTACCGAAGTTCCCGTCGACCAGCAGGCAGTCGCTCATCTTCTGGGCAACGCGTGGATCGACCGGGGTGGTCGCGGAGTAATCGAGGTAGATCGGCAACTTCATTGAATATCTCCTATCAGGCGGTCGCGCCGCGCGTCGAAACGGTCATTCGACGGCAGACGTCTCAATCTTGTCCAGCTGCGTTGCCCGGCCTGCAATACGACGCAGGTCCTGGCGCTGGGCGACTTCTTGTACCTCACGGCGAGTGACAAGGTCAGCCAGGCTGATGCCGCTGAGGAATTCGTGAATCTGCTGGCTGAGGTCGCACCACAGGTGGTGGGTCAGGCAGGTGTCGCCGGCGTGGCAATCACCCAGGCCCTGGCAACGCGTGGCATCGACCGATTCGTTAACCGCATCGATGACCTGGGCGACCTGAATGCTCTCCATGCTTCGCGACAGCTGATAGCCGCCGCCAGGGCCGCGCACACTGGAAACCAGGCCGCTGCGGCGCAGCTTTGCAAACAGCTGCTCCAGATAAGAGAGGGAGATGCCTTGGCGCTCGGAAATGTCGGCCAGAGACACCGGCCCATTCTGCGCGTGCAACGCCAGGTCGAGCATGGCGGTCACGGCGTATCGGCCTTTTGTAGTCAGTCGCATGGCTAGTAGGTACCACGGGGTTACGGGATGGGAGCGAGTATGCTATTCCCGAGCATTTAAGTCAACTATAAGACCTAGTGCTTTAGTCGGGTTTACCGCAAGAGGGCGGCGGAATGATAGCAAACTAAGGGGCGCTTGCGCACGCCCCTTCTGTCAATGCGTCGACGCGTCGCTACGGGCCTCATCCTTGATCTCGGCGAAGTCTTCTTCACGCAAAGCCGGCAGCTCCTTGGCGCAGTAGTCGCTGCCCAGGTTCTTCAGCGCGCCGCACATGTCCTCCAGGCGTCCGTCGACAGCCTGCAGGTGGTCGAGCAACTGACCAATGGCGCGAGCCACCGGGTCGGGCATGTCCTCGCTGACACCATAGGCATCGAAGCCGATCTTCTCGGCCATGGCCTTGCGCCTGGCCTCGACCTCGGCATCGGTCTTGACGATGATCCGCCCCGGGATACCCACGGCGGTCGCACCGGCCGGCACCGCCTTGGTCACCACCGCGTTGGAGCCGATCTTGGCCCCGGCGCCGACAGTGAACGGCCCCAGCACCTTGGCCCCGGCACCGACGACAACGCCATCTTCCAGGGTCGGGTGACGCTTGCCCTTGTTCCAGGTGGTGCCCCCCAGGGTCACGCCCTGGTACAGGGTGACGTCGTCGCCAATCTCGGCGGTTTCGCCGATGACGATACCCATGCCGTGGTCAATGAAAAAGCGTCGGCCAACCTTGGCGCCGGGGTGAATCTCGATCCCGGTCAGCCAGCGGCCGAAGTTCGACACCAGCCGGGCCAGCCACTTCCAGTCCCGCCGCCACAGGGCGTGCGCCGCGCGGTGCAGCCAGATTGCGTGCATGCCCGGGTAGCAGGTCAGCACTTCAAAGGCATTGCGCGCCGCCGGATCACGGTGGAAAACGCTCTGGATATCTTCACGCAGACGCTCGAACATCTATTGATCCTTCCGCTTATGCGGTTCGCCACGGGCCGCTTTCTGGGTTTCCGTGAGAATGCCGCGCAAAATACTCATTTCCGAACGATCGACCGAGCTGCGCCCATACAACCGACGCAGGCGCGGCATCAGGTGCTTGGGCTTCTGCGGGTCGAGAAAGCCGATAGCGACCAGGGTCTTTTCCAGGTGCTCGTAGAACAGCTCCATTTCATCCATGGTCGCCAGCTCGCTGCTGCGCTCCGACGCCACGTCGATTTTTTCCGACTTCAACGACTGCCCTTCCAGCGCCAGCCAGGCCATGCGCACTTCATAGGACAGCACTTGCACCGCGGCACCGAGGTTCAGCGAGCTGAAGTCCGGGTTCGAGGGAATGTGCACATGAAAGTGGCAACGCTGCAGCTCTTCGTTGGTCAGGCCCGCGTGCTCACGACCAAACACCAGGGCGATCTCCTCGCCCTGGGTGGCATGCTCGATGACTTTGCTGGCGCACTCGCGCGGATCGACCAGCGGCCAGGGGATGCGCCGCTCGCGGGCACTGGTGCCAAACACCAGGTTGCAACCGACCAGCGCATCTTCGAGGCTGGCGACCACTTGCGCACCGGCCAGCACGTCATCGGCACCCGACGCACGGGCATCGGCCTCGGGGGACGGGAAACTCTGCGGGTCGACCAGCACCAGCCGCGACAAGCCCATGTTTTTCATGGCACGCGCAGCGCCGCCGATATTGCCGGGGTGGCTGGTATTGACCAGAACAACACGAATATTTTGCAGCAAGGCGAGCGCTCACAGACGTTGCGAAGGGGGAGCAAATCTTACAGAAGCGACCGACTTTACGCTACGAAAGCAAATGTCACCCTTCTTCGCGCAAAGTTTTCTGCTAGAATGTTCGGCTTTCTTTAACGACCCAGGTGAAACGTCCATGCAGCCCATGCTGAATATCGCGCTGCGCGCCGCCCGCAGCGCCAGTGAATTGATTTTCCGCTCCATCGAGCGCCTGGATAGCATCAAGGTTGATGAAAAAGACGCCAAGGATTACGTCTCCGAAGTCGATCGCGCCGCAGAGCAGAAAATCATCGATGCCCTGCGCAAGGCCTACCCGAACCACTCCATCTACGGCGAAGAAACCGGCCTGCATGCCGGTAGCGGCGAAGAAGGCAAGGACTACCTGTGGATCATCGACCCACTGGATGGCACCACCAACTTCCTGCGTGGCGTTCCGCACTTTGCTGTCAGCATTGCCTGCAAATACCGTGGCCGCCTTGAGCACGCCGTGGTACTGGACCCTGTCCGCCAGGAAGAATTCACCGCCAGCCGTGGCCGTGGCGCCCAGCTGAACGGTCGTCGCCTGCGCGTCAGCCCTCGCACCAGCCTGGAAGGCGCCCTGCTGGGTACCGGCTTCCCGTTCCGCGACAACCAGATGGCTGACCTGGACAACTACCTGGGCATGTTCCGCGCCCTGGTCGGCCAGACCGCCGGCATCCGCCGCGCCGGTGCTGCCAGCCTGGACCTGGCCTACGTTGCCGCCGGTCGTTTCGATGCCTTCTGGGAATCGGGCCTGTCGGAGTGGGACATGGCTGCAGGCGCGCTGCTGATCCAGGAAGCTGGCGGCCTGGTGAGCGACTTCACCGGTGGCCACGACTTCCTCGAGAAGGGTCACATCGTTGCCGGCAACACCAAGTGCTTCAAGGCCGTCCTGACTGCTATCCAGCCGCACCTGCCTGCTTCGATCAAACGCTAAGTTCGATCGAACACAAAAAAAGCACCCTTCGGGGTGCTTTTTTTTGGCCTTATGAACCACCTTCTCTCTGTGGGAGCTGGCTTGCCAGCGATGAGGCCGGTATAGCCAACACTGTAGCCGGTGCCTGGATTACGACCGCTTCGCGCTCGATCGCCGGCAAGGCCAGCTCCCACAGAGACCGCGCCGTTACTGGCCTGGCTGGGCCTGGCTCAGCACCAGCTTGCCTTCTTTATCCAGCGGAATTTGCGAGCCTGGGTCACGGTCCATGCGCACCTGACCGACCTTGTCGCCGATCGAATACTTCACGTCATAGCCAACAACCTTCTCGCTCAGGTCATTGACCGTGTTGCAGCGGGTTTGCGTAGTGGTGTAGGTATCACGCTCCTGCATGCCTTCCTGCACCTTGTTGCCGGCATAGCCGCCACCGACCGCACCGGCCACGGTAGCGATCTTTTTACCGGTGCCGCCGCCGATCTGGTTACCCAGCAGGCCACCTGCCAGGGCACCGACCACGGTACCGGCGATCTGGTGCTGATCCTTCACCGGCGCCTGACGCGTCACGGTGACGTCCTTGCACACTTCACGGGGTGTCTTGACCGTCTGCTTGACCGGTTGCACCGCCAACACCTCGGCGTATTCCGGCCCGCCCTTGACCAGGCTGTAGGTGGCAACAGCACCTCCGGCTGTTACACCGACAGCACCCAGAACCGCACCCACCAGCATCGACTTGTTCACGTGAACCTCCTGATCGTACCTGCGGAACATTGCCCGCCTTCTCCCTGCCTTGGAGCATAAAAAAAGGCGCGAGTTCAACACTCGCGCCTTTTTGTACGACCCACAATGTGGGAAAACCCTTATGGACGTTCGTCCACACCTTCGGCTTTCACCGTCGGGATCAGGTCTTCACTGTTCAGGTTGAGCCAGATCAGCACCACGTTGGCGATGTAGATCGACGAGTAGGTACCGGCCATGACACCGATGAACAGCGCCAGGGAGAAGCCCCACAGGTTGTCGCCACCGAAGAACAGCAGTGCGGCAATGGCCAGCAAGGTCGATACCGACGTCGCCACGGTCCGCAGCAGGGTCTGGGTGGTCGAGATATTGATGTTCTCGATCAGCGAGGCCTTGCGCAGTACCCGGAAGTTCTCACGCACCCGGTCGAACACAACGATGGTGTCGTTGAGCGAGTAACCGATGATCGCCAGCACCGCCGCCAGCACCGTCAAGTCGAAGGTGATCTGGAAGAACGAAAGGATACCCATGGTCACGACCACGTCGTGGATCAGCGACAGGATCGCACCCAGGGCGAACTTCCACTGAAAGCGGAAGGCCAGGTAGATCATGATGCCGCCCAGGGCCAGCAACATGCCCAGGCCGCCCTGGTCGCGCAGCTCTTCACCGACCTGCGGGCCAACGAATTCGACGCGCTTGACCACAGCCGGGTTGTCGGTACTGACCTTTTGCAGCGCCTCGGACACACGATTACCCAGCAGCGGGTCATCGCCAGGCATGCGCACCAGCAGGTCGGTAGTCGCACCGAAGCTCTGCACCACGGCATCCTGGAAGCCGGCCTTGACCAGCTCCTCACGGACCTGGCCGAGGTTGGCCGGACGCTCGTAGGTCAGCTCGATGAGCGTACCGCCGGTGAAGTCCAGGCCGAAGTTGAGCCCTTTGTAGAACCAGCTGAACAGCGCCAGCACGGTCAGAAGCAGGGTGATGCCGAACGCAAGGTTGCGCACACCCATGAAGTTGATGGTACGTAACATGGCAGCCCCTTAAACCCACAGCTTCTTGATATCACGCCCGCCGCAGGTCAGGTTGACCATTGCGCGGGTAACCATGACGGCCGTGAACATCGAGGTGAAAATCCCGAGGGACATGGTAACCGCGAAGCCCTTGACCGGGCCGGTACCCATGGCGAAGAGGATGCCGCCGACCAGCAAGGTGGTCAGGTTGGCGTCGACAATCGCCGTGTAGGCACGGTTGAAGCCTTCGTGGATGGCGCGTTGCACCGACATGCCATTGGCCAGCTCTTCGCGGATCCGCGAGAAGATCAGCACGTTGGCGTCGACCGCCATACCCATGGTCAGGACGATACCGGCGATACCTGGCAGGGTCAGCGTCGCCCCCAGCAGGGACATCAGCGCCAGCAGCATGACCATGTTACCGGCCAGGGCGATGGTCGCGATCAGGCCGAAGAAGCGGTAGATGGCCATGATGAACAGCGAGACGAACAGCATGCCCCACAGGGAAGCGTCGATACCCTTGGTGATGTTGTCGGCACCCAGGCTCGGGCCGATGGTGCGCTCTTCAGCGAAGTACATCGGCGCCGCCAGGCCACCGGCACGCAGCAGCAGGGCCAGTTCCGACGATTCGCCCTGACCGTTCAGGCCAGTGATACGGAACTGGCTGCCCAGTGGCGACTGAATGGTCGCCAGGCTGATGATCTTCTTCTCTTCGGTGAAGGTCTGCACGGCAACGTCTTTCTCGACGCCGTCGACCATCTGCTTGACGTAGCGCGTGGTAGGACGCTGTTCGATGAAGATAACCGCCATGCTGCGACCGACGTTGCTACGGGTAGCGCGGCTCATCAGCTCGCCGCCATGACCATCCAGACGGATGTTCACTTGCGGACGGCCTTGCTCGTCGAAGCTGGCCTGAGCGTCGGTGACCTGGTCACCGGTGATGATCAGCCCACGCTCGACCGCCGCCGAACGACCGCCTTCGCGGAACTCGAAGGTTTCGGTGGTGGCTTTCGAGGCACCAGGCTCAGCGCCCAGGCGGAATTCGAGGTTGGCGGTCTTGCCGAGAATACGCTTGGCTTCGGCGGTGTCCTGCACGCCTGGCAGCTCGACCACGATGCGGTTGGCACCCTGGCGCTGAACCAGTGGCTCGGCTACACCCAGCTCGTTGACGCGGTTACGTACCGTGGTCAGGTTCTGCTTGATCGAGTATTCACGGATTTCCGCGACCTTGGCCGGGGTAATCGCCAGGCGCAGCACGGACAGGCCGTTACGCTCGGTGGTGGTCAGCTCGAAATCATTGAAATTCTTGCGGATCAGGCTACGGGCCTGTTCGCGGGATTCATCATCGGAGAAGCCCAGCTGGATGCCGCCATCTTGTTGCGGCAGGCTGCGGTAGCGCACGCGCTCTTTGCGCAGCAGGCTTTTGACTTCGCCTTCGTAGACTTTCAGGCGGGCCGACATGGCCTTGTCCATGTCCACTTCAAGCAGGAAGTGCACACCACCGGAAAGGTCCAGACCCAGCTTCATCGGGCTTGCGCCCAGGTTGCGCAGCCATTGCGGGGTAGTCGGGGCCAGGTTGAGCGCTACTACATAGTCGTCGCCCAGTGCCTTGCGCACTACGTCCTTGGCTGGCAGTTGGTCTTCCTGTTTGGTCAGGCGCACCAGGCCAACCTTGCCCTTCTCGCCCAGGCTTGCAGCCTTGACCTGGATACCGGACTCATTGAGCGCTTTGCTCACGCGGTCCAGATCGGCCTGAGTGACCTGCAGTGCAGTACTGGCACCGCTGACCTGAACGGCCGGATCATCAGGGTAGAGGTTGGGAGCGGAATAAATAAAACCGATCGCCAGTACCACCAGGATCAGTGCGTATTTCCACAGAGGGTATTTGTTCAGCATCACGCCGCCCGTTCAAGACGCGGGGCGCCTTGCGCGCCCCGTCGATTGGTAAAAAACTGAAACTTAGATCGCTTTGAGCGTGCCTTTAGGCAGGGTCGCGGCTACGGCGCCCTTCTGGAACTTCAGCTCGACGTTGTCGGACACTTCCAGAACGACGAAGTCGTCGGCAACTTTGACGATCTTGCCGGCGATACCGCCGTTGGTGACAACTTCGTCACCTTTTTGCAGGTTGCTCAGCAGGTTCTTCTGCTCTTTGGCACGTTTGGCCTGCGGGCGCCAGATCATCAGGTAGAAGATGACCAGGAAACCGACCAGGAAAATCCACTCGAAGCCAGTACCGGCTGGGCCGGCGGCTGGGGCAGCTGCGTCCGCGTATGCGGCAGGGATCAGAAAGCTCATTTAGCACTCCAGTTGCAAATCAGTACTTGTTAGGGATCGACAGAACATCAGTCCAAGGGCGGCACAGGCAGCCCGCGCTTGGCGTAAAAGGCATCGACAAAGGCGGCCAATGTACCTTGTTGAATAGCCTCGCGTAAACCAGCCATCAACCGCTGGTAATGGCGCAAGTTATGGATCGTATTCAACATACTGCCCAACATTTCGCCGCATTTATCCAGGTGATGCAGATAAGCACGGGAGAAGTTCTGGCAGGTATAGCAATCGCAGGTCGCGTCCAGGGGCGAATCATCGTGGCGATGGAACGCGTTACGGATTTTCAGCACGCCGGTATCGACAAACAGATGACCGTTGCGCGCGTTGCGCGTGGGCATCACGCAATCGAACATGTCGACGCCGCGGCGCACACCCTCAACGAGATCTTCCGGCTTGCCTACCCCCATAAGGTAACGAGGTTTGTCAGCCGGCATGCGCCCTGGCAGGTAATCCAGGACCTTGATCATTTCGTGCTTGGGCTCGCCCACCGACAGGCCGCCGATGGCCAGGCCGTCGAAGCCGATCTTTTCCAGGCCTTCGAGCGAGCGCATGCGCAGGTTTTCGTGCATGCCACCCTGGACAATGCCGAACAGCGCCGCGGTGCTGTCGCCGTGGGCGTTTTTCGAGCGCTGGGCCCAGCGCAGGGACAGCTCCATGGATACGCGGGCGACGTCTTCATCGGCCGGGTACGGGGTGCATTCGTCGAAGATCATCACCACGTCCGAGCCCAGGTCGCGCTGGACCTGCATCGACTCTTCCGGGCCCATGAACACCTTGGAGCCGTCGACCGGCGAGGCAAACGTCACGCCCTCTTCGCGGATCTTGCGCATGGCGCCCAGGCTGAACACCTGGAAACCACCGGAGTCGGTAAGGATCGGGCCCTGCCACTTCATGAAGTCGTGCAGGTCGCCATGGGCCTTGATCACCTCGGTGCCCGGGCGCAGCCACAGGTGGAAGGTGTTGCCGAGGATCATGTGCGCGCCGATCGCCTCGATGTCGCGCGGCAGCATGCCCTTGACCGTGCCATAGGTGCCCACCGGCATGAACGCCGGGGTCTCGACCACGCCACGGGGGAAGGTCAGGCGGCCGCGACGGGCCTTGCCGTCGGTGGCGAGCAATTCGAAGGACATACGACAGGTGCGACTCATGCTTGATCCTCGGGGCCGCGTGGCGCCGGATTGCGGGTGATGAACATGGCATCACCGTAACTGAAGAAGCGGTACCCGTTCTCGACCGCCGCCGCGTAGGCAGCCATGGTCTCGGGGTAACCGGCGAAGGCTGAAACCAGCATCAGCAGCGTGGATTCAGGCAAATGGAAGTTGGTCACCAGGGCATCGACCACATGGAATGGCCGGCCTGGGAAGATGAAGATATCGGTGTCGCCACTGAACGCCTTGAGCTCGCCATCACGGGCGGCGCTTTCCAGCGAGCGCACGCTGGTGGTGCCCACGGCAACCACCCGCCCACCACGGGCGCGGCACGCGGCCACGGCGTCGACCACATCCTGGCCGACCTCCAGCCACTCTTTATGCATGTGGTGGTCTTCGATGCGCTCGACCCGCACTGGCTGGAAGGTACCAGCCCCCACGTGCAGGGTGACGAAGGCGGTTTCCACGCCTTTGGCGGCGATCTTGGCCAGCAGCTCTTCATCGAAGTGCAGGCCGGCGGTTGGCGCGGCCACGGCGCCAGCGCGCTCGGCGTACACCGTCTGGTAGCGCTCGCGGTCGGCGCCCTCATCCGGACGGTCGATGTACGGCGGCAGCGGCATATGTCCGACGCGATCGAGCAGTGGCAGCACCTCTTCGGCAAAACGCAGCTCGAACAGCGCATCGTGACGGGCGACCATCTCGGCCTCGCCACCGCCGTCGATGACGATCGGCGTGCCCGGCTTGGGCGCCTTGCTCGAACGTACGTGGGCCAGTACCCGGTGGCTGTCGAGTACGCGCTCGACGAGGATCTCCAGCTTGCCGCCGCTGGCCTTCTGGCCGAACAGACGCGCCGGAATCACCCGGGTATTGTTGAACACCATCAGATCGCCCGGGCGCAAATGCTCGAGCAGGTCGGTGAACTGGCGATGCGCCAGTGCCCCGCTCGGCCCGTCCAGGGTCAGCAGCCGGCTGCTATGGCGCTGCGCCAGCGGATGGCGAGCGATCAGGGAATCAGGAAGCTCAAAGGAGAAATCGGCGACGCGCATGATGGTGTTCGGTTCGACAGGGCCGGAAAGTTTAGCCGAAATGGTGAAAATTGACCATGAAACCTGATTGACCAACGGTAGGCGCCTCTCTATACTTCGCCGCCACAAGCCCTGATGGCGGAATTGGTAGACGCGGCGGATTCAAAATCCGTTTTCGAAAGGAGTGGGAGTTCGAGTCTCCCTCGGGGCACCAAACGCAACAAGAAACCGACCCTAGGGTCGGTTTTTTTGTGCCCGGCAGATCAGGCGCTGCACCTGTCGGTGGATTTCATCGCCGTGAGGCAGACACGCCCAACGCGCCGTTATTGCAACACGTGCAGGCCTAGCGCATTGCGCAGTGGATAGCCCCTTATTGCACCACCCCACACGCAATCCGCGCCCCACCACCACCCAACGCCTGCGGATGATCACTGTGATTATCACCACCGCCATGCACCATCAGCGCATGGCCCTTGAATTCCTCGGCCTTCAGGCGTGGGGCCAGGACTGGATAGCGGGCGGTGCCGTCGGCGTTGACATACAGGGCAGGCAGGTCGCCTTTATGCCCGGCATCGTCGTACGGGCCCAGGTGTTTTTTACTCTGTTGCGGATCCCAGTGCCCGCCCGCAGCACCTGCCGGCGTGGTCTTGCCATCGGCGGGTGCGGGTGCGCAAGAAGGTTTTTCGTGCAGGTGAAAGCCATGTACACCCGGCGGCAAGTCGCGCAGGTCAGGCGTGAGCAAGGTGCCGTATTGGTTCTGCTCGATGGTGATGGTACCAACAGGTTTGGCGCTGCCATCGACGCCCACCAGGGCCATTTCCACGGTCTGGGCCTGGGCGGCGCCCGCTGTTGCCAGGGCGGCAGTGAACAAGAGTGCTTTCATGAGGTTGCTCCTTGTGGGTCGATGCAGCCGAAGGGCACCTTATCAAGGTGGACCCTGGCGCAGCGTGGGGATTCCATTTCCAGGTTTGTCTTGAGCGTTTGCGCATCTGCCACTCGTAAACTGAATATGTTCTACACTAAGTGATACTTTCCATCACTTTGTGTAGAGCTAATGCCCAAAAAAGTGCTGTTGCCCGCCCAACCGCTAAGGCGCCTGTATGAGGGCCTGTACGCGTTGGCAACGCCTGAACGTTATCTGTTCACGCCGACTGACATGCGCGCATTGGTACCTGAACTTTCCGACACGGCCTATCGAGCCCTACTGAGCCGAGCTTCCAGGGACGACAAACTGATACGCCTGTGCCGCGGCCTATACCTGTTCAACCCGGCCAAAGCCAACCCTGGCCTGGTGCTTTATCACGCCGCTGCGCGCCTACGGGCGAACGCATTCAATTACATCAGCCTGGAAACCGCTTTAAGCGATGTCGGGATCATTTCGCAGGTCCCGATCAACTGGATTACGGTAATGTCTTCCGGCCGCAGCCAAACCTTGGTGTGCGCCTCATTCGGCACCATTGAGTTCATCCACACCCAACGCAAGGCTGCAGCACTGAGCGAGCACCTCGACTACGACCACCGCTGCCGGCTGTGGCGGGCCAAACCCGCGTTGGCCCTGCGCGATATGAAAGTCGCGAAAAGAAACCTCGACCTGATCGACTGGAGTGTCGCCAATGAGTTTGTTTGACCAACTGGTACAGCATGCGCTGCAGAACACTCCGGAACTGGCCCCCTTGCAAGTGGTGGTGGAAAAGGAGCTGCTGCATCACGACATCATGCGCGTACTGAGTGAGTCGGGCATGCTCGAAAAACTCTGTTTCATCGGTGGCACCTGCCTGCGCGCCTGCTACGGCTCGAGGCAATTGAGCGAAGACCTGGACTTCACGGGTGGCGCCGACTTTCAGCGCGAAGACTTTGCAGCACTGAAAGCCACCTTGGCGGGCAAACTCAACGAGAAGTACGGCCTGCAGGTCGATGTCAGTGAGCCAACCCGCGAACAAGGCAACGTCGACACCTGGAAACTGCGCATACAGACCCGCCCTGAAGCCCGGCCCCTTCCCGCACAGCGTATCCACATCGATATCTGCGCCATCCCTTCTTACCAGAAAAAACCCATGACCTTGCTCAACCCCTATGGGGTAGACATGGGCACCGAAGGCTTGATCCTCAACGCTGAAAGCCTCGAAGAAATATTTGTCGACAAGATCCTCGCCTTTGCACTGCGCCGGGGACGGATCAAGAACCGGGACTTGTGGGACCTGACCTGGCTGAAGCAACGTGCCATAACCCCGGCTTACGAGCTACTCAAAAACAAACTGCACGATCACGCTGTAGCCGCCGAGATATTCGTGAACCAAGGCGCAGCACGAACGGCCTCTCTACTGAAGGATGAGCAGGTCAAAATCGATTTTCGTGCCGAGATGCGTCGCTTCCTTCCGGCCGACGTCGTGGCGCAGACCGTGGATAACGAGCGTTTCTGGGAATACCTGGCCAATACGGTCGACCAACTGTTCACCGACGCGCAGCGCAATCTGGCCGGCAGTGCAACGCCCAATAGCCCTGAAGCGTTTCTGATGTAGCGAGTGCACCCAGCATTTCTTTCACCCTTCAGCTGATCGAGATTCTCTAATGCAATTGACCCACCGCCCCGTCCAGCCTCAGGACATCGCTGCCATCTGCTGCTTCCCCCAGGGCCCGGACGAGCTGTTCTACATGTTCCCCAAGGCCAAGTACCCGCTGACACCCGCGCAACTGAGCGAGGCCATCGCCCAGCGTAGCGGTTCGACCGTGGTCGAGGGCGACGGTACGGTGCTGGCCTTTGCCAACTTCTACAAGGCCGAGCACGGCGGCGTTTGCGCCCTTGGCAATGTGGTGGTGGCCCCCGCCGCGCGCGGCCATGGCGTAGCGCGGTATCTGGTGCAGAGCATGATCGAGCTGGCGCGCCGTCAGTTCGAGGCCCGTGAAGTACAGGTCTCATGTTTCAACAGCAACACCGCCGGGCTGCTGCTTTATCCACAACTGGGCTTTACACCCTTCGCCATCGAAGAACGCCAGGGTCCCGGCAATACACGGGTGGCGTTGGTGCAGATGAAGCAGACGCTGTAGCCCATCGATGAGCTGTAACGAACCTTGAGCGCGCGGCGGCGTCCGATGCTGTGCATCCGCCGTTCGAGGTTCACCTGTGAAAGACGCCATTGCCCGCAAATACCGCCTGATCGTCAAAACCCTCGGCTACGTCGGCTGGTCGCTGTTCTGGCTGCTGATCTGGGACGTGCTGGTAACCATCGACTTCATGCTGTTCTTCAACAGCAAGTTCACCCTGCCCTTGATGCCGCTGACCCTGCTCGGTTCGGCGCTGGTGGTGCTGGTCAGCTTTCGCAACAGCAGCGCCTACAACCGCTGGTGGGAAGCGCGCACCTTGTGGGGCGGGCTGGTCAACAGTTCACGCAGCTTTGCCCGCCAGGTGCTGACGCTGATCGATGATTTGGATGACGGCGTCAACCCGATCAAGACGACGTTGCTGCGCCGCCATATCGCCTATGTGAACTGCCTGGCCGCACACCTTCGCGGCGAACCGTGCCCGGATGAACTGATGGCCTTCATCCCGCCCGAAGAATTCGCCCGGCGCAGCCGCTCGAACAACTTCGCCAACGACATCCTCACCGGCTCTGCGGCGCTGCTAACCCGCGAATACAAGGCCGGGCGCCTGGACAGCATTCGCCTGGCGCGGCTGGAATCGACCCTGGTCGACCTGTCCAACAGCCAGGGCGGCATGGAGCGCATCGCCAACACGCCCCTGCCCTACCCTTACGTGTATTTCCCGCGGCTGTTTATTTCGCTGTTCTGTTTGATCGTGCCGATCGGGCTGGTCGAATCGCTGGGCTGGTTTACCCCGCTGGCGTCGACCGTGGTGGGGTTTATGCTGCTGGCCATCGAGCGCATCGGCACGGATTTGCAGAGCCCGTTCCGGATCAGTGAGCATCAGATTCAGATGGATGCGATTTGTGAAACCATCGAAAGGAATTTGGAGTCGATGCAACGGGATGCGCAGTGTGGGGAGCTGGTTGGCGAATCTACCCATTGACGTGCAATCGAGTGCGGGCGACTCAGAGTCTCGACGAAGCATGAGGGTGGGCCAGAAGATCAATCCCTAGCGCCCGGATGACCTTCAGCACAGTGTCAAAACGAGGCTTCGCACCAGGGGTCAACGCCTTGTACAGGCTCTCGCGCCCCAATCCACTGGCAGATGCGATCTGGCTCATGCCGCGAGCCTTGGCGATATAGCCGAGGGCGCGAATCAGTTCGTCATGATCACCATCCGCCAGCACTTGAGAGAGGTACTCGCTGATTGCCTCATCGCTATCGAGCAACGCGGCCATATCAAACGTAGTAAGTGACAAACTCATATCAAATTTCCTTGGCCAGCTTCCTGGCCAGTTGGATATCAACAGATTGCGATGACTTGTCACCACCTGCCAACAAAACAATGACTACACCGTCCCGAGCCGTGAAATACACCCGATAACCCGCCCCCACATCGATGCGCATCTCGGACACCTGACCACCGACGGACTTCACATCTCCCAGATTTCCCGCCGTGCAATTGCCACCCTTGCACGCATGTCGCGTACGGAAATCAACCAAGAGGTGAATCTGGGCGTCTGCAAAACACTGTATTTCAAGGCTCACACCAATGTATCCCATTGGATACAAGCAAGCAACCAGCAACCCACACCTCTCATCGCCTGGCCAGAAATTTGGCCGGGTTATGCAGATGCCTGAAGATGGCAACAATGACACCGAGAGAAAGGTTGCTGGATACCGCTGTTTCGCTGTTTCGTGTAGTCCATTTCCCAAGCATAATCCCCAGGCACTTCAGTTGTTGCGCCTGCGTCGCTAGCTGCCTAGTCTTGGCCGGTCGTTGCCAAATCAACGACCGGTTTTGACAGACCGCTGTTGATACAGTCGCACTGCTCTATGGCAGCTGTGCGTGGGGCACATTCGTGTGCGCCGGTTCCTGTATCACCGGTCTGTCAACCCACGTACTGCTGCCACCCTCCTGTTTGACAGCGGGTTTGTGGCGGCTCGACCGATACAGGAGTTGACCATGCTGAAAATAGTCCCCGATCCCCCGCATCTCCCCACCGATTCCCCTCATTGCCTCGAAGACATCCTCGTACAGGCCGGCGAGCATCTGACCTGTGCCCTGGCTGTCAGCCAGCAAGCAGTGTTGTTACATCCCGATTTGCATGGACAGGCGCTGGTGCGTACTGCCCTGCACGAGATGGAAACAGCGCGCTGGCGGGTTGAGCAGGCGCTGGCCTGCGTTCAGATAGCCCACTGATAGCGAGCGCTTCGCGCTCGATCGCTGGCAAGGCCAGCTCCCACAGGGTTCGGCGAACACAGGTCCACTGTGTGTGGCAGCTTGATTAGGACAACTGCTTCACAGGTCCGGCGAACAGAGATCCACTGTGGGAGCCGGCCTTGCCGGCGATGGGCGGCAAGGCCGACCCGAGGATCACCCCATGAGCAATGAAACGATCGGCACAGCAAGCCTTACCAGGTTGTTCCACATCAACCCGGGCATCCCCTGCGAACAGGCACTGGAACACGCCTCGCTGATGCTCGGCTGCATCAACAAACTGACCGTGCTAGGCGCCACGGAAGAAGATCCTACCCTAGTCTGGGCCGCGCATCTGCTCGGCGAAATGGCCAAGGCGATTGTCGATGACGTGAGCCTGGGGTTACCGCTCAAACCCGCACAAAGCGCTGCCTGAGCACATCACTCAAGGCATCCACCAGCAACACCAGCACCAGCATGGCGATGATCACCGTGCTGGCCTGGGCTTCCTGGAACAGGCTCAGGGTGGTGTAGAGCATCTGCCCCAGGCCACCGGCACCAACAAAACCCAGCACGCTGGCCATGCGGATGTTGTTTTCCCAGCGGTACAGGCTGTAGGCCAGCAACTGCGGCCAGAGGTTGGGCAAGGTGCCGAAGCAGAACGCCGTGACCTGGCTGCCGCCTTGCAGGCGAATGGCCGCAGCCGGTTCTGGCGGGGCGTTTTCCAGGGCTTCGGCGAACAGGCGGCCGAGTACGCCTGAGGTATGCAAGGCCAAGGCCAGCGTGCCGGCATTGGGCCCAAGGCCCGCGGCGAGGACGGTCAAGGCCGCCCACACCAGCTCCGGAATCGCGCGCAATGCGTTGAGCAGCAGGCGCGCAACGCCTTGCAACGGCCAGCCAAAACGCCCGGCAGCCGGCAAGGCCAGCAACAGGCCGAGCACCACCGCAAGCAAGGTACCCAGCCCTGACATGGCCAGGGTTTCCAGTGCGCCTTTGCCAACCGCCCGCAGGTGATCGGGGCTCAGGTCGGGGCTGAGGAATCGCAGCGCGTAAGCGCCCATCTGCCCTAACCCGCCATCGCCAAACAGCGCCTGCAGATCAAGGCTCAAATAAGCGAACGAAGCTGCCACCGCCGCCAACAGCACCAGCACCAGCGCCGTGTTGATCAACGCTCTCATGCCAGCCTCCCGCGCAGCAGGCGACTGAGCTGGTCGGCCAGCCATACCAGCAGCAGAAACGTCAGCAGCATGCTCGCCACCTCGGCGCCGGCGAACATGCGCATGGACAGGTCGATCTGCTGGCCCAACCCGCCCGCGCCGACAAAGCCCATCACCACCGAGGCACGGATCGCACATTCCCAGCGGTACACCGTGTAGGACACCAGCTCCGCCGCCGCTGCGGGCAGGACGCCGTAAAAAAACGCGCTCAAGCGGCTGCTGCCGGCATGCAACAAGGCATGGGCCGGGCGCTGGTCGACCGATTCGAAGATCTCCGCGTAGACCTTGCCAAGCATGCCGCTGTAGGTAATGGCGATGGCCAGCACCCCGGCGGTCGGGCCCAGGCCGACCGCGCGGACGAACAACAGTGCCCAGACGATCTCCGGCACGCTTCGCAGGAAGATCAACAGGCCGCGCACCGGCAGGCGCAGGGTGCACGACCAGAAGCCCAGGCGACCGCCGCGGGAGGCAGCGCGCAACGACAGCGCCCGGCTGGCCAGCAGGCTGGCCGGGATCGCCAGCAGCAAGGCTAGGGTCATGCCGGCGGTAGCCACTGCCAGGGTCTGCAAAGTGGCATCCCAAAGCAGCCGCAGGAAATCAGGCTCATGGGCCGGCGGCCAGAAGGCGCTGACAAAATTGCCCATCTCGCGGCGGTTATCGGCCTGCAGCAACACCCCGGGGTTCAGCTCACTGAGGCGGATGCCCGGCCACAACAGGGCAATCGCCAACAGCGCCAGCAACAACCTGGGCAGTGCCGCCGGGTCGCGGCTATCGGCCTTCAGCATCGGGGAATCTGCAGGCTCAAAGCCGGCAGCGGTAACGGCGGCGACACCAACTGTTCGTTGGCATACAGCGCATCGAGCATCTCGCTGGAGACCTCGCTCGCCGGGCGATCAAAGACGATACGCCCTTCGCGAATACCGATTACCCGTGGAAAATGCGCCAGCGCCAGCTCTACCGCATGCAGGCTGGCGATCAGGGTCACGCCGCGCTCGCTGGCATGCTGGTTGAGGGTTTTCAGGCTGTGTTCGGCCAGCACCGGATCCATGGCCGATACCGGCTCGTCGGCCAGCAGTATCTCTGGTTGCTGGTACAGCGCCCGGGCAATGCCGACCCGTTGCAACTGGCCGCCGGACAATTGCCCGCACTGAACAAAAATCTTCTCGGCCATGCCCAGGTCAGTCAGCACTTCGCGCACACCCGGAACATCCGCCGGATGCAGCAGGTTGAGTAGCCCGCGCAAGGTGCTCCACTGCCCCAGGCGCCCCGCCAGCACCGCCGTCACTACTCGCTGGCGCGGTGGCAACGGCGGTGCTTGATGGATCAGGGCGATCCGCGCGCGCAGGCGCTGGCGCGCACCCGCGGACAACCGCCAGGGCGCCATATCGAGCAGTTCGACGGTGCCGGTACTGGGCTCGATGGCCGTGCCCAGCAACTGCAGCAGGCTCGACTTGCCCGCCCCCGACGGACCGATGATTGCCACCCGCTCGCCGCCAGCAATCTGCAAATCGATCCCGTGCAGTGCCTGAACCTGGCCGTGGCGCAAGCTGGCATCGCTCAAGCGCAGGGTCATTTCAGCAGTTCGGCGGCGCGAGCAGCCTCTTCGATACCCTTGTAGTTGTCCGGGCTGGTTTCGATAAAGCGGCTGGCGGCCTGCAGGTCGAGGATAGCCTTGTCGCCAGGCTTGGCCGGATCAAGATCGAGGAACGCTTGCTTGATCTTGTCTTTCAGCGCCGGGTCGAGGCTGCCACGCACCGTCCAGTTATAGTCGTAGTAGCTTGGGGTGGTGGCGAACACCTTGACCTTGCTGGTATCGACCTTGCCCGACGCCACCAGCTTTTCCCAGACGCTGGCGTTAAGCACCCCGCCATCGGCCTTACCGGCCTGTACCCAGGCCGCAGTGGCATCGTGGGCACCGGAATAGGCGACGCGGCTGAAATAGGTTTCAGGCTTGATGCCATCCTTGAGCATGAAGTAGCGCGGCATCAGGCTGCCCGAGGTGGACGAAATGGAACCGAAGGCAAAGGTCTTGCCCTTGAGGTCGGCCAGGCTTTTCACATTTGAGTTAGCGGTGATGAATTTGCTGGTGAACTTGGCGTCCTGTTCACGCTGCACCAAAGGTGTGGCTGTCGGATCCTTAAGGTGCACCTGTACGAAAGTGAAACCGCCCAGCCAGGCCATATCCAGCTTGTTGGCGACCAGCGACTCGACCACTGCCGGGTAATCTGCCACCGGCACGAACTCGACCTTCATGCCCAGCTTCTGCTCCAGGTATTCGCCCAATGGCTTGAACTTGCGTAGCAGTTCGGTGGGCGCTTCGTCAGGGATGGCACTGACTCGCAGCGTGTCGGCCGCCTGGGCCAGGTAGGACGAGCAAGACAACACCAGGCCGGCAAACAGCGCCAGGGGACGTTTGAGCATGGGGATTCTCCGGTTCAATAGCGGGGAAAGGGCCGGCATGGGCCACCCCGGAAATTATAAGAGGCATCGGCGCAAAGGCCAGCTTTGCTACACTCGGGCGTTCACGACAAGTCGAGGTGCCTATGAACGAGCCGATCCGCCTGACCCAGTACAGCCACGGCGCCGGCTGTGGCTGCAAGATCTCCCCGAAGATGCTCGAGGTGATTCTCGCCGAAAGCGGCACCCAGGCGCTGGACCCGAAACTCTGGGTCGGCAACGCCTCGCGCGATGACGCGGCCGTCTACGCCCTTGATGACGAACGCGGCGTGGTGTCGACCACCGACTTCTTCATGCCCATCGTCGACGACCCGTACGACTTCGGCCGCATCGCCGCCACCAACGCCATCAGCGACATCTACGCCATGGGCGGCGACCCGCTGATGGCCATCGCCATTCTCGGCTGGCCAGTCAACGTGCTGGCCCCGGAAGTGGCCCGTGAAGTGATCCGTGGTGGCCGCGCAGTATGCGCCGAAGCAGGCATTCCCTTGGCCGGTGGGCACTCCATCGATGCCCCCGAGCCGATCTTCGGCCTGGCCGTGACAGGCGTGGTGCAAAAGCGCCACATGAAGCGCAACGACACCGCTAGCGTCGGCTGCCGCCTGTACCTGACCAAACCGCTGGGCATCGGCATCCTTACCACCGCCGAGAAAAAGGCCAAGCTGCGCGACCAGGACAAGGGCCTGGCCCGCGACTGGATGTGCACTTTGAACACCCCGGGCAGCCGCTTCGGCAAGCTGGCCGGGGTCAAGGCCATGACCGACGTCACCGGCTTCGGCCTGCTTGGCCACCTGGTGGAACTGGCCGACGGCAGCGGCCTGAGCGCACGCCTGAACTACAGCGCGGTGCCCCGCCTGCCGAGCGTCGAGCACTACCTGGCCGAAGGCTGCGTGCCCGGCGGTACCCTGCGCAACTTCGACAGCTATGGCGAGAAAATCGCCCCATTGAGCGACGAGCAGAAGCACCTGCTGTGCGACCCGCAAACCAGCGGCGGCCTGCTGGTGGCGGTGGCGCCAGAAGGGGAAGCGGAGTTTCTCGCCGTTGCGGGCGAGCTGGGCCTGAACCTGGCGCCAATCGGCGAGCTGGTCGAGCGACAGAGCCATGCGGTTGAGGTGCTTTGATGCGTGACAACTGCACCGACTACCGCCAGCTGTTTCTCAACGATGTAGCCATGATGGACATGCGCGCCCCGGTGGAATTCACCAAGGGCGCCTTTCCCGAAGCTATCAACCTGCCGCTGATGAACGACCTTGAACGGCAGAAGGTCGGCACCTGCTACAAGCAGCACGGCCAGCAGGCCGCCATCGCCCTCGGCCATCAACTGGTCAGTGGCCCGCTCAAGGACCAACGCATTGCCGCCTGGGCCGCCTTCGCCCGAGCCAACCCCGAGGGTTACCTCTACTGTTTTCGCGGCGGCCTGCGCTCGCAGATCGCCCAGCAGTGGCTCAAGACCGACGCCGGCATTCACTATCCCAAGGTGGTCGGTGGCTACAAAGCCATGCGTAATTTCCTGCTCCATACCACCCAGCAAGCGGTGGCCGACTGTGACTTCGTGCTGATCGGCGGCCTCACCGGCACCGGCAAGACCGAAGTGCTGCAATGGCTGGATAACGCTGTTGACCTCGAAGGTCACGCCAATCACCGCGGCTCCAGCTTCGGCAAACGCGCCACCGGCCAGCCGGCGCAGATCGACTTCGAGAACCAGTTGGCCATCGATGTGCTGAAAAAACGCGCCCGCGGCGTCGAGCAGTTCGTGCTCGAAGACGAGGGCCGCATCGTCGGCAGCTGCACACTGCCGCTGGAGCTGTACCAGGGCATGCAGCACTACCCGCTGGTGTGGCTGGAAGACAGCTTTGATAACCGCGTCGAGCGGATTCTGCGCGATTACGTGATCGACCTCAGTGCCGAGTTCGTTGCCCTGCACGGTGATGAAGAGGGTTTGCGACTGTTTGCCGAACGCCTGACCCAGAGCATGGCCAACATTCTCAAGCGCCTCGGCGGCGAGCGCTACCAGCGGCTGTCGGCGTTGCTCGAGCAAGCGCTGCAAGAGCAACTGCGCAGTGGCGCAGTAGACTTGCACCGCGCCTGGATCAGCGGCCTGCTCAACGAGTACTACGACCCGATGTACGCCTACCAGCGCCAGAGCAAGGCCGAGCGAATCGAGTTCGCCGGTGACCAGCGCGAAGTGCGCGAATACCTGCGCGCTCGCGCCAGCCGACGCTGACCTTACGGCTGCAGCAGGGCCTGCAGCTCGTCGGCGCGGTCGCGGGTGCTGCTGAGGATGCACCCGGCGCCATTGAGCTGATCGACGGTGCCGCCGGTGAGGCTGTAATACAGGTTGCAGTTGGCGTCGCGATACTTGATCCAGGCCCGTTGGGCTTCACGCAGTTGGGTTTGCTGAGGCCCTTCGAGGCCGGTCATGGCCTTTTTGTAGGCGCTGTTCAAGCGGCTATCCTGGCGCTTGATCTCGGCGCCGTTGCAGTTGTTCATGGCCAGCGTTGATTCGGCGGTTTTCATGCAGGCGCTGTAGGCCGGGGAGTACTCGTCCTGGGCCTGGGCTATTGAGGAACAACAGACCCATAGGCCGATAAGCAAAAATGGACGTTTCATGCTGCGGACTCCGTCTTGGGTAGGAGCGGGCTTGCCCCGCGATCAGGCCGGCCCAGACACTACATCGACATCGCTTGAATTACGAGCGCTACGCGTTCGATCGCGGGGCCGCTCCTGCGCACACCTGCATCACCTTCTCGCGCAACCAGCGATGCCCCGCCTCTCCTTCCCGGCGTTGATGCCATGCTTGCTGAAAGGCAAACGGCCTGATCGCCAGCGGCGGCTGGAACCTGCGCAAGCGCGAATCCAGCTTGCCGCTGTCCAGGCTGCGCCGGGCCACCGTGAGGATCAGATCGGTGCCGGCAATCACTTCCTGGGCCGCAGCCCAATGGGGCAAGGCCAGCGCCACCCGGCGCTGGGCGCCGATACCCTGGAGGGCCAGGTCGATTTCGTTATCGACGCCGGGGCGCACCGCCACCAGCACATGCGGCCGCACCAGCCACTCGTCCAGGCTCAGACCACCACGCGTAGGCAAATGACTGCGATCGGCAATACAGGTGAAGGTCTCATCGAACAGCGTCTGCGCCCGCAGTTCCGTCGCCAGCTCAGAAAAGACCGCCAGGGCCAGATCGGCCTCACCATCGAACAGCTGGCCGAGCATGGCCTCACGGCTGCCCTGGGAGACAATCAGGTCGATCCCCGGCGCCTCATTACGCAGGAGCCGCATCAGCCCCGGCAATACGACCCGGGCGCCGTAATCCGACATTGCCAGACGAAAACTGCGCTGCGCCCGCTGCGGGTCGAAACCGGGGCTACCGAGCAGGCCATCCAGTTGTTCCAACGCCTGCTGCAAGGGCTCGACCAGCGCCTGAGCCCGCGCCGTGACCTGCAAGCGCCCCCCTCGGCGCACCAGCAGCGGATCACCGAAAAGTTCGCGCAGTTGCGCCAGGGCATGGCTGACCGCCGGCTGGCTGCGGTGCAGGCGCAAGGCGGCACGCGATACATGTTGCTCGGCCAGCAGGGCATGCAGGGTCAACAGCAGGTTGAGGTCGATTCGGCGCAAATCATCCATCCGGCGAATAACTCCTGTGCAGCATTCGAATTTCCATTATTGGGGTGGATAACCAAGACTTTGGCAAGTCACTTTTGAGGAGTCCTGCCATGAACCTGCCCGCCATTACCGCCACCTTGCTGCCGCTGGCCATCGCCCTGCTGGCCGGCGCCGCCGTGCCCTTCCAGGCTGGCAGCAACGCCGCGCTGGGGCGCTTGCTCGGGCATCCGTTGTGGGCGTCGTTGGTGTCGCTGGCGGTGAGTGTGCTGATGGTGATTCCGGCGTTACTGGTGCTGCGGGCGCCGCTGCCGCAACTCAATGCGTTGGTTCAAGCCCCTTGGTGGGCCTGGTTGGGAGGCGTGGCCGGCGTCGCCTACATCACCGCCGCGCTGGTGCTGACACCACGCCTGGGCGCTGCTGGGTTCATCGTCTGCGTCATTGCCGGCCAGGTGCTGTCGTCATTGATCATCGACCAATGGGGCCTGATGGGCTTGCCCGAACGCCCGGTCAACGGCCTGCGTCTGGCCGGCGTCGGGCTGATCGTGGTCGGCATGCTGGTGGTGCAGTGGGGGACGTCGACGTCAGCCCACTAGATAGCGTCCTTGTCGATCTGGATCGGCGGCGGTGGCTCGATCACTTTCTTTAGCTGGAAGTGCAGGCTAGGGGTCTGGATCGCGTAGACGATGGTAATGTTGAGCACGATTGCCAGGCCGCCATCAAGCCAGTGCCACCCGGGCATCTGTGCGCCTTTGAGTACCTGCCGACACCACCAGGCCTGAGCGGCACAGAAGAAGCTGATCGAGGCCAGCCAGAGGTAGTAACCAGGCCCAAAGCCGGTGACATCCAGGAAGTCGTAGCTCTGGTTGTTCGGCAGCCGCTCGACGAGCAGCGAGCTGAGCGCCAGGTACAAGGCGCCAAGCCCCAGTACCAGCGAAAGCCAGCGCCAGCGCCGATGAGTGATGATCGCCAGGCCCAGCAGCGGGTTGGCGAACCAGCTGAAAACCTGCATGACAATGCCCCAAGGCCCGTAAAGCATCGCCTGCAAGGCATGCAGCCGACTATCGCCAGACAGATAGATGGCATCGAAACACAGGCTCAGCAAGTACAACGCCAGGGTGATTGCAACGTAGAACCGGGCCATCAGTTGCCTCCACACTCAATGCACGACGTTTGCTCGGGTACCGAACGAAACGGCACTTTACTCCAGGGCGTGAAGGCCAGTGGCACGGTCACCACAATCCCGGCGATCAGCACCCAGGCCGGCCAGCCCAGCAGCGGTACCCTGCTGCTGCCCGCAGGTTCATGCCGGTAGCGCCACTGGCCGAGGATGAACACCAGCATCGCCAGCAACCATACGTAGTAACCAGGCAGTAGCCCCGGCCCGTTGGGCGAATCAGGCACCGGGGTCCAGTCGAGCCAGCCCAGCGGTATCATCAGGCCACTCAGCAACAGCGCGGCGCAGCCCAGGTACAGGGCTACCCGCGGTTGTTTGCGGTGCATCACCAGGGCGGCGAAATACAGCGGGTTGGCAAACCAGAAGGACCCATTCAACACCCCGAGGGCCAGGGCGTGCATGCCGCGCATCACATCGTGTTCACGGGCGCAGGCCTGGAGGAACAGGCAGGTGAGGTAGCATCCCAGGCTTAAGGTCAGATAGTTCAGCGGCACCAGTAAATCCATTTGGCTGGTCAAAGAGCGCGCGACAATAGCGCAGACGGCGCTGCCGCGCTTGATTATTCAACCTTCCAGCGGCGCCTGATCGAGCAGCAACCCGTACAGCCCCGAGTCCGACAGCTCACCGGCCACGCACCAGCGCTGGCGCAGCAGCCCTTCAAGCACAAAGCCCTGGCGCTCCAGGGTGCGTGCCGAGCCGTGGTTACGCGGGTCGATCTCGGCCTCCAGGCGCCGCAGGTGCAGGCCGTGAGCGAGGTAGTCGATGAAACAGGTCAGCGCCTCGTCCATGAAGCCGCGGCCTTGCGCAGTGCTGGCCAGACAATAGCCGATTTCACCACGGCGCGAGGTGGGATCGAGGTTGAACAGCTGGGTCATGCCGATCAGTTCGCCGTTGTCACGTCGATAGATGCCCAGCTTGAGCATCTGGCCGGCGGCACAGGCGTTGCGGTCTTCGGCCAGTGCGGCCTGAGCCTCTGCCAGCGCTTGCCAGGGGCCGTGGTTCCAGTAACGCATGACCTGCGGGTCGGCCATGATGGCAAACCACGCTTCGGTATCCTCGGGCACCATCGGGCGCAGCTGCAAGCGCGGGCTTTCGAGGCACAGGTCAGCGGGAAAACTGTACATGCGGGTCACGCGGGACCTCCTGTCCGATCCATGAACCGCCCAGTGTAACCTTCAAGCCGCGCCTCAGGCGACCTCCGCGCCCTCGTCCGGCCAGATCGGCTCGTTGGCCTCAAGCGGGGGCAGGCCATAGGCGGCACGGGCCGCATCGCAGCTGGGGTTGGCTTCGCCATTGACCCAGGCCGCATCGAACTCGCGGCACGGGGTTGAGCGCTGTTCATACAAGGTGCAGCTCACACCTTTGCCAATCTCGCCTTCGAGCCCGATGCAGCGACAGGGCTTGCTGTCGGTACCGATCATCGCAACGCGGCTGGGGCTGATCTGGACCACCAGATCGTCGGGCACGACACCGCCCGCCGACGTGCACTCACCCCAGAAGAAAGACACACGGAAATACCCGCAGCAGGCGCCGCAGTTCAAACAAGGATTATGTTCGGACATGATGAGAAGGGGGGGAGGTTGATTATCGTTATAGGGAGAAACCCGCCGCCATTCTATGCTTTGCCGGATGTTTGAGAAGGGGGGTAATGCAGAAATAAATCGCCGCTGACGGACGGTGGTGATGGCGCCCTGCCCAGCGTTGAATTTGCCCTATCGGGGCTGCTTTGCAGCCCTTTCGCCGGCAAGGCCGGCTCCCACACACTGCCCTTGTGGGAGCTGGCCTTGCCAACGATGGAGCGCAGATGCTCCCGTTACTTCTGGGCCGGCTTGCTGCCCAAACCATCAGCCCTGAACATCTGACGGATGCCGCGCACCGCCTGACGAATGCGGTCCTGGTTTTCGATCAGGGCAAAGCGCACATGGTCATCGCCATAGTCACCAAAGCCGATGCCCGGCGACACGCAGACCTTGGCCTCGGCCAGCAGCTTCTTGGCAAACTCCAGCGAACCCAGGTGTGCATACTCTTCGGGGATCTTCGCCCAGACGTACATCGACGCCTTGGGGTTCTCGACCATCCAGCCCAGCTCGTGCAGGCCCTTGACCAGCACGTTGCGGCGCTGGCGGTACTGCTCGGCGATGTCGCGCACGCACTGCTGGTCACCTTCGAGCGCAGCAATGGCCGCCACCTGCAGCGGGGTGAAGGTGCCGTAGTCGTGGTAGCTCTTGATGCGGGCCAGGGCGCTGACCAGCTCGGGGTTGCCGACCATGAAGCCGATCCGCCAGCCGGCCATGTTGTAGCTCTTGGACAGGGTGAAGAACTCCACGGCAATGTCCTTGGCGCCGGGCACCTGCATGATCGACGGTGCCTTCCAGCCGTCGTAGACGATGTCGGCGTAGGCCAGGTCGTGGATCACCAGCACGTCGTACTGCTTGGCCAGGGCCACCACCCGCTCGAAGAAGTCCAGCTCGACGCACTGCGCGGTCGGGTTGGACGGGAAGCCGAGGATCATCATCTTCGGTTTCGGGATGGATTCGCGGATCGCCCGCTCCAGTTCGTTGAAGAAGTCCACACCCGGAATCAGCGGCACCGAACGCACCTGGGCACCGGCAATCACCGCACCATAGATGTGAATCGGGTAGCTGGGGTTGGGCACCAGCACGGTGTCGCCATGGTCGAGGGTGGCGAGCATCAGGTGCGCCAGGCCTTCCTTGGAGCCGATGGTGACGATGGCTTCGCTTTCCGGGTCGATCTCGACCTCGTAGCGGTCTTTGTACCAGCGCGAAATCGCCCGGCGCAGGCGTGGGATGCCGCGGGAAGTCGAGTAGCCGTGGGTGTCTTCACGCTGGGCGACCTGCACCAGCTTCTCGACAATGTGCGGCGGCGTGGCGCCGTCGGGATTGCCCATGCTCAGGTCGATGATGTCCTCGCCACGACGGCGTGCAGCCATCTTGAGCTCGGCGGTGATGTTGAACACGTAAGGGGGGAGACGATCAATGCGCGCAAAGCGGCGCGGCGAACCTTGGTCAGCCATGGCTTCCTCGAAGACGTAAGCGCCCGGAACCGTCCGAGCGACGTTGGCCACTGCGGTGGCCGAAGCTGAAGATAGGGCCTCGGCCACCGCGCTGTCCAGTATAAAAATCAGGGCTAGCGGATTTCCTTGTACGACGAGGCCTGCCAGGTTATCGGCGCTGCCAGTCCGGCCAGCGGCAGCAGGGTGCCACCCTTCACCGTAGAGAAGCCGGTGCCCTGGCTTCCCAGCGAAACGGCCCGCTCCCCCTGCTCCGCCTCGGTCAGCAGGGTGTAGGAATGCTTGCGCATCGCCTGGTACTTGCTGTCGTCTCGGGCAAGCACCTGGTGGTAGGCCTGCAGGTCACCCTCGCCGAGGTTGAGCATTTTTTGCAACTTCACTCCCCAGCGGGTCAGGCAGACTTCGGCAAAATGCCGCACGATCAGCCCAGGCTCGGCCAGAACCTTGCCACCGGAGGCGCCGTCGGCAGCCGCGTTACCCACCAGCGTGGCGTGGCGCCCCGGCACCGGGTAGATATGACAGCGGGTTGCAGCGTGCGTCTTGGGAATCACACAGGCAAAGCCCTTGGAGCGCTCGTCACGGGAATAGAAGCCGACGTATTGTTTGACGTTCTCGCCCAGCTGGACCCGATGCGCCTGGAAGTTCAGCAGCCCCGGCACCGGATCGACGGCGAAGATGTTCACCGGGATATGCTTCAAGGCGTTGTCTTTGAGCATGGCATTGGCCAGCATGTGACAGCTCACCCCACCGCGACTCCAACCGACCAGGTTGACCTGGGTCGGCAGCGCCCCGTCCTTCCTGAATATCTTGATGATCTGCTCCTGCAATTGCTGCGGGGTGACGACGCGCTCGCCATAGCTGTAAGTGCGCCACAACCATGAGCCGCTCACCTGCACGTCCTCTATGGGAATCCCGGCAGCCTTGAGCTGCTTGTATTCCTGCTCGCTGAGGGTTTTTCGCTGCCAGCTGAACTGGCCCTTGATGATATGCAGGGCATGGCTGACGTTCTCTTCCCAGCCCCTGCCGAACAGGGTCCCGGAGAGCCCGTAGGCCTTGGTCTGGATGAACAGCTCATCGGCCTGCAGGTTGCCACTGCCAGGGCCGTCGATGGCGACCCAATGGGCGAACTCCTTGCCCTGGTCGTTGGAGGCCAGGGTCGAAACCAGCTCGCCATTCCAGAAATTGGGGTTCTTGTCGTCAAAGCGGTGGGAACCGGTACCACAAAAGTAAACAGTCAAAATGCTCATGCCATGATCCTGTGGGGTTGAGGATCAGCACACGTTATTGCAGCCCTGGCGCCACCAGCAGGCGGAAAGACACCCTGACAACGGGCACGAAACCCGCTGCCAGGGCCAGCGCCTCAGTAGACCTGAACTCGCCAAAGCTCGCGCGAAGCCGAAGCCGGCGACATCGGCAAGCGGCCATGCAGGGTCTGGTAGTTGTCGATCAGCACCAAATCGCCTTCGGCCCACTCATGGGCGATCAGGCAATCCTCGTCGTAGGCCAGGGCATTGAGCTGTTCGAGCAGGGCCTGCTGGGCCTGCGCCTCGAAACCTTGCACTTCCTGGCTCAAGGTCTGCAGCGTCGAATCCGTGCCCTCCTGGTAGCGCAAGATGCGCTCACCGGTACGTGGGTGCAGGTCCACCAGGCTGTAGCTACGCGGCGAGCCACCGAAATAGGTCATCCGCGTGTAATAGGTGATGTCCACTGCCTGCCACTGCCGGGCGACCTGATTGCCTACCTTGCGCAGGGCATTGCGACTGTCGACGATGGTGGTCTGGCCCTCACCCGCTTGCGGCGGGGTCTTGCAATAGAGCATGAACTTGCTCGCGCAGAACTTCGGATCGCGTTGCACCTGGGCGTCACTGGACGGCAGCATGTTCAGGTCCCAATGCAGCGGGGTCTTTTCCAGCGAGTGCACCACGCCTTCGGGCTTGTCGGCCGGCTTGACCACATGCACCTTGCCGAACGCCCACTGGTAAATGGTGCCGAAGCGCTCACAGTCGCGGGCGAAGCTGTCACGGTCATCGAAGCTGCAGCCGCGCAGGCAGACGAAACCGAAGGTTTCCACCAGCGCTTCGAGCAGTTGCGTTGAAAACCGCTCGAAGCCCAACCCTAGCGGGTCACGCACCAGCAGCCCGAACAGGGGGCGCTTCTGCAGTTCGAATTCGAATTCCTGCAGCGATTCACCCAGGGTTTCATGGTAAAGCCATGGCCGCCCCTGGTACTGCACCAGCACATGCTTGTCGATGTCCACCTCGGCACGGCCACGCAAGGTCTGGCTACCGTCGAGATGACGCACCGGTACCGCATGCCAGGGGCTGGAAACCCGCGACAGACCGTCGGCCAGGGCCAGGGTGAACTTCGGCCCGGCATTGTCGTACTGATGCACCGACAAGCGAATGTCTTCGGGGAAGAACCGATTGACCGCGGCATTCAGCGCCTGCCCGCGGAACATCATCTGATAGGCCTTGTAGCCGATCTGCAGCAGGTGCTCGTCTTCGCTCTGCCCCGCTTCACGGCACAGGCGCAGGTCGTTGTAGAGGTGGCTGCACAGCTTGTCGTGGGCGTGACTGAGCGTCTCGTCATGGCGGCTTTGTTCGATCAGCGCCTCGACGCTCTTCCACGGCAGGCGGGCCTGCTTGATCAGGGTCGCGCGCACGGCATCGGCGCTGCTGGCCTGGGGGAACAGGTCTTCCATGCTTACCCAGTTGATGGTGTGGGTGGTGCACAACTCGCGCAGTGCCTGGTTGTAGGTCCTGCGTACTTCGTCGGGTACGCCGACGATGTCGTTGAACGTCGTGCCGTCACTCAGGATCGACACCACGCAACCTGGCGCGTGCAGCGCCGCAATCTCCTGGCCCAGCTGGTCCAGGCGCTCGATGGCCATCGCCTCGCCGTAGTCCGGCAGCACACCGAACGTCTGGTCACGCGCGTTCGGCGATTTGCACGGGAAGCCCGGCAGCACCAGGCGTACCGGCGCCTGTTGATCGTAGAAGCAGGCAAGGCTGATGGCCAGGTTGGCCCGGCCCGCCGTTTCGAAGCGATCATCGCCGTCCTTGAGCAGATAACCTGCCAGCACGTCGCTGACCGCCTTGATCCAGGTGTCTTTGTGTTGCATGACCTTTCTTCCTTGAGAGGTGGTGTTTCAGCGCTGGCTGGCGAGGGTGCCAGCCATGCAAGAAGTGAGCGCCCCGTGCAGGGCATGCAGCAGCTCTGCCGGCTGTTCGCAGTAGAGATCCGCCGCCTGCGCCTGTAGCGCATAGACCCGACCATAGCCCCAGGTCACCGCAGCCGCGTGCATGCCGGCGGCCCGGGCGGTCATCAGGTCGATGACGGTATCGCCGACGAACAGGCATCGGCACGGTTCGATTGCCAGGTAGCGGGCAGCCTCCAGGGCTGCGTCGGGTTGCGGCTTGAGCGGATGGCCGCGCCGCTGGCCAAGAACAATTTCGAAGGTGCCCGGGGGGAACAGCTGCCCGGCCACCTGCAGTGCCATGTCATGGGCCTTGTTGGTGACGATGGCCATCGGCAGTTGTAATTGGCGGCAACCCTCGAGCATCTCCAGTACACCGTCGAACGGCCGGGAGAACTGCACCAGGTGCTGCTGGTAACAGCCGATGTAGCGCTCATGCAGCGTCTTGTCGTCGCTAATGCCCAGGCGTGCGGCAACCCGCTCGAGCATCGCCCCGGTGCCGCCCCCCACATAGGCACTGATGGTCTCCAGCGGCAAGGGTGGGTAGCCCTGCTCCTGCAGCACCCGGTTCAGGCACCAGACGATGTCGGGCAAGGTATCGACCAGGGTGCCGTCGAGGTCGAAGATCACGGCTTCAGCCGCTAGCGGTCCAGGCATCATTGCGCACTGGCGTAGTGGCAAGGACGGCCTTGGCGGAACACCAGGCGGCTGTAGCGCTCGTCGATGTTGCTGCGCTTGTCGAGCATCACCACCCCGCGGCGCTTGATCGCCACCGAGTGCCAGGGCGTGCGCCACAGGTCGCTGGTGGGCACCAGGCGGATGCCGATTTTCGCCGACACCGCCAGTTGCGGGTGGATCGACAGGCGCAGGCACTGTGGATAACGCGCCTGCAGCAGTGCGCTCCAGGCTTCGCTGCGCTGGATTACCCGCTGGGATGCCGGCTTGGCGATCTTCTTCACGGCGTTGAGGCTCATGTCGGCGAATTCGGCAAGACCCGAATAGTCCTCGGACAAAAAGCGATGGATGCCGCAGTACATCAGCATCATGTGCGGCTCGTCCTGGAAACGCTGGCCCAGCGCGATCAGCGATTGACCGAATTCGATCATCAGCTCTTCGCGCATCGAGTCCAGGCAACCCAACTGCGGGTAGGCATCCTTGAGATCGAACAGGGCGAAGCTTCGCGGGTAGTGCTGTTCGGCGTAGCGCTGGATCTCGTCGGTGTAGGCCTTCACGTGTTCGTCGGGCACGCGCACCAGGTCGGAAAACACGTAGCCGTCGGAACAGATGTGAATCAAGGCGCCCGGCGCGTACAGGGCCTGAATTTCAGCGCACAGGTGCTGCAGCTCGTCGATGGCGTGGCGCTCGGCAAGGTCTGGCAGGTGGCTGAGGGTTTTTTGCCGGTTCGGCGACTTTCCCGGGAAGGCGGGCAGGACCATCTCGATGCGCAGGCCGGCTTCGATTGCCTTGAGGACTTTATCCAGATGCGGTTCGAGCACTTCGGCCGACAGCTCATCATCCTGCCCGGGCGCCAGGCTGCGACGGCGGAACAGGCAGTCGAGCACCTGCAAGGCAGTCTCGAGATGCGGGGAAGTATGGCGTTCGCGCAGCAGCGCGAGGCACGCCCGTTGGGTAACGGCGTTTGGCTCGATCATCGACAATCCCTTGTGTGGTGGATCACGGCCAGTATCCTCTGGCCATGCGCAGATACTCCTGATCTGCGCCGCGATAAAATCCGGCAAACGCCGGGTATTTGTCAACAGCAGTTTCGGTCGTTGTGGGAGCGGGCTTGCCCCGCGATAAGACCGCAGAGACAAAAAAAAACGCCCCAGGCTGTGAAGCCTGGGGCGTTTTCATTACACGCTGATGAATCAGTGCGCGTAAGTCAGCAGCAGCTCGGCCGGCACCTTGGTGTCCAGCGACATCATCACGCTCAGGGCAGTGATGGTGAAGATCGAGAACACGAACAGCTTGCGTGCCCACAGACGATCGTCCACCGCCTTGTAGCCGGTCCAGGCCATGTACAGCCAGTACATGCCCATGGCCGCGGCCACCGCCATGTAGCTCATGCCCGCGTAGCCACCCAGGGTCAGCATCAGGGTCGCTACCAGGAACGCCACGATGTACCAGAGGATGTGCTTCTTGGCCACCAGGATCCCGCGCTTGACCGGCAGCACAGGAATCGATGCGGCCAGGTAGTCGTTGAAGCGGAAGATCGCAATGGCGTAGGAGTGCGGCATTTGCCACAGGCTGAACATCACCAGCAGGGTCAGTGCAGCCAGGTCGAAGCTGTTGCTCACCGCGCAGTAGCCGATCACCGGAGGCATGGCACCGGACAGGCTGCCCACCAGGGTGCCGTGCACCGATTTGCGCTTGAGGTACAGGCTGTAGAAACCGACATAGATGACAAAGCCGATCAGGCCGAACAACGCCGCCAGGGCATTGGCCTGCACATACAGCAGGCCAAGGCCGGCCACCCCGAGCAGGGTGGCGTAGGCCAGCGCGACTTTCAGCGAGATCTGGCCCTGGACCATCGCACGGTTCTTGGTGCGCTCCATCTTGATGTCGATGTCACGGTCGATGCAGTTGTTGAACACGCAACCGGACGCCACCACCAACGAAGTGCCAATCACCGTGGCCAGGAACAGCATGAAGTCGACATGCCCTTGCGCGGCAAGGAAGAAACCGCCTGCCACAGAAAGCACGTTACCGAAAATGATCCCCGGTTTGGTGATTTGGATAAAGTGCTTAACGGACATGTCGTCTTACCTCACTTCGCCATCATGCTGGTGTGGATGCTGAACATGATCCACAGCGACAGGCCGACCAACAGTGCAATGACCATCGCTGTAAACAGGAAGGTCGACACGTTGGAGCGCTGCTCGGCAGAACGGTCCATGTGCAGGAAGTACACCAGGTGTACCACCACCTGAATGACCGCCAGGGCCACCACGACCATGATCGTGATGTCTTTCGGCATGCTCGGGAACATCACCAGGCCGAACGGAATCGCAGTCAGGATCACCGACAGGATGAAGCCGATCACATACGACTTGACGCTACCGTGGTTGCCCTCGGCGTGGCTGTTATGTGCGTTAGCCATTTACAGAACCCCCAGCAGATACACGACGGTGAACACGCAGATCCAGACCACGTCCAGGAAGTGCCAGAACAGGCTCAGGCAGCTCATGCGGGTCTTGGCGGTACCGGTGATACCGTGCTTGTTGATCTGGTACATCATGACCGCCATCCAGATCAGACCTGCGGTCACGTGCAGACCGTGGGTACCAACCAGCGCGAAGAACGCCGACAGGAAGCCACTGCGCTGCGGGCCGAAGCCTTCGGCGATCAGGTGATGGAACTCATAGATTTCCATCGCGATGAAGCCGGCACCAAACAGGAAGGTGACAGCCAGCCAGCCCAGCACGCCGCCCTTGTTGCCTTTGAACATCTGCAACATGGCGAAGCCGAAGGTGATACTGGAGAACAACAGCAGTGCGGTTTCAACCGCGACAAAGTCCAGCTGGAAAATGTCGTGACCCGACGGGCCGCCGGCAAAACTGCCGGACAGCACCGCGTAGGTGGCGAAGAGCGACGCAAACAGGATGCAGTCGGTCATCAGGTACAGCCAGAAACCGAAGACGGTCATCTGGCCCGAGTCGTGGTGGTGATCGTCATGCCCATGGTCGTGACCATGAGCATGCGTGTCTGCATTGATTACATGACTGGACATTGATTAAACCCGTTCAAACGATTTGACACGTGCGCCATCCGGCGAACCGGTAGCCAGGCCCAGGGCCTTCATGCGCTCGCCTTCGATACGCGCCACTTCCTCTGCAGGAACCATGTAGCCCTGGTCGTCACGCGCAGCGTGAGCAACGAAGACAGCGATGGTGCCGACCAGGCTGGCAGCAACCAACCACCAGATGTGCCAGATGAAGGCGAAACCGAATACGGTGAGCAACGCACCCATGAACACACCGGTGGAGGTGTTGTTCGGCATGTGGATCGCTTCGTACTTGGCTGGAACCTTGTAAGCCTTACCGGCTTGCTTGGTTTCGTGCCATGCATCCAGATCGACGTTCTCAGGCATGCTGGCGAAGTTGTAGAACGGCGGTGGCGACGAAGTCGACCATTCCAGGGTACGGCCGCCCCATGGGTCGCCGGTCACGTCCATGTTGTCCTTGCGGTCGCGGATCGAGACGTACAGCTGGATCAGCTGGCAAGCGATACCGAACAGGATCAGCACGGCGCCGAACACGGCTACGTACAGGTAGGGTTCCCACAGTGGGTTGTCGGAGTGGTTCAGACGACGGGTCATACCCATGAAGCCCAGTGCGTACAGTGGCATGAAGGCCACGTAGAAACCGGAGATCCAGAACCAGAAGGCAGCTTTGCCCCACTTCTCGTTCAGGGTGAAACCGAAGGCTTTCGGGAACCAGAAGGCGAAGCCGGCAATGTAGCCGAATACCGCACCACCGATGATCACGTTGTGGAAGTGGGCGATTACGAACAGGCTGTTGTGCAGAACGAAGTCAGCACCTGGAACAGCCAGCAGTACGCCGGTCATACCACCGATCGAGAAGGTAACCATGAAGCCCAGGGTCCACAGCACCGGCGCGGTGAAGCGCAGACGGCCCTGGTAGATCGTGAACAGCCAGTTGAACAGCTTCACCCCGGTCGGAATCGAGATCAGCATGGTCGCCAGACCGAAGAAGGTGTTGACGCTGGCGCCCGAACCCATGGTGAAGAAGTGGTGCAGCCATACCGCAAAGCCCAGTACCGCGATCGCGCCCGAAGCGTAGATCATCGACTTGTGGCCGAACAGGCGTTTGCCGGCGAAGGTCGAGGTGACTTCCGAGAACACACCGAAGGCCGGCAGGATCAGGATGTAAACCTCAGGGTGACCCCAGGCCCAGAACAGGTTGACGTACATCATCGGATTGCCACCAAGTTCGTTGGTGAAAATGTGGAAATCCATGTAACGGTCAAGCGTCAGCAGAGCCAGTGCAGCGGTCAGGATCGGGAACGAAGCGACGATCAGAACGTTGGCCCAGGTGCAGGTCCAGGTGAAGATCGGCATGTCCATCAGCTTCATGCCAGGCGCGCGCATTTTCAGCACGGTGGCGAGGAAGTTGACACCCGTTAGCGTCGTACCGAGGCCCGATAGCTGTAGCGCCCAGATGTAGTAGTCGACACCCACGCCAGGACTGTACTGGATACCCGCCAACGGTGGATAAGCGACCCAGCCGGTCTTGGCGAATTCACCGACGCCCAGGGAGACGTTGACCAGCACGACGCCGGACACCAGCAGCCAGAAGCTCAGGGAGTTCAGGAACGGGAAGGCAACGTCACGCGCACCGATCTGCAGAGGCAGGGCCAGGTTCATCAGGCCGGTGAAGAATGGCATTGCCATGAAGATGATCATGATCACACCGTGGGCGGTGAAGATCTGGTCATAGTGTTCGGGAGGCAGGTAGCCCTCGGAGCCGCCGGTGGCCATGGCCAGCTGCGTGCGCATCATGATGGCGTCGGCAAAGCCGCGCAGCAGCATGATCATCGCGACGATGATGTACATCACCCCGATCTTCTTGTGGTCGACCGAAGTCAGCCACTCGGACCACAGGTAGGTCCATTTTTTGAAATAGGTGATTGCACCGATCAACGCGAGACCGCCGAGCGCAATCATGGCAATGGTCACCATGACTATCGGCTCGTGATACGGAATCGCATCCAGACTTAGTTTACCGAACATCTCTTACTCCTCTGCCCCAGCAGCCGAATGCATAGTCACGTCCAACCCTTCGGTACCGGCCGCTGCTTTGCTCTGCTCTTTTTCGTGGACCGGCCGACCGCGGTTCATGCCTTCGTACTTGTCGACGATGGACTGGAACTGCTCAGGCGAGGCCACGCTGTACAGCGCGACTGGATTGTTTTCGCTCGTTTTGGCCAATGCCGCGTATTCAGCCGCATCCAGCTGTTTAGGCGATTGCTTGACTTCGTTCACCCATGCTTCGAAATCAGCCTGGGAGGTGGCGGTTGCCTTGAACTTCATACCGGTGAAACCAGCACCGCTGTAGTTCGCGGAGATACCGTCGAACTCACCGTTCTCGTTGGCGATCAGGTGCAGTTTGGTGGTCATGCCAGCCATCGCGTAGATCTGCCCGCCCAGGCCCGGGATGAAGAAGGAGTTCATCACCGAATCGGAGGTCACGCGGAAGTTGACCGGGGTGTTGGCCGGGAAGACGATCTTGTTGACCGTGGCAATGCCTTGTTCCGGGTAGATGAACAGCCATTTCCAGTCCAGGGCGACCACGTCGATCTGCACCGGCTTCACGTCGGAAACCAGCGGACGATACGGGTCCAGCTCATGGGTGGTCTTGTAGGTCACATAACCCAGGGCAATGATGATCAGAACCGGGATGGTCCAGACCGCCACTTCGATCTTGGTCGAGTGCGACCAGTCCGGGGTGTAGGTGGCTGCCTTGTTGGAAGCGCGATACTTCCAGGCAAACGCGAGGGTCATGAAAATGACAGGAATCACCACCAGCAACATCAAGCCGGTAGCGATCAGGATAAGGTTCTTTTGCTCAATGCCGACCTGGCCCTTCGGGTCGAGCAGGGTCCAGTTGCACCCACTGAGTAAAAGCATGCCTAAAAAGGGCAGAATGCCAAACAGTCTGGGGTAACGCTTTTTACTCATCTCACGACCTCTAGAGCAGCTTGCTTCAATGCAATTTGTGTTTTGGTCGCCAACACTTCGTCCTGCCAAGCGTCAGCATTTATGGGATCGAATACGGTCACGCCTTGAGGCCAGCTGCGGCGGCTCGGCATAAACCGGATATTGCGGTGTTTATTATTTTGACTTCAGTAGGCAACAGGCCTGTCTTCAGACCAATTCCATTTGGTGCGGGAAATCACGGAGGGGGGTCAGCCCGGCATCGCCGCAGGCGATGCTCGTCAGAGTCAGCGAAAAGAGCCTGGGGCTCCTTTAATCCTGCGACTCGCAAGCGGTGCCGAACGGAAATTGGGGGCGATTGTAGATAGGTAACCAATCGTTGACTATGACTTATTGAGCAACAGTCCTTTACCAATTACGTAACAATCACGCCTGAAAAATCAGTTTCGCGACAGTTTGTCGCACCCCGTCCAATACCCCTGAAACGCCCGCTCTACAAGGGCTGGAACTTGATCAGGATCAAGTATGGTGCGACAAACCTGGTAAATCTCATTGCACAACGGGCTTGCGTCAATACATGACTTTTGTCTAAGCCTGACGGCGGTTGCGGTAGATGCCCAGGGGCACCAGAACGGCAGTCAGTACAAAGGCCACCAGGGCCCATTGCGCCAGGGACAGGCCCATGACCGGCGGGTAAGGCGTGGAGCAGAAACCATCGACCTGGAACACCAGCGGCAGCACCGAAGCCAGCGGCAGACCGTCGACGATCGGTTGCAAGGTGTCGATGCCGCAACTGACCGCCGGATTGGCGAGGATATACACATGGTTGCCGGCGGCGGCGATACCACCGATGGCGCTGAGCACCACCAGGCCCTCGAGCAGGGTCAGGCTGCGCTTGCCGGGCATGGCGGCACCGATAAAGGCGAACAGCGCGATCAGCAGCAAAGCATAGCGTTGCAGGATGCACAGCGGGCACGGCGCCTCGCCCAGCACGATCTGCATGTACAGCGCCCCGCCGATGAGGGCCAGACAGATAACCCCCAGCAGTACCAAAAAGCGCCGTTCCCGATTCAGGCGCGATGTTTGCTCGTTCATTGCTGTTCCTTCGTAGACTGGATGGCTCGACTGCCGATCCGCAATTCTACACGCTGTAGCAGACCATAGAGAGCGGCAAAAGTGCCGCGCCAGGCCCCTGTGGAGAGTGGCGAACAGCAGAATGCTGATTTGCCACTATCTTAGTCCTGTGGATTACCCTATCATTAACACTGTACAAATAAACAGTATCGAATACATCGATTACCAAAGGCATGTGAGGTGATGAATGGCCGTCGAAGTGGTATACCGCAGCAGCCGCGACCTGGAGCGCTTGTTCATGGATAAAGCCGAAGCAGACCGTCACGACAAGATGCTTGAACTGGCCGAGCTCCTGGCCGAGGTCCTGAAAAAAGCCGTGCCGTCGCTGAGCGAACAGCAGGTCGAGGATGCCGGTATCTATATGGCGAAGAACCGTGACGTGTTCGCCAAGGCCTTCAAGAGCCAGCCAGACGCCCTGTCCGAGCTGCTCGGGGACAGCGCCGCCGAATAATCGACCTTCAGCTGTAGATCAGCCGCTCGGCAAGCATCTGCGCCACCCGCGCCGGCGAGCGTTTCTCGGCCTGGGCATGGGCAAAGACTTCGGTCAGCCGCGAAGGGATGCGCGCCAGGTGTGCGGTAATGGTGCCCAGGTCCTCGCCACGGTGCCTGAGCGCCACGTAGATCAACCCGCCAGCGTTGATCACGTAATCCGGCGCATACAGAATCCCGCGGCTTTCCAGCTGATCAGCCACCTGCAAGGTGGTCAGCTGGTTGTTGGCCGCGCCCGCCACCGCTGCACAGCGCAACTGCATCACGCTCTGGCCATTGAGCACCGGCCCTACCCCGCACGGCGCAAAGATGTCACAGGGCGTGCTGATCAACATCTCATTGGCAACCGGCCGCGCATTGAACTGCTCGATGGCCAGTTGCACCCTGCCCGGGTCATGGTCGCTGACCAGCAGCTCGGCACCCGCCGCATGCAGTTGCTCGGCCAGCGCATAGCCAACATTGCCCAGCCCCTGTACGGCAATGCGCAAGCCTTCGAGATTATCGCTGCCCAGACGCGCCATCGAGGTGGCGCGAATTCCGGCGAACACGCCCATGGCAGCATGGGGTGACGGGTCGCCGGCAGCGGTGGTACTGGTCACGTGCTGGGTGGTCTGGGCGATGCAATCCATGTCCAGGGTCGAGGTGCCGCTGTCCACGGCAGTAATGAAACGCCCCTGCAAGGTTTCGACAAAGCGCCCGAACGCCTCGAACAAGGCCGCGCGGTTTTCCACATGGGGGTTGCGAATGATCACCGCCTTGCCGCCGCCCAACGGCAGCCCTGCCAGGGCGGCCTTGTAGCTCATGCCCTGGGCCAGGCGGATGGCGTCGATCATGGCGCTGTCGTCGTCCGGGTAGGCCAGGTAGCGACAGCCTCCCATGGCCGGCCCCAGGTGTTCGCTATGAATGGCGACTACCGCTTTCAGGCCGGTCGGCGGGTCGATGCACAGGTGCAGCGACTGCGTGCGGGTGCTTTGCATGAGAGCAAACATCAACGGGCTCCTCGATGAGGTGCTGATCCCAGTATAGGTCGCGCTTTACCGACTGATGACAACACTCGGACCACTGGACTAAAACCCGCACCAGCGCTACAACAGAAGCTTGAGCGGAGATTGTCATGAACCCACGTAGCGCCTGCCTGGCTTGCCTTGAACGTGACCCGGTCGCCTTGCTGGAAGCGGCACTATGGATCGCCGCCGAGCACGACGACAGCGTGGTGCCGGCACAGGTATTGGCCGAGGTTCAGGCCTTGCAGCAGGAGGTCAGCGCCGGCCTGCCGATGCTGCCGCTCAGCGAACTGGCCCAGCCGTTGCTGCGCCACCTCAACACCCTGGGCTTCCAGCAGGACGAGTACCACCCCCTGCGCCCCCAGGCGGCGCTGCTCGACAAGGTCATACAGCGTCGTCGCGGCCAGCCTCTGGCCCTGGCCCTGCTGACCCTGGAACTGGCTCGCGGCTTGTCGATCCCCCTTGAAGGCGTGAACTTCCCCGGGCATTTCCTGTTGCGCGTACCGGGTGCCGATCACCTGCTCGACCCCTGCGGCGGGCGCCGCCTGTATCCGGCCGACTGCCGCGAACTGCTGGGCCGCCAGTTCGGCCCGCAACTGGCCCTGAGTGCCGACCACCTGCTGACCGCCAGCCCGCTGCAGATGCTCCAGCGCCTGTCGCGCAACCTGCGCCAGCTGCACGCCAGCCACGACGATCACCTGGAGGCCCTGAAGGACGCCGAACGGGTGTTGCAGCTTGGCCCGGGCACCGCCGCCGACTACATGGCACGGGCAACACTGTATCAGCACCTGGAGTGCCCACAGGCCGAACGCTTCGACCTGGAGCACGCCCTGCTGCTCAGTGACGATCCAATCCAGCGCTTGCGCCTGACTGAACGCCTGAGCCACCTGCCTCCTGCGTCGTCATCGGTGCACTGACAGCCTCGGCCGGGCTGCGCACCTGAATGATCAACAATGCCGCCAGCACCGCAGGAATCGCGCAGAAGAAGAATATCTGCTCGACCGGTAAATGCATGGCCAGCAGCAGGCTGCCGAACAGCGGCCCCAGTATCGAACCAAAGCGCCCCACTCCCAATGCCCATCCCGTACCGGTCGCCCGCACCTGGGCCGGGTAGAAGTTACTGGTAAAAGCATTGAGGGTCAGTTGCCCGCCGATGATGCAGAAGCCAGCGGCAAACACACAGACCACCAGCCAGCGCGGGTTATCGTGGTTCAGGCCGACCAGTACGGTAAACACCGCCGCCGCCAGCAGCACGGCGCTGAGCAGGCGCACCTTGCGCTTGAGACGGTCGGCGAACCAGGCCATGAATACCGCGCCGAGGGTGCCGGCAAACAGGAACATCGAGGTCACCAGGTTGGCCTGATTCAGGGCCAGGCCGCTTTCCAGCAACAGCGAGGGCAGCCAGCTGATCATGAAGTACAAAAGGATCAGGCTGACGAAGAACGTCGACCAGATCAGCAGGGTCGGCCTGGCATAGCCGTCACGAAACAGCGCCACCACGGTGAACTTGTTCTGGTTTTCTTCCATGGCCTGCACACTGGCCGCAGGCGGCTGCCAGCCCGGGAGCATCTTCGTCGTGAGCTTGAGCAGGCGCGCATAGGGCGGCGCGTCACGCAGCAGGCGTGGCAAGGATTCGGGCAGGTACAGGGCCAGGAACGGAAACAGCAGCAGCGGCGCAATACCGCCAGCAAGGAACACCGCCTGCCAGCCGAAACTGTCGATGAACCCGGCAGCGACGAAACCACCGGCAGCGCCCCCTAATGAGAAGCCGCAAGCGGCCAGAGTGACCATCAGGGTGCGCAAGCGCGGCGGTGCATACTCGGACATCAGCGCCATGGCACTGGGCATCGCTCCACCCATGCCGATACCGCAGACAAAACGCGCCAGCATCAGGCTGTTGAGAGAGTTGGCAAAGACCATCAGCACGGTCAGGCTGGAGTACAAAAGCACACAGCACAACAACACCCGGCGCACGCCGAAGCGATCCGCCAGCGGTGTCACCGCCAGCGATCCCAGGGTCAAGCCCAGCAGGTTGGCGCTGAACACCGGCCCGAACGCGGCCTTTTCCAGGCCCCAGTCCTGGGCCAGGGAAGGAATCACATAGCCCAGCACCTGAGCATCATAACCATCGGTAACCAGCAACAACACGAGTAACAACAGCAACAACCACTGATAACGCGACACGGGCCGGGCATCCAGCGCCGTGCGAAAGCTGGCAATCTGATTGTGCATCGCAAGGTACCTTTTATTGTTATGGGTATCAGGTGCGGGCAGCGTGGTTTATGGGGTGTCGGGCTGCCTCGACGGGTGAGCCTGGACAAACGCCGAATGCGCCTCGGCCAGGGCAGCGACCCGGCGAATGCGCGGGAAGCCACTCAAGTCGATATTGAAACGCTCGGCTGCATACAGTTGCGGGATCAGGTAGACATCGGCCAGCCCCGGCTCGTCGCCAAAGCAGAAGCCTTCATCACCGATCAACTGCTCGACAGCGGCCAGGCCCTGGCTGATCCAGTGGGCGATCCACTGGTTGACCTGGACGTCGTCATGGCCCAGCCCACGCAGCTGATTGAGCACGCTGACGTTGTGCAGCGGATGGATATCGCACCCGATCAGTGCCGCGACGCCACGGGCCTGGGCCCGGCGAACCGGGTCCTGTGGCAGCAGCGCTGGCTGTGGATAAACCTCTTCCAGGTATTCGATGATCGCCGGCGACTGCACCAGCACTTCACCCGAGTCGATCTTCAGCGCCGGCACCCGCCCTTGCGGGTTGAGGGCCATGAAGTGTTCTTCGCGCTGTTCGCCCTTGAGCAGGTTGACCGGCAACTGCCGGACCTCCAGCTGCTTGAGCGCCAGGGCAATCCGCACCCGGTAGGAGGAGGTCGAGCGGTAGTAGGTAAAGAGTTCCATGGCCCTGCCCTCTCAGCGTGCCGGAAGGATCTTGCCGCGGCATTCGCCGAAGCCGATCGAGGCCACGCCATCGCGCTTGCAACGCGCACGCAGGATGATCTCGTCGCCGTCTTCGAGGAACTTGCGCACCTCGCCAGACGCCAGTTCGACCGGCTCCTTGCCACCCTGGGTGATTTCCAGCAGGCTGCCGAACTGGCCAGGCTGGGCACCAGACAAGGTGCCGGAGCCGAACAGGTCGCCCGACTGCAGCTGGCAACCGTTGACGCTGTGGTGGGCAACCATCTGCGCCACGGTCCAGTACATGCTCAGGGTGTTGCTCAGGGTCAGGCGATGCGCGGGCAGGTTCTGCTCGCGCATGCGCTCGGTCAGCAGCAGCACTTCCAGCTCAATATCGAAGGCGCCGTTGGCCTGGTCGCGCTTGTCGAGCAGGTACGACAGCGGCTGCGGGTCGCCTTCCGGACGCGCCGGCTGGGCACAGCGAAACGGTTCCAGGGCTTCGGCGGTAACCACCCATGGGGAGATGGTCGAAATGAAGCTCTTGGACAGGAACGGGCCAAGCGGCTGGTACTCCCAGGCCTGGATATCGCGCGCCGACCAGTCGTTGAGCAGGCAGAAGCCGGCAATGTGCTCAGCCGCTTCGGCCACCGGAATCGAATCGCCCATGTCGTTGCCCTGGCCGATCCAGATGCCCAGCTCCAGTTCGTAATCCAGGCGCGCGCACGGGCCGAAGCTCGGTTCGTTCTGGCCGGCGGGCAGGGTCTGGCCTTTTGGCCGGCGCACATCGGTACCGGACGGACGAATGGTCGAGGCACGGCCGTGGTAGCCGATCGGCACGTATTTATAGTTGGGCAGCAGCGGGTTGTCGGGGCGGAACAGCTTACCGACATTCTTGGCGTGTTCGATGCCGACATAGAAGTCGGTGTAGTCGCCAATGCGTGCTGGCAGGTGCAGCTGGCACTCGCTGGCCGGATACAGCAGCGGCTTGAGTGCGGCCTGGTGTTCGCTGTGCTCGCCGAGCAGCTCCAGCAGGCGTTCGCGCAGGGCTACACGGGCGGTACGGCCGAGGGCGAAGAAAGCGTTCAGCGCACCACCACGGGTGGCTTCGACCGCAGCGCGGGCCTGGCCGTCGAACAGGCCGGCAGCCAGCACGGCTTCAAGGTCGAGAATGGCATCACCGATGGCCACGCCACAGCGCGGCGCCTGGTCCTTGCGGCTGAAGATACCCAGGGGCAGGTTCTGCAGCGGGAAGTCGCCGTGGCTGTTGGCGTGTTCTACCCAACTGCGGGCAAGGGCGGACTGATTCATGGGTTATCTCCGATTCGGGGTAAAGGTGCTCGGCAACGAGGCCCAGCAACTATCGTAGTCGGCCTGCAATTGCGGGCATTCGAGCGCATGACGGCTCGGGCGCAGCACCTGGCTGGTCTCGAACATGAAGGCCATGGTGTTGTCGATCTTGTTCGGTGCCAGCTCGACGGCAATGGCCTTGCTGCAGGTCTCGGCATCCGGGCCATGGGCGCTCATGCAGCTGTGCAGCGAGGCGCCGCCGGGCAGGAAGCCTTCGGCCTTGGCGTCGTACTCGCCCTTGATCAGGCCCATGAACTCGTTCATCAGGTTGCGGTGGAACCACGGCGGACGGAAGGTGTTCTCGGCCACCATCCAGCGCGGCGGGAAAATCACGAAGTCGAGGTTGGCCATGCCCGGCACGCTGGTCGGCGAGGTCAGCACGGTGAAGATCGATGGGTCCGGGTGGTCGAAGCTGACCGTGCCGATGGTGTTGAAGCGGCGCAGGTCATATTTGTACGGCACGTTGTTGCCGTGCCAGGCGACCACGTCCAGTGGCGAATGGTTGAGCTGGCAGCCCCACAGTTCACCGAGGAATTTCTGCACCAACTGCACCGGGCCATCGATTTCTTCGTAATGGGCCACCGGCGCGAGGAAGTCGCGCGGGTTGGCCAGGCCGTTGCTGCCGATCGGCCCCAGGTCCGGGATGCGCAGCGGCGCACCGTGGTTCTCGGCCAGATAGCCGCGGGCCTGGGCATCGAGCAGTTCGACACGAAACTTCAGGCCACGGGGCAGCACGGCGATTTCCAGCGGCTCGACTTCCAGCACGCCCAATTCGGTGACGATGCGCAGGCGACCCTGCTCGGGCACCAGCAGCAGTTCGCCATCGGCGTTGAAGAACACCCGCTCCATGGAGCGATTGGCGCAATAGGTATAGATGCTGATACCCGCCGGTTTTTCACCCGCCGAGTTGGCCGCCATGGCCACCCAGCCGTCAATGAAGTCGGTCGCTTCGCTTGGGATCGGCTGTGGGCTCCAGCGCAGGCGATTGGGCGTCACCGGGCCCAGCGGGCCACCGGCCAGCTGGCGCTCCAGGCGCTCGAAGCGCGGGTGCAGGGCCGAAGGGCGAATGCGGTACAACCAGGTGCGGCGCAACTCGCTGCGGGCCATGGTGAAGGCGGTGCCGGAAAACAGTTCGGCATACAGGCCGTACGGGGCTTTTTGCGGCGAGTTCTGCCCGACCGGCAGGGCGCCAGGCAAGGCTTCGCTGGCGAATTCGTTACCGAAACCGCTCTGGTAGCCGAGGACAGGGGTGTTATCGAGGTTCATCGAGCCTCCGGGCCCAGTGCAGGCCGGTCAATGGCAGTTGGCTGCGGGCCTTGAAGGGGGTGGCAGCGCTTCTGCGTTATTTTTATCGTAATTACATTACGCATAACGTAATTTGATTGGTGAAGACCGTCAAGCTATAAAGACGCCCATTGAACTCCCCGGATCGACTCCATCATGGCCAAAGCCAGCTCCCCCGCCGACAGCTCCGGCAAACAGAAGGTCCGCTCGGCCGAGGTCGGTACCGACATCCTTAAAGCCCTGGCCCAATTGTCGCCGTCTACCTCACTGTCGCGCCTGGCCGAGCATGTCGACATGCCGGCGAGCAAGGTCCACCGTTACCTGCAGGCCTTGATTGCCAGCGGTTTTGCCGAACAGAACCCGGCCACCAACCACTACGGCCTGGGCCGCGAAGCCCTGCGCGTAGGGCTGGCAGCGTTGGGCGGGATGGACGTATTGAAAGAGGCGGCGCTGCCGCTTTCGCTACTGCGCGATGAGCTCAACGAAAGCTGCTTCATCGCCGTGTGGGGCAACCAGGGCGCCACCGTGGTCAATATCGAGCCGGCGGTTCGGGCAGTCACCGTGGTCACTCAGATCGGCTCGGTGTTGCCTTTACTCACCTCTTCGACCGGGCTGGTATTCGGCGCCTACCTGCCCGAGCGCGAAACCATCGAGTTGCGCGAGCAGGAACTGGCCGCGTCAGGTCACAGCGCCGACGATTACGAGGCCTTGTTCGCAACCATCCGCCAACGCGGCCTGCATCATGTCCATGGTCTGCTGATGCCGGGGGTCGATGCCCTTTCGGCTCCCGTGTTCAACGCCGTGGGCAAGATCGCCGCCGTGCTGACCGTGGTCGGCCCGACCTCGATCTTCCATGCCGATGAGCAGGGGCCCGCAGCCGGGCAGTTGCTGGCTACGGCGAAGATGATCAGCTGGCGCATGGGGCACGAAGGCTAGACCGGGATAGCCATGTGCATGCTCTTGTGTTCGAGGATTTCCAGGAACTGTTTGAGTTCTTCCTCCAGCGCCCGATTCACACTGTAAATCGATTTCGCCCCCACCGGGCGCAAGTCACTGAACAGTTGTTTCAACAACCGAACGGTGGGTGAACTCGGTCCTTTTGAAAGGCCCGACACGAGTTTCGCCAACCGCCCGCTGATACCTGACAAGGAAACAAGGCCAACCCCCGCTGTCAGAAAGAACTTCGTGGCTGCCGCCCGATCTCCATCCAGGTAAGCGATGACGCCCTGTCCAAACGCGCGCAGGGTCATGACCACGCTGAGGGCTAGGCTTGCCGGTGGAAACGGAACCGAGAGTATTGCCACTACCCCGATCGCAACCTCGAACAACAAACCGGAGATCCTTTGCGCCACACTGGTGGTGTCTTCGTCCACATCGGCAACGATGCGCTCGACCATTACGTCGAACTCACGGGCCAGGTCGGTAATGCGCTTATAGTCACTGATCGCCGCCAGGATAATCGCCTCGCCATCCCCTGCCCGCTGGAAGCGCTCGATCAGGGCGCCGACAATAGGCTGATCGCGAATACTGACCCGCAGGTAAAAATAGTCCTGCAGGGCAGGATCGTCCCATTGCCGGGCCAGTGCCTGCGGCGCTCGAAAGAACAGGCCATCAGGGGCCTCCGGCGTGTAGACAAGATCCTCTACCACGCCTTGCACCACATTCCTGAACAGATACACACCCTCGACCCGTCGGCCACTCAGCGCGAATTGGAACACCCCGTTCTTGTGTGAAGTCCGATCACCACCAACAACCGCAGGCTCAAGATCGAGTAATTCATCGACAGCATTCTCCAGCCACCGGCTGCGCACAGCCGTCAGTCGCCCCGCCATGGTTTCGCTCAGCCAGGCGCGGCGCATCTGCAAGCGCAATAGCTCGCGGTGCAGCAGGCGACGGCGCCTGTAGTGCGGGTCAGTCGCATCGAGCAAGCGACTGCGAATCGTCTGGATGTAGCGCTCCCCCAGCCTGGCCGAACGAATGTAGCCGTCGAGAAAACGACGATCCAGGCGTGACAGGTCCTGGCCAACGGTTGAAGTGATTATTGCGAAGTCGGCGAAATTGAAACTGCTGTCGTATCCACTGATGACCGTGCGGGTAAGGCTTGCGACGTTACCAGGCTCGAGCTCGACCAGCACGGTATCAGGATCGACCTCAGGCCCAGGCGCGCCGGCAAATGTGTTGATCCTTTCTTTGACCAGGCGATGGGCGTAATCGGCAAAGGGCTCGATGTTGTTAATCTGCTGGTAGGCGTTCTGTACCAGGGTAAGTGACGCATCGATGTTGCTCAGTTGCTGACGCTGGAACAGCGGCGCATCGATGTACCACTGGGGCGTGGCGAACTGCAGCTGCTCCAGCACCCCATTGACCTTCATAAAGGCAATTTCCGACAGCAACTCCTGCCAACCGGCGTCAGGCCAGCGCTCCAGCGTAACGGTTTGTCGCGACCAATAACCAGGCAGTCTCTGCGCCTGCTTGAGTAGCTGAGTGAACTGCGGCCGCGCGTCGACCGACAGTTGGCCAAGCAAGTAGGCTTGCCCCTGATCCGTCAGCGCCCACCGGGCGATTTCCAGGCTGAGCTGCCGTGCATTGCGCAACACCCGAAGATCGCCTCCCGGCGCGCCTGGGGCGTAAAGCAGGAAGCGCTGATCATCACTCTGGCCATAGCTCAGGTAAAACACATCCCTGAACGCCAACTGGAAGGGATCGAGGATCACGCCACCGACTTCGATGCCAAGCTCGCTCAGGGCCCCTTGGTGGTTACGAGCCGCTTCGAGGGCGTCGAAGGCCCTCCCGTCGAGCCCCTGGTAACGCGCTGCCAGGGCACTCAGAGCCAGCCGCGCATTGACCACTTCACTCATCAGTTGCGGGCCAGGGCCGTCAAAGTACACGGCTTGCAGCGCTTCCCGGTAACTCAAACGGATATCCAGTTGATCGATCATGGCCTGGATAAAGCCCGGTGTCAGTTGTACGGCCAGCTCGCTGTCAATGATCTGCGCTTGCAGTTCGCGGCCGTGATAACCACCGGAAATTACCCATTGCACCAGCGTCATCTCGCGCTCACCACACAGCACTTCACCCACGATATCCAACACATGCCTGACCCCCACCCGCAGTCGCCGGACATCAACGTCAAGCCCCATGGCTTGCGTCAGGTAATCGGCTATCTGCTCAGCGGCATAGTCCTGCGCACTGGCCATGCCTTGCAGGTGTTCATCGACCCGTTGCTGGCACACGGCAACAGCTCGTTCGCGTAACTCGTAGGCCGTACGCTCTTCACCTTCGAGAAAGCGTAACCATTCAGGCAGCTGGGCGTGACGGTGCTGCCTGAGCCTGGTTGCCAGGCGTTGTTGCAACAGGTCTTGTACTGGCACCTCGCGCAAGGCTTGGCGGATATCGTCGACCTGGCTTCGAAACGGAATATCGCTCAACGGCACCAAGGTCAATCGCGGCGCTTGGCCTTGCGCAAGACGCTGCCTAATTCCATGCGGCAACGGTTGGACCAGGGGATCTTCGGCAGCCGGCTTGCTCAGGCGCAGCGTCATGCGGTCGATGAATCGCCGTGTACTGCCCTGCTCCTGCAAGCCCTCCTGCAGGCTGTAAAGCCAGAGTTTGCTCGAAGATGACGCTTCGAACGACTCGCCGATGACAAACACCAAAGGCAACGTCAGCGCTTCGCCCCCAATGCTCAGCGCCAAGAGACGGACATGCTCGTCTGGATCAAAGATCTGCTCTTCCAGGGCGGCGAGTGCCGACTGCTGTCCTGGTTGGCGCAAAGCCACGAAACGCAGGTCGAGAAAAAACAGTTTCGTCACCTGTATGAACAGGCTCAGCGGGTTGGTACCAGGCTTGCGCGCCTGCTTCCAGAACTCATCGAAAGCTGCATCCGTCAGGGAGGGCAGCGACTCGAGCTGGTTCTTGATCTGAAAGGTGGTACTGCTGAGTTCCAGCAGAATTGTCTCCAGGCTGTTGTCGTCGAAGCTAAATCCTGGTGCATCGAAAAAACGGGACAAATCCATGTGCTGATCTCTTTATTCGGTGATAGTCATATCGCGACAAATTGACTGGTTCACCGACAGCAGAATTTCAGCGTAACCGTTCCCTATTGATACTGACGAAAAGCTCCAAAGTGGCTTGTTCAGCAACCCGAGAGAAGTGTCCTACGGCTAAAACCAGCAACAGCCTATTGATACCTCGGAATGGACAAACCCCAAGCAGACTTGTTTACACATGCTCACAGTCATCAATGAAATAACGGGTTACTGTCTTGTGGCTTCACTGTTACCAGTGCTGTAACAGTGAATGTCAGAAACACCTATTTTTCCGCTACCGCCAGGCACCTATTCTGGTTGCACCAAGACGGTGCTGACGCAGATCGAAGCAGTCAGCCCGATTCCATCAACCGGCGTGCACACTCCGCCTGATGAAGCTTGGCCCAGGTTCACCGACGTTGATTTTGAAGCTCCTTGATCTGCGTCTTACTTGGCCGCTGCACTGCAGCGGCCTTTTTTATGCCCGCAATTCAATCGTCATCGGCGTCGTCAAAGTGAAATCGGTGTAACAATCGATGGGCAACAGGCGCCAGGATCAGACCGATGGTGGCAACAAATACCAGCCCGACGTACAAGCCGTAGCCGGCAAAGAACAGCTTGCCGCCGATACTCTCGGGCAGGATCACCGGCCCGACTCCGCCCAGCAGCAAAGTGGCGTTGAACACCGCATCGTGCCAGGGCACGTCTGGCTCGAAGTACAGATGGCCGAGCACACCGAAGAGGATCGAGCCGATCAACATCAGGCAGGCTGCCAGGCCGTGACGCATCATGCGATAACTGAACTGACGGGAAGAAATGACCGGGTCCGTTCTGGATTCGTACATCCTCTGTGCTCCTGCAGCAAGGGGGCCGCCCAGCATAGGCAACTTCAACTGGCGACCACAACCTTGGGGCAGGTTCAGCCCTGTGGATACTTCTGCAGATTGGCCATCATCTGCTGCAAGGCTTGCAGGCTGTCTTGCGGGTGCACAGCGTTGTCGAAGTTGCCGATCTGCTGCCAGTTGGCCGCAATATCGTCGGGTGAAAAGCCCTCGCGCGGGTCAAAGCCGACACCCAGGCTGCGTTCCCAACGCACCTTGCCGACCCAGCCGCCGCCCACTTCATACAGGCCGCCACTGTCCTGACAGTCGTCACTGCCCAGGTACACCACCAGCGGGCTGACCAGTTCCGGCTTGAGCTGTTCGAAGACCTGCGGTGGAATCAGTCCTTCGGTCATGCGCGTGCCGCCGGTGGGGGCAATGGCGTTGACCAGGATTCCATTCTTGCGTCCTTCAATGGCCAGGGTGCGGGTCAGGCCATACAGGCCAAGCTTGGCCGCGCCATAGTTGGCCTGGCCGAAGTTGCCATAGATGCCCGAGGTCGAGGCGGTGAAAATCACCCGCCCCCAGTTCTGTTCGCGCAGGTGTGGCCAGGCGGCGCGGGTGACTTTGTAGGCACCTTCAAGGTGAACCTGATAGACCTGCTCCCAGTCACTGTCCTCCATCTTGTGGAAGGTCTTGTCGCGCAGGATGCCGGCGTTGTTGATCACTACATCGACCCGGCCGAAGCTGTCCAGGGCCTGTTCGACAATGCGCTGACCGTCGGTGACCGAGTCATGGTTGGCCACTGCCGTACCACCCTCTTCGCGGATCTGCGCCACTACCCGGTCGGCGGCCGAGGCGCTGGCGCCTTCGCCATGGGTCGAACCACCCAGATCGTTGACCACCACCCGGGCACCATGCCGGGCAAACAGCAGGGCATGGGCGCGGCCCAGGCCGCCGCCAGCGCCGGTGACAATCACCACTTTATCGTCCAAGCGAATCGTCATGCTCGTTTCTCCAGCAGAACAAAAGAGAGGGATGCCCGAGTGTCAGCCAGCACTGGCTGGCACACAATCAAGCGGGCAGGCGCTGAATGGCAGGCGATAAGGCCGGGCGATGATTGCGCACACCGGGTCGCTCAGGACCAGGCGACTCTCTGCGGCACATTCACCAGGGGTTGCTCACGAAACGCCAGATAATGGCGCAGCACCTGTACCGGTGCTTCAGTATGCGGATAGTGGCCAATGCCCTGGAGCATCACGGTGTTGGCATCGGGCACCAGCTCCTGATAGCGTTCGAGCATATGGATACCGGAAATCGGGTCGACCGCGCCGTTGATCAGCCGCAGCGGCACCCCGTCGGCCTGCAATGCACCGACCCAGCGCTCGCGGTGTGCGACCCGCTCGGGCAGGTAAGTGATCAGCTTGTGCAGGATGCGCGTGCCGCGGTTGGAGGCAATCAGGCTCCAGTAGTCGTCCAGCGCGCTTTCGCTGGGATGGGTGCAGGGCCCGTAGATCTGGGTGACGTTACGCACCAGATCATCGCGCCCGAACGAGCGCCCGACCAGCCAGCCCAGGCGGCTGAGCAACAGCTTCTGGATCAGCAGCGGCCGATGACGTTCGGGGAACAGACCACCATTGAGGAACACGCAACTGGCGATCTGCGCGCGGCCCTCGTGGTGGCGGGCGAGCAACTCCTGGGCGACGCTGCCGCCATAATCATGCCCGAGCAGATGCACCGGCTGCTCGACCTGAAGATGCGCGAGCAATGCCTGCTGCAGGTCGGCCTGCTCCAGCAGGCTGTAATCATGGTGCAGCGGTTTGGCCGAGTCGCCAAAGCCGAGCATGTCACAGGCAATCACCCGAAAACGCTGGGCCAGGGGTGTCCACAGGTAATGCCAGTCCCAGCTGGCGGTGGGAAAGCCATGAATGAGCAGTAGCGGTTCGCCCTGCCCTGCGGTCCAGTAGCGGATGGTCTGGCCACGGAACGAGAAATTCAGGCCCCGGGTCCGCCAGACGCACAATGGAATTTCGGCCAAAGGCATCACAGTGGTCCCGGTAGGTTGTAGGTAGTCGTGTTGGGCAAGGCATCGGCTGCGATCATTGCAATCACCTCGGCACATTCGTGTGCTCTACTGATCGACAGTCTAGTCAGGCAGGCCCGCCCGAGAGTTGCGTTCGCAGCCAGCTTATTGACCTTGGGAGTCAGCAAGCAAAATAGCGAGGTGAATCACAACAGCAAAGTCAGCAAGGGCGCGGCGAAGAGGTTGAGCAGGCCGGTCAGGACCATGACCAGGCCGGCCACCGACCCCTCCTCGCCCCCCACCTCATGAGCGCGGCTGACGCCCGCCCCATGCGCGCCGACGCCAAACAGCGCGCCACGGGCCAATGGCGTGCGCAGCGGCAGGTACTTGAGCAGCACGCCACCGAACATCGCCCCCAGCACCCCGGTAAACATCACGAACACCGCGGTCAACTCCGGCACGCCGCCCAGGTCCTTGGCCAGCGGCATGGCAAAGGGCGTGGTGATCGAGCGCGGCACCAGCGACAGGCTGACCGAGCTGTCCAGCGCCAACAGGTGCGCCAGGCCCCAGGAACTGCCGATCGATGCCGCACTGCCGACCAGCATGCCCAGGGTCAGGGCCGGCCAGTGGCGGGCGAGCAAGGCGCGCTGTTGCCAGATCGGCACGGCAAAGGCCACGGTGACCGGGCCCAGCACCGACATCAGCCAGTGGGTGTTGCGCGCATATTCGGCATAGGCGGTATGCAGGGGCACGGCAATCGCCAGCAGCACAGCCGGTACCAGAATCAACGGTGACAGCAGGTAGCGCGCGGTGCGCCGGTACAACCAGCGACTGCCCAGATAAGCCAGCAGGGTCAGGGCCAGCCAGAACAGCGGCATCGGCTCAAGCGTCATGACGCAACCTCCAGCGGCAGATCCACTCCACCGTCACCGCCGTCACCACCATCACCAGCAAGGTACTGACACCAATCACCAGCAAGATCCGCCAGCCTTCATCGCGCAGCAGGCTGCCGTAATCGAGCAGGCTCATCAGCGCCGGAATGAAGAACAGCAGCATCTCGGCCATCAGCACCCCGGCCCCCAGTTGCAACATGGCCGGCTTGAGCACGCCAACGGCGAACAGCAGCAACAGCAGCGCCAGGCCGATCACCCCGCCCGGAATCGGCCAGGCCAACCAGGCGGCCAATACGCCACCAACCTTGTAAAGAGCAAGCAACACCGCAAGCTCGGCGAGCAGGCGGACAAATCGGTTAAACGCAGGGGGTTTCATCGCAGGGATCCTCTCAGGCCTTCATTTTAAAAGCCCGCTCCCCACGCCAAAAGCGAATTGTTAGACTGCCAACTATTCCAAATTGGAATTCAGGCAATGGAATTCAAACAGCTACGCAGCTTTCTCGAAGTGGTGCACCGCGGCGGCTTTACCCAGGCCGCGCTGACCTTGCACATCAGCCAGTCCGCAGTGAGCAAGCAGGTCGCCCAACTGGAACAGGACCTGGGTGTGCCGCTGTTGGAGCGTCAGGGTTCGCAACTGCACCTGACCGCCGCTGGCAAAATCGTCCTTGAGCGCGGTGAAGCCATGCTACGCCTGCGCCAGGAGCTGCTCAGCGAACTGGATGATCTCAGCCAGCTGGCCCGCGGCGAATTGCGCCTGGGCTTGCCGTTACTGGGCAGTGACGCGCTGTTCGCCCGGTTGTTCGCCGAATACCGGCGGCGCTATCCGAATATCAGCATTCAACTGTTCGAAGGCGGTAGCCGCAGTGTCGAGCAAGCAGTGCTCAGCGGCGAACTGGAACTGGGCGGCAGCCTGACGCCCAGCGACCCGGTCTTCGCCTACCAGCCGTTCTGCAACGAGCCCCTCGACGCCCTGTTGCCCACCGATCACCCGTTGGCGGCCGCCGGCCGGGTCAGCCTGGCACAACTGGCCGATACACCGTTCCTGCTCTATCAGCGCAGTTTCGTGCTCAATGACCGTTTGCTCAGTGCTTGCCAGCAGTCGGGCTTCACGCCCAGGGAAGGTGGGCGCAGCGGCCAGGCCGACTTTCTCGCCGCACTGGTGGCGGCAGGCCAAGGGGTGGTGCTGTTACCGAGTGTGGTTGCCCGAGGCCTGGAGCGGCCCGGGGTGGTGCGTCTGGCATTGAGCCAACCGACGGACCTGCGCTGGGACATTGCCTTTATCTGGCGCCAGGGCGCCTACCTATCGCGTGCCGCCCAGGCCTGGCTGCAGCTGCTGCGCGAGCAGCCACAGCCGCAGTGATCAGCCGCGCAGCTTTTCCACCAACTCGGCAATCCAGGGCTCTGCGTCGGTTTCCGGAGTAACGGTTTCGCTGGCATCCAGGCGCAGCATCGGCAGCACTTCCACCAGGCCCATCTCGGCGAACAGTTCACGCAGTTGCTCACCGCCGCCGCAGAAGGTGTCGCCGTAGCAGGAGTCGCCCAGGCCGATCACCGCGCCTTTGAGTCCGCGCCACTCGGCGGGCAGCACGTCACGGACTGCACTGAACAGCGGCATGATGTTGTCCGGCAGCTCACCCATGCCGGTGGTCGAGGTTACGGCCAGAAATGCCTGGGGGGCAAAACCCTGAATGTCCTGCAAGGTCGCCCGGTTAGCGTGCCAGGCCTCGAAACCTGCTTGTTTGAGCAACTTCTCGGCATGCCGGGCGACTTCTTCGGCGGTGCCGTATACCGAACCGGAAAGGATGGCGACTTTCATAGAGGTTTCCGAAACTGAGTAAAAACGTAGGATACTAGCATCCGGCACTGGCAAAAGGCCTTAATCTGCCGCTGTACAGCGACGGTCAATCTACTAGAATCAGCCAGCATGCCCGATCTACAGCCCTTGCGGACCTAACAAGATGATCAATGCCACACTGCTGCAGCGCATGATTGACGCCTCCAACGACGGGATCGTGGTGGCTGAACAGGAAGGCGATGACGACACTATCCTGATCTACGTGAATCCGGCCTTCGAGCGCCTGACCGGCTACGACGCCAACGACATCCTCTACCGCGACTGCCGTTTCCTACAGAACGATGATCGCGACCAGGACGCCCGCGCACTGATTCGCCAGGCGATCAAGGATGGCCTGCCAAGCCGGGAAATCCTGCGCAACTACCGCAAGGACGGCAGCGCGTTCTGGAACGAACTGTCGATTACCCCAGTACTCAACGAAGCCGACAGGCGCAAATACTTCATCGGCATCCAGAAGGATGTCAGCCGCCAGGTCGAAGCCGAACTGCGGGTGATCGCGCTTGAGCGCCAACTGGCCGAGGCCCAAGCGCGCATCGCTGCGCTGGAAGCCGACCAACGGTCTTAACAAACGCGCCGTTTGGTTGTCCATGACGCTGAAGAAACGCATTCACGATTGTAACTTCGAGTTCGACCATGCAAGCAGATGCCCTTCTGACCCAGGATGAACTGGACTTCATCCGCTCCATGCAGCACGCGCCTCAGCCCATCCCGGCTGAACCGGCGTCGCGCCTGCTGGTCAATGGCGGCAGCGAAATCAAGAACCTGCTGACCCGGCTGATCGCCGACGAGCAGGTGACCCTGCAGGCACAGTTCAACAACCAGCAGATGACCTTCCCGCTGCAACTGGTCGAAGACGAGTTCCATGCCCTGCACCTGCAACTGGGTGCACCGAACATCTATGAAGAAGGCGCCGTGGTCCGACCCTGGCGCCTGACGCTTGAGCAACCGGTTGCCCTGGAGGACGAACTGGGCTTGAGCACCGGTTTGTGGGTCAGGGAAATTTCGTTCAAGGGTGTGCTGCTGGAAGTGCGCGAGCAACCCGAACCGCCCAGGCACTTCGATCTCTGGTTCAGCCCCGACGGCGATGCCCCCATTGCCCTGCACGGCACCCTGCAACGGCGCACCGGCGAACATCTGGCCGCCTACAACCTGGGCCAGAGCCTGCCGGCAGAAATCGAGCGCTTACGCGAATACATCCTCCAGGCCCACCGCCGCACCCACCCCGAGCTGCACCCTCAAGAATCCAAGTGACCGGCCAGGTATTGCTGCAGTCGCCGACGCATCAACCGACCTTCACTGCCCAGGCACGCGACTTGCGAACCCATCAGGCTATCCTGAGCCAGGTCCGCTGCCTCCCCCGCCAGCAATAACGGGCATTCCAGGGCCAGCGCCAGGCGCGCCAGGCGCTTGGGCAAGTCACTGGCCGGTGGATGGTTGGAAAACAGCACCAAGGCATGGGGCGTCATGCGCTCGCAGACCAGGCTCAACTCTTCCAGGGGCTGGCCAAGGCCGAGCACGCTGATGGCGATTTCACTGGTGCCGAGCAACAGCGCCGCCACCAGCAACTCCAGCTCGCGGCACTGGCCGGGGATCGCTGCCAGCACCACGCGCACTGCTTGCTGCTCGCGCGCCAGTTGCAAACGCTGCAACACCCGTCCACGCAGGAAACTGTCGAGGAACAGCCATTCACTGGCCTGGCCGAAGGCTTCGTGGGTACTGCGCAGCTCCTGCCAGACCGGCATAAGGATGTCCTGGAATGCCACCAGCTGTGGATAACTGCTGAATACCTGGCCATAGACCTGCTCCAGGCGACGCTCATCAAATGCCCTGACCGATTGGCGCAACTGCGCTTGCCACTGAATGAAGTCGGCCTGTGATTCGTCGCTGCGCTGCGGCTGGTTTTCGACCTTGAGGTTCTGGCTTTTAGCGAGGATGCGTCCCACTTTGCTGACTGCGACACCGCGCTCGATCCAGCCGAGGATGCTGCGCACCTCGTCGATATCCGCTTGCGAGTACAAACGGTGCCCACTTTCGCTGCGCGTGGGCTGAATCAGCCCATAACGGCGCTCCCAGGCCCGCAGGGTAACCGGGTTGATGCCGGTCATGCGGGAGACTTCGCGGATCGGGAACAGTTCTTCGTGGTCGAGCTCAGGCGTACTCAATGAAGGCTGGTCAGGTTCGATCATTGCCGGGAAACCGCGAGTTTGTGGGCCAACGGGCATTCTACTCCGCCTGCCGCGAGCACTACCATTGGCATTTCTCTCAGGTTGGCGACCGCCAGCACTGACGGGTCAGCTTATTTAAGGAATAATCCGCGCCCGATTCTTGCATCGATTCTTGCAAAGAAGCGAATGCCGCCCACCATCCCGGGCGACGTTCAAGCGGTAGGCCTACCCGCCACGCCCAGTTGCCAGGAGATATACCATGTCTACCCCACCCGTAACCCTGATGGTTACCCGCCGCGTCGCCGATGGTCGCTACCAGGACCTGATGGCCTGGCTGCACGAAGGCGAACAGCTGGCCACCGACTTTCCCGGCTACCTGGGCTCAGGCGTGCTCGCCCCGCCCCCGCAAGGCGATGAGTTCCAGATCATCTTCCGCTTCACCAACGAACAGACCATGCACGCCTGGGAGCACTCGGCCTCACGCAAGGCCTGGCTGGACCGTGGCAATGGCCTGTTCGCCGAGCCGTCGGAACAGCGGGTCAGCGGCCTGGAAGGCTGGTTCGGCAGTAACCCGGTGCAGCGCCCGCCGCGCTGGAAGCAGGCGGTGGCGATCTGGCTGGCGTTCTTTCCGGTGTCGCTGCTGTTCAATCTGCTGTTCGGCCACTGGCTGGGCGCGCTGGACCTGGTGCCGCGCATCCTCCTCAGCACCCTGGGCCTGACGCCGCTGATGGTGTATTTCTTCATTCCGCTGTCGACCCGCCTGCTGGCCAACTGGCTGAACGCCAGCCCAACCCGCCCGGGGCCTCAGGGCGCGCGCAATCCCGCCTAGTTCGGGTATGCTGGGGGTTATCCAAGCGAACCAGTAAAAGTTGACCGCCCCCACCATGAACAGCCCAATTCTTGTCACCGGAGCCAGCCAGCGAGTCGGGCTGGCGCTGGCCCTGAACCTGGCGCAGGCCGGCCATACCGTGGTCAGCGCCAGCCGCAGCAAAAGCCCCGAGGCCGCGCACCCGAACATCATCCAGTTCCAGGCCGACCTGTGCCAGGAAGACGAGCGCCTGGCTCTGATCGAACACCTGCAAGGCAACTACGACGGCCTGCGCGCCATCGTGCACAACGCCTCGTTGTGGCTCGACGATGACCTGGCCAACCTCAATACCATGTTCAAGCTGCACGTCGAGGCGCCCTACCACCTGAACCTGGCCCTGGGCGAGCAACTGGCCAAGGTGGACAAGGCCGACATTATCCATATCTGCGACGAGACCTCCTCGCGCGGCAGCGGCAGCCATATCGGCTATGCCGCGACCAAGGCCGCCCTGCAGAACATGGTGCTGTCGTTCGCCGCCAAGTACGCGCCGAACATTCGCGTCAACGCGATCCTGCCGGGCTTGCTGATCCTCAAAGAGAACAGCGACGAGGCCTACCGCCAGCAAACCCTGAAAAAGGCCCTGCTGGAATTCGAACCCGGCGCCCAGCCGCTGATTGATGCCGTGCGCTTTCTGCTCGACAGCCAATACAGCACCGGCAGCAACCTGGTCATCAACGGTGGCCGCCACCTGAAAAACCGCATCGCGGTAGACTGAGCTACCGCTGTCACGAGAACGTCCATGAACGATCAACAGAAACTCGAACTTGAAGCCGCCGCCTTCCGCCGCCTGGTTGCCCATCTGGACAGCCGCAAGGACGTGCAGAACATCGATCTGATGAACCTTGCCGGCTTCTGCCGCAACTGCCTGTCCAAATGGTACAAGGCCGCCGCCGATGAAAAGCAGATCGAGCTGAGCATGGATGAGGCCCGCGAAGTGGTCTACGGCATGCCCTACGCCGAATGGAAATCCCTTTACCAGCAAGAAGCCAGCGCCGAACAACAAGCGGCGTTCGCCAAAGGAAAGCCCAATGACTGATCTCAATACCCTGCGCGCCAGCCTGAAGTCCGGCGAGCACATCTTCGCCGATACCCTGGCCTTCATCGCCGAGCACTACGCCTACCAGCCACAAGCCTTCAACAACGGCGGCGTAGACAACGCTGCCGGGCAGAACGAAGGTTCGTGCAAGACCCTGGGCCTGGCCTTGCTCGAAGGCCTGAGCAATGAAGAAGCTTTGCTGGCGTTCGGCGAACACTACCGCTCGGTGCTGGCCACCCCGCAAGGCAGCGACCACGGCAACATCCGCGCGCTGATCGAGCATGGCCTGGCCGGAGTCAAATTCGCCGAGCAGCCGCTCAAGCGCCTGGGCTGATCAAACGCCCCGGTGTACCTTCGGCCAGTTGCCCCTGCTGCAGCCAGTGCAGGGCAATTGGCCAGAGCCTGAGCTGGAAGCGACTGTGGAAAAAGGCGAAATGGCCGATCCGGCTCTCGTCGATATCGCCAGGGGCGATGCGCAGATGGCTGCGCTCACTGGCCTCGAAGTACCCCAGTAATCGCTCGATGGCGGCAACCGTGCCGAACGGATCGTCGCTCAGGCTGATGGCCAGGGTCCTGGCCCTGACCCGAGCGAAGGGTAAATCAACCAGCGCCCGTGCACTCGGACGTTGCTCATAGGCTGCAGACGGCGTGCTCCAGTCCTGCACCACCCCGGCCGGGGTATCCTCCAGCCAGCCCAGGCGCTTGCCGGGAAAATAACCGAACACCCGCGTCAGCAACGGCATCAGTACGTGCCATTTGCCGAACAGTTGCCAGCGGCTGTCGGCGGCATAATCGCGCCAGTAGGCAAACTGCGCGCCCACCGTCACCAGCCTGCGCAGCTGATCAGCCGACGGCGCCAGCCCCGCCGCACAACCTCCAAAACTGTGACCGACCACGTCGATCGGCTGGCCGGGAAACAGGCGTTGGGCACGTTGCAGCATGGCTTCGAAATCCAGCGCGCCCCAGTCGGTCCAGGAGGCCTTGAAGTGGCGCATGGACGCCGGGCGCGACTCACCGATGCCGCGATAGTCATAGGTGATGACCTCGAAGCCATGGGCGAACAGGTACTGGGCAAAGCGGGCGTAGTAGCTGCAGCGCACCGAAGTGGCGGCGTTGATGATCACCAGCGGGCGCGTAGCGTCCGGCACCTGGTGGCGCCAACAGAAACCGCCGAGGGAGTACCCGTCGGCGGTTGTTTCGCGAAAGGCCTGGCCGCTGTTGCTGGCAACGGGCAAAACCGGGAATGCTTCGAGACTGCTCATCGACCTCTGTTATGCCGAAGCCGCTACCTGCGGTGCAGGGACCTTGCGCAAGCCGCTCAGTCGCGACCCATCGTAGCGGGTTTCGCGAAACAGGCGCCAGCGTCCGAACAATCCGTACACGTGCATAACCCGACCCTGCTCGTGATAGCCCATGCGCAGGTGCAGTTTGAGCGCCGGAATATTATGGGTTTCGCAGACATCCACTACCTTGTCGCAGCCTTTGGCGCGCATGGCCTCCCACAAGCTGATCTGGGCATCCACCGACAGGCGGGTACCGAAGTAGGCGCGGATCATCTCGCCGCCGAATTCAAAGAACTCACCGGGCTTCACCGGAAAGGTGCAGCCGTAATAATGACGGTCGTGATAGTCGCGCATGCTGCCGAAGATGAACGCCACGGCATCGCCCTGCTCATCCAGGTACATGTGCCCGGTGTGGCCTTCGGCGGCCAGCTCGCGCATGGTCTGTACGCGGTCGCCGAAGTGGCGGGCGAAGGCGTCGGCGTTCTCCGGGGTGATTTCCACCAGGCGTACCGCAGGATGGTCGCGCAGGTTGTGAGGCGCAACCGGGCTGATCAGGTCGCGTTCCATCCACAGTAACTCCCAATGGAAGAAGATGTAACGCTCACACAGGGTTTTCAGGGTTTTCTGCAAACCCTTCTGCCTGATCCGCTCTTTTAGTTTTTGCAGTCCACTCATAGCACCTCCTGACCAAACCTTGGCGGTTGAAAAAGGGCATGTAAAGAGTGGTATAGATCAGCGCGGCGGCGGGAATATCAAAAGGCCAGTGGCAGACTTGTTTCAAATTGTGTCTCAAGAATGAAACTGTTGCCGCACCCGGGGAAAACAGGTGCGGCAACAAACGCTTAGCGAGGGCTGATTACAGCTCGATGCAGTCAAACCGTACGTCGGTAGCCACATCGGCGTCATAGTCAACATCCTGACGCTCGAAACCGAACAGGTTGAGGAACTGCTTCTTGTAACCGGCGTAGTCGGTAATTTCGAACAGGTTCTCGGTGGTCACCTGCGGCCACAGGGCCTTGCAGGCATCCTGTACGTCGTCACGCAGTTCCCAGTCGTCCAGGCGCAGGCGGCCTTCTTCGTCCAGCGCCGCTGGCGCGCCATCGGCACGGTACAGGCGGTCACGGAACAGACGATCGAGCTGGTCCTGGGTACCTTCGTGAACGTTCTTTTCCTTCATGATCTTGAAGACCATCGACAGGTACAGCGGCATCACCGGGATGGCCGAGCTGGCCTGAGTAACGACGGACTTCAGTACCGCGACATTGGCGCCACCACCGACCTTCTTCTCCAGGCGCTTGGCGGTTTGGTCCAGGTCCATCTTGGCCTTGCCCAGGGCGCCGTGCCAGTAGATCGGCCAGGTGATTTCGGTACCAATGTAGCTGAAGGCCACGGTGCGCGCTTGTGGCGCCAGAACGCCGGCGGCGTCCAGGGCGTCGATCCACAGTTGCCAGTCCTGGCCACCCATGACGGTGACGGTGTCGGCAATTTCCTGCTCGCTGGCAGGCTCGATGGACGCCTCGATGATGGTGTCCTTGTTGGTGTCGATGGCGGTCGACTTGTACGGCTGGCCGATTGGCTTGAGCGCCGAGCGCACCAGTTCGCCGGTCTGTGGCAACTTGCGCACTGGCGAAGCCAACGAGTAGACCACCAGGTCGACCTGGCCGCCCATTTCGCTCTTGATCAGCTCGATGACCTTGGCCCGCGCTTCATCGGAGAATGCGTCACCGTTGATCGACTTGCTGTACAGGCCTTCGGCCTTGGCGAACTTGTCGAAAGCGGCAGAGTTGTACCAGCCCGCGGTGCCGGCCTTGGTTTCAGTGCCCGGCTTTTCGAAGAACACGCCCAGGGTATCGGCCTTGAAACCGAAGGCGGCAGTGATGCGCGCTGCCAGGCCGTAACCGCTGGAAGCACCGATCACCAGCACCTTTTTCGGACCATCCTCGCGCACGCCCTGCTTGCGGGTGGCTTCGATCTGATCACGTACGTTCAGCTCGCAACCGGTCGGGTGCGTAGTGGTGCAGATAAAACCGCGGACTTTGGGATGGATGATGGCCAATGTCTGTACCTCGTCAGTGAATTTGCTGAGGGAGCCGAATCGCGTGGACTCGAGGTTCCGTTTGCTGTGAGGGTGAGACTACACCCGCAGCGTTGCCGACACATCCGGCCCCCTGGAATCCTTCAGGGCGCTACTTTGTCACAGCGCGGAAAACTTCAGCAACCGCTGATCTCAGACCCGGAACGCACCGATCAGGCGCTTGAGCTCCAGCACCTGGGTCGACAGCTTGCGGCTGGCGTCTTCGGTCTGGTGCGCACCCTGGGTGGTGTTTTCCGCCGCCCGGTTGATCTCGACAATGTTCTGGTCGATATCGTGGGCCACCGCCGTCTGCTGCTCCACCGCCGCGGCGATCTGCTGGTTCTGGTCGACGATACTGCCAATGGCGCCAAGGATGTTCTCCAGCGCCTGCTGCACCTGCTGCGATTCGCCAACCGTGCCCGAGGCCATCTGATGGCTGGTGTCCATGGCCTTGACGGCGGCCCCTACACCGCCCTGCAGGCGCGAGATCATCTGCTCGATCTCTTCGGTGGACTGCTGGGTACGCTTGGCCAGGGTGCGCACTTCATCGGCGACCACGGCAAAACCGCGGCCCTGCTCGCCCGCCCGGGCCGCCTCGATGGCGGCGTTGAGGGCCAGCAGGTTGGTCTGTTCGGCGATGCTCTTGATCACCTCCAGCACCCGGCTGATGGCCTGGCTGTCACTGGCCAGCTGGTTGATCACCGCCACCGACTGGTCGATCTCACCGGCCAGGCGGGCGATGTTGCCCTGCTGGGTCTCGACCAGGCCGCGCCCGCTGACGGTTTCCTGGTTGACGCTATGGGCGCTGCTGACCGCCGCCGCAGCGCTGCGCGCCACTTCCTGGGCGGTGGCCGACATCTGGTTCATGGCCGTGGCCACCTGCTCGATCTGCCCGCGCTGGCCGCTGACCGCCTGGTTGCTGCGCGCCGATACCGCATGCACCTGCTCGGCCTGACGCTCGACCTCGGCGACGGTGTGACCGACCTGTTCAATCAGGTCATGGATGCGCCGCACGGTGCCGTTGAACACCTGACCCAACTCGCCCAGTTCATCGTGGCTGCTGGCCTGGAAATTGACCGTCATGTCGCCGGCCGCGACCTTGTCCATTACCGCGCCAAGGCTCTTCAGCGTGTTGCGGGTCGAGGCATAGAAGCCGCTATACAGGTAGACGATCAGCAGGAATACGGCGGCCAGCGCCGACACCAGCAAAATCATGTGCAAACGGTGCTCGGCCAGGCGCTGCTCGAGCTGCTGGCCGAGAAACTCGCCAATGGCGGTATTGAGCGTGTAGGTCTGTTCCATCAAGCCGCTAATCTGCTTGTAGAACCCCGGCCACGGCGCATCGAGGGTGTCGGCCACCACCACCTGTTCTTCGATCAGTTCGCTGGCCTGCTTGAGCGACGCCTGACTGCTGCTGGCCAGGCTGCCGAGCCTGGCTTGCGCGCCAGGCTCGGTGGCCAGCGCCTCATCCAGGCGGATGGCATAGTCAGCGCCGAGCTTTTCCAGCTTCAACAACAGGTCATCGAAGCGGGCGCTGGAAGCCGAATTGACAAAACCCTGGCCTAGCGAATACGAGCCGATGGCCCGCCCTTCGCCGAGAGTCTGGGTCACTTGCGGGGTCACCGTGGTCATCAGCTCGCTGAGCTGGCGGATCGCCGAGTCGCTGTCCTGGCTAAGCCCGGCCTGGCTGGCAATCACCTTGCTCAGTACCTGGGCCTGGCCCAGCAGCTTGTCGAACAGCGCCACCTTGCTCAACAGCGAAGTCTCGCTCTGAGCGGCCTTGAGGGTATCGAGCATCTCGCTGCGCTTGTCGTCGAAGGCCTTGGCCTGGGCCTCGTCACCGGTCATTGCAATCAAGCCGGACAAGCGGCTCTGCACCTGTTGCTCGATGCTGGCGATCTGCGCCTCGACGTCCTCGGCCTTGCCCGACTGGCCGAGCACGGCGTTGATCTGCACCAGGTTGCCGAGGGTTTCCACATCGCCGCGCAAGGCCAGGCTGCCGCCCAGCAGTTCCAGGCTCTGCAGCTCGGTACGGGTGGCATGGAACTGCGCATAGGAATCGCGGACCAGGTAGTAGTTGGTCACCAGCATGGGCAGGAAAAACAGAATACTGATCAGGCTGAACTTCATCCCGAAGCTCAGGCGGTTCATCAGCGCGATGGCCGGATACAACAGGCTCTTCAAGGGTGGTGCCCTCCGATTCTTATTGTTTTTACGGTTCCTGCCTTTGCACCATCCTCTGTAGGAGCGGGCTTGCCCCGCGATTGCGGCTTGCGCCCCCCACAGTGGCACAAGGCCACCGAACGTATTCAGCAACACCTGTATAGCGCATATCGGATCGGGGGTTTGTAACTTAAGGTTAACCGCCAGCGGAGCGACCAACGGCCGCTCCGCGATGGGCTTCAGCCGAGCACTGTCCACAGGGCGAAACAGGCGTACCAGAGCACTGCCGAGCGCAGCAGCAACTCCCACAGGTTGTCCAGCCCGAGCAGGCCGTCGGGGCCCGTCGAAGTGCTGGCGGGCAGGTCACCCGCGACGCGGCCGACCGAGCCGATCAGGCCGGCGGCGCTGATGTGCCAGTTCAGCAGCTCGTGCAGCATCACCCGGCTGACCGCAACGAAGTTGCCGACCAGGGCGAAACTTACGCCCAGCACGCGCACGGGTGCCCAGTCAAAGGCGTGGCGCAGTTGCAAGGCATGGTCGCGCAGCGTAGGTGTCCGTGCATGCCCGGCGGTCAGGGCCAGCAGCCGATAAGCCAGGGCTGCGGCCGGACCGAGCAGGAAATACCAGAAAATCACCGCAAAAAAGCTCTGGTAGGCCTGCCACAGCAGGTTGCCCTGCACCCGCTCCAGCAAGGCCTGGGCATTGTCGGCGGTCAAACCCAGGTCGCGTTCGGCGACATGCACCGCTGCTTGCTCGTCGCCGCGTCGCCAGGCGTCGCGAAACGGTCCTTGCGCTGCCTTGATGTCGCCACGGCCGAGGCTGTAGATCAGCACCAGCAGGTGCACCGGCAAGGCCAGCAAGCCATAGGCCACCGGCTCCAGCACGTGCAGGAGCAAGGCCAGCAGCGCCACCGGCAGCAGCACCAGGATGATCAGTACCCACCAGGGATGGCGCCTGCCGTCACGCTCAAGGCGAGCAAGCTCGGTAACGAAAAAACCATCGCGTTGCAGACGCTGGCGCAAGGCCGAGAACTTCTCGAACCACAGCACCAGCAACAGCACCAGAAAACTCATGTTTCACTCTCCTTGTCCTTGAGGCCGGCGCGGTAGCGCGGCCAGTCAAAAGCGCTACCCGGGTCGGTCTTGCGTCCCGGAGCAATATCGCTGTGGCCCTGAATCCGTTCAGTGCCAATGGCCGGCCAGGCATCCTGGATCTGCCGGGTCAATGCTTGCAGCGCCTGATACTGGGCATCGGTGAAAGGCAGCTCGTCGGTGCCTTCAAGCTCGATACCGATGGAAAAATCGTTGCATGCCTCGCGCCCCTCGAAACAGGACACCCCGGCATGCCAGGCGCGGTCCAGACAGGAGACAAACTGAGTGACCTCGCCGTCACGCTCAATAAGAAAATGCGCCGACACACGCAGGTGCTTGATACCTTCGAAATACGGGTGTTCGCAGGCATCCAGGCGGTTCTGAAAGAACTCCTGGACCTTGCCGGTCCCAAATTGCGCCGGCGGCAGGCTGATATTGTGGATAACCAGCAGGGAGATGACTTCACCCTCGGCGCGGGCATTGCAGTTGGGTGAAGGACAGTGGCGGACGCCGGCGAACCAGCCAGTAGCGCGGTCCAGTTGCATAGAAAATCCTGAGACACGGGGGCACGGGCTCAGTATGCCCCGTGGTGGCGCTGGATGCATCGTTAAAACGCGTAGGAATCTAGCGTGCTTGCGCCTGGCGCAACTGGCTGAGTACCGAGTCCAGCGCCCGGTCGAACAGCAAGGTGTCGTCCAGCTGGCGCACATGCCCGCGGCGCAAGGCTACGGCAAGGGCCATGCGCGACCATTCACGGACCTTGAGGCCGGTGCGGTTGACGAAGATGAAGCGGTCTGTGCTGTCGATCCGGGCGATCAGCTTGCAGCGCTGCACGTCGTCTTCATCGACCAACTCGACCCAGGCGCCGATACGCAGACGCTCGACCTGCAGCAACGCCGGATCATCGTCGGCCAGGCGCACCTGGGCCGCTTGCGGCTCGCAGGCTTGCGGGGTGGGCAAGACGATTTCATCGAGCACCAGTACCTGCTCGCTGGCGTCATTGTGGATAACCCGCCCGCCCACTACCGGTGTATCAAACATCTGCACATGCAGGGTTTCGAGCTGGGCAAAGAATTCGCTGGTGGCAAACGGATCGAACGCGGCACTGGCCAGGCCATCGCGCAACGCCTTGAGCAGTCCCGGCACCAGCTCCAGCAGGCGCAGGCGCGCCTGGTCTTCAGTGTGCGGTTGCACGCTCCAGATCAGCTCATCCATGGTCTCCAGCGCTTCGAGCCACTGGCTGGAGGTGTCGCCATGCTTGAGGCAGGCCAGCAACACCACCTGGCTCCAGGCTTCTTCGAGCAGGCGCACCACCACCCGCGGCAACGAGCGGCCAAGCAGACGCCGGTTGAGTTCCTGCTGCACCCGCTGACGAGCCAGCGCGGTGCGTGCGCGGCCCTCCTCGGCGTCGCGCGTGCGTTGTTCCAGCAGCTCGTTGCGGCGTCGCTCATCACTGCTGAAAGCGAGGAATTCAGCGAGCAGTTCGGAGAAAATCGCCGGGTCGTCGACAAAGTCGCTGAGCAGCCGCTGGACGATTTTTTCGACCCGCAGGTACAGGCTGTCGCGCTGGCAATCATCACTGGCGCCCCAACCCATGGCTGCCGTGGCGATCTCGTTGAGCAGGCGCCGGGCCGGGTGACTGCTGCGGCTGAAGAAGCTCTTGTCGAGTACCGCCACTTTGAGCATCGGGATCTGCATGCGGCCGATCAGGGCGCGCAGCGAGCGCGGCAAGTTGCGGTCGGCGAGAATGAACTCGAAAAGCATGGCGATGAGGTTGATGACATCCTCGTCGACCACTTCGATCTTGCGGTAGGTGCCGCTTTTTACGCTGACCCGGGTCAGCAGTTGTTCAAGCTGCTGGTGCAGGTCGAAGTCATCGGTCTCGGGTGTTGGCGGCACGTAATGCTGCAGGTGCGAGAGCAGGCGCAACAGGTCACGGGTACTGATCGCCTGCACCTGCTCGCACGCCTCCAGGCGCGGGGCAACACGCCCGCGCACCGGCGAAAGCAGGGCCTGCAACGAGGCAAACACCGCCTGGCCGTTGGCATCCAGCGAATCATTGGGCGATTCGTTGCCGGCTGCGCTGGCCGAAGCCTCGCGTTCAGCCTGCGGGCGGTCCTGGGCGCGGCGCCGCGGCACGGCCTTGAGCTCGGGGAGCACGCCAGTGGCAATCAGCAGTTGATTGGCTTCGCCGTACAACTGGTCGGCGTCGTGCAGCACATAGCGCTCAAACAGCTTGAGAATGATCAGCTTGACCTTGATCCCCACGCCCAGGCTGCGCCCGGCACGCAAAAAGTAATCGCAGAGCATCGCCGGGCCCAGCGGGTTGCACGGATCGTCCAGGGCCTGGCCCACCAGGGCGCTGAATCGCAGGGTCAACTGGTTGAGGGCGATGCCGTCGCGGGCCAGCACCCGCGCGACCATGGCATCCAGCGCCACGGTACGTTCCAGCTCGTCATTGGCCACCAGCGCCAGGCGGTCGTAGCCATGGCTGTGCAGGGCCGGCAGTGAATCGGGCTGACCGATCTGCACGAAGGCTTCATAAAAGTGGTCAAGATAGCCGCGCTCGATGTTCTTGCGCTTTAGGCGCAGGTCGCGCATGGCTTCGAAAAGGATGTTCTGTTCGACGTTGTTGGCGGCCTTGTCGGCCATCTCGAACAGGGTGTCGTCGGCGTTGTCGAACAACGCCTGCAGGCCCTGGCGCAGTTGCAGCGCGGCCTTGTCACGTACCTGCAGAAGCACCACCGGCAGACGAGCGAGGGGCGCATTGTGCGCCTGATCGGTGATGGCCTTGATCGGCACCACCTTCCCGTCGTTGTGCATCCTGGTCTCCTTGCAGGTTCGATTTTGAGCTTTTTGGGTGGTCGTCAAAGCTATGACGCCAAATACAAGGCGCATTATCGAGTAAAAACCCTTCACTCGCCAGTGCGCGCATACCGCTGCTGATAGACCGGTGCCAGCGTGAAACGCTCATTCGGCCTGACCAAAGGTCAAGCTTCGGCCGCCACTGCAGTGTTTGCTGCAAGCGCGGGCTGCCCTGCCCTATAATCGCCGGCACTTAGCTTGTGGAGCCCGCCATGCCGAATTTACGCCTCGCCGACCTGACCGCCGAAATCGAAGCCAACGTGCGCCGTGCGTTGCTCGAAGACATCGGCAGTGGCGACATCACCGCCCAGCTGATCCCGGCCGAGCGCCTGGCCAAGGCCACCATCATTACCCGCGATGACTGCGTGATTGCCGGTACGGCCTGGGTTGATGCGGTATTCCGCCAGCTCGACCCACGGGTAGCGGTGCACTGGCAGGTCAAGGATGGCGACCGCGCCACCGCCAACCAGGTGCTGTTCCACCTTGAAGGCCCGGCCCGTTCCCTGCTCAGCGGCGAGCGCTCGGCGCTGAACTTCCTGCAGATGCTGTCGGGCGTTGCGACTCACGCGCAGTTCCTCGCCGACAAGGTGGCCGACACCCAGGTCAAGCTGCTCGACACCCGCAAGACCCTGCCCGGCCTGCGCCTGGCGCAAAAGTACGCGGTGACCTGCGGCGGTTGCCACAACCACCGCATCGGCCTGTACGACGCCTTCCTGATCAAGGAAAACCACATCGCCGCCAGTGGTGGCATCGCCGAAGCGATCACTGCCGCGCACCGCATTGCCCCGGGCAAGCCGGTGGAGATCGAGGTAGAAAGCCTGGACGAGCTCAAAGAGGCCCTGGATGCGGGCGCCGACATCATCATGCTCGATGAGCTGAGCCTGGACGACATGCGCGAAGCGGTGCGCCTGAACGGCGGCAAGGCCAAGCTTGAAGCCAGTGGCGGCGTGACTGAAAGCACCCTGCGGGTGATTGCTGAAACGGGCGTGGACTACATCTCGATCGGGGCGATGACCAAGGATGTAAAGGCGGTGGATCTGTCGATGCGCCTTAGCCTCTGAGGCGGATTGCAGACACAAAAAAACCGGCCATCAGGCCGGTTTTTTGTTAGCTCACAAGATCAACTGTGGGAGCTGGCCTTGCCAGCGATCGAGCGCAGAGCGCTCGCGCAATCCTCAGAGCGCTGCGTTCTGCAGGCCGTCCAGGTAGCGCTCGACATCCAGCGCCGCCATGCAACCGGCACCGGCCGAGGTAATGGCCTGACGGTAAACATGGTCAGCCACGTCACCGGCAGCGAACACACCTTCAACGTTGGTCGCAGTGGCGTTGCCGTCACGGCCGCCATTCACCACCAGGTAGCCGTCTTTCAAGGTCAGCTGGCCTTCGAACAGCGAGGTGTTCGGCGTGTGGCCGATGGCGATGAACACGCCGTCAACCTTGATTTCGTCGAAGCTGCCGTCGTTGTTCTTCAGGCGCGCACCGGTGACGCCCATGTTGTCACCCAGCACTTCGTCCAGGGTGGCATTGAGCTTCAGCTCGATCTTGCCTTCGGCCACGCGGGCGTTGAGCTTGTCGACCAGGATCTTCTCGGCGCGGAAGGTCTCGCGGCGGTGAACCAGGGTGACCTTGCTGGCGATGTTGGCCAGGTACAGGGCTTCCTCAACAGCGGTGTTACCACCACCGACCACGGCGACCGGCTTGTTGCGATAGAAGAAACCGTCGCAGGTCGCGCAGGCGGAAACGCCCTTGCCCATGAACGCTTCTTCCGATGGCAGGCCCAGGTAGCGAGCGCTGGCGCCGGTGGCGATGATCAGTGCGTCGCAGGTGTAGGTGGCGCTATCGCCCTTGAGAGTGAACGGCTTGCTGGCCAGGTCAACGGCGTTGATGTGGTCGAACACCACTTCGGTCTCGAAGCGCTCGGCGTGTTCCTGCATGCGTTGCATCAGCGCCGGGCCGGTCAGGCCGTGGGCGTCGCCCGGCCAGTTGTCGACTTCGGTGGTGGTGGTCAGCTGGCCGCCGGCCTGCATGCCGGTGATCAGCAGCGGCTTGAGGTTGGCACGCGCAGCATACACGGCAGCGCTGTAACCGGCAGGGCCGGAACCGAGGATGATCACTCGCGAATGGCGTACTTCAGACATGTCACACTCCTGTCGAGCTGGCGTTCAATTGCCAGCATCGTATCGCCGGGATCGCCGGCTGGAATAAAAAAGAACCTGCGAAGCACTTGGGGAAGGCTTTTAGCCGCAGGTCCTGAAAAACGTTAGCTCGCCGCCTTACAGGCTGGCGGCGTTCTCGGCCAGGTAGTCGGCAACGCCCTTGGCATCGGCCTTCATGCCTTTCTGGCCTGGGCGCCAGCCGGCCGGGCAGACTTCACCGTGCTGTTCGGTGAACTGCAGGGCCTCGACCAGGCGGATCATCTCGTCGACTTCACGGCCCAACGGCAGGTTGTTGACCACCTGGTGCTGCACAACGCCTTGCTGGTCGATCAGGAACGAGGCACGCAGGGCCACGCCGTCATCGTGCTCGATGCCATAGGCACGGGTAATCTCGTGCTTGACGTCGGCGACCATGGTGAACTCGACCGCGCCGATACCGCCCTTCTCGACCGGGGTGCTGCGCCAGGCGTGGTGGGTGAACTGCGAGTCGATGGAAACACCGACCACTTCCACACCCAGCTCGCGGAACTTGTCCATGCGGTTGTTGTGGGCAATGATTTCCGACGGGCAGACAAAGGTGAAGTCCAGCGGCCAGAAGAACAGCACGACGTATTTGCCGCGCAGGGAAGAAAGCTTGAAGCTGTCGACGATCGAACCGTCGCCCAACACTGCCGCCGCATCGAAATCAGGGGCTTGCTTGTTGACCAGAATGCTCATGGAAACTCCTTGAAAGTCAGAATTCGAAGGCGTTGAAAAGTTGTGCGCACTTTAGCGAGGTGGCAGAGATTAAGGAAATATCCTTAGACAATCCACCTTATAGGCCGGCTCTATTCATCAATAAAATCGCACGCGGTTTATCTATGAAGCCCAGCCCGGGATGCTGCCGAGGTTTTGTTACAGCCCGTTTCTCGCTCTGCGCCGCGCTTTCGCCCGCCGCACAAACTCGGTAAGGTCAGCGCGTTTGCCTTTACCCGGAGCCTCCCCCTTTATGCAAGCCCCTGTCCTCTCTGGCCCACAGTACCTGCGCGAAGGACTGAAACTGGTCCTGAGCCCGAGCCTGCGCCTGTTCGTGCTGCTGCCGCTGGCGGTCAACCTGCTGCTGTTCGTCGGCCTGGTCTACTTTGCCGGCCATCAGTTCAGCCTCTGGGTCGATTCGTTGATGCCCAGCCTGCCGAACTGGCTGAGCTTTCTCAATTATGTGCTGTGGCCGCTGTTCGTGATTCTGGTGGGGTTGATGGTGTTCTTCACCTTCACCATGCTGGCCAACATCATCGCCGCGCCGTTCAATGGTTTCCTCGCGGAGAAGGTCGAAGTGGTGGTGCGCGGCACCGATGATTTTCCCGCCTTCAGCTGGGCCGAACTCACTGCCATGGTGCCACGCACCCTCGGCCGCGAGGCGCGCAAGCTGGGCTACTTCCTGCCACGGGCCATCGCTCTGTTCATCCTTTCGCTGATCCCGGTGGTGAACATCGTCGCCGCGCCGCTGTGGCTGCTGTTCGGTATCTGGATGATGGCCATCCAGTACATCGACTACCCGGCGGATAACCACAAGATGAGCTGGCAGGACATGCTCGCCTGGCTGCGCGAAAAGCGCTGGCAGAGCCTGGGTTTTGGCGGTTCGGTGTACCTGGTGTTGCTGGTGCCCTTCCTCAACATCCTGATGATGCCGGCGGCGGTGGCGGGCGCCACGCTGTTCTGGGTGCGCGAACGTACCTGAGGCATCGCCGCGTAGCCGCCCGGCTACGCGGCACCTCCATCAGCTCGACAGCTGGTTGGAGAACTGCCCCACCGCATTGACCACCTTCTGCGCACCGTCCTGAATCTCGACGATCACCGTACCGGTTTGCCCGGCCAGTGACAGGCCTTGCTCGGCCTGGCGCTTGCTGCTGTCGATAATATCCACCGCCGCCTTGGCCAGGTGTTCGTTCTGCTGCACCACTCGGGCGATTTCCTCAGTCGCAGTGCTGGTGCGCGAAGCCAGTTGCCGGACCTCGTCGGCGACCACGGCAAAGCCCCGGCCCTGCTCGCCGGCACGTGCGGCCTCGATGGCGGCGTTGAGGGCCAGCAGGTTGGTCTGCCCGGCGATGTCGCTGATGGTCTTGATGATCGAACCGATCACCTGCGACTGCTTGTCCAGCGCCTCGATGCCTTCGGCGGCTTCCTGCATGTAGGTTTCCAGGCCGCGCATGACATCCACGGTCTGGGTCACCACCTCGGTGGCCCTGCGCGCACAGGCGTCGGTTTCCAGCGAGGTGTTGTAGGCGATGTCGGCAGCCTGGGCCACGGCCGTTTCCTGGTTGACCTGGTCGGTGATCACGGTGGCGAACTTGACCACTTTGTAGAGCACGTCATGGGCATCGATGATCGGATTGTAGGACGCCTCCAGCCACACCACGCGGCCATGGGCATCGATGCGCTTGAAGCGTTCGGCGACGAACTCGCCGCGGCGCAGCTTGTCCCAGAACGCGTGATAACCCACCGAGTTGTACTCTTCCGGTTCGCAGAACAGGCGGTGATGTTTGCCCACCACCTGGTCGAGCTTGTAGCCCATGGTCTGCAGGAAGCGCTCGTTGGCCGTCAGCACTTCACCGTTGAGGTTGAACTCGATCACCGCCGTGGAGCGCATCAGCGCCTTGATCAGGCTCTCGTGCTCGCGGGAGGTTTCGATGGTGCGGGTCAGGTCGCTGGAGTGCAGGGTGAAGTATTTGATGCGCCCTTCGCTGTTTTTCACCGGCTGCAGGATCGAGCGCAGCCAGGCCTCTTCGCCATTGCCCCGCAGCAGGCGGAAAGCGCCATTGAGATGCTCGCCACGGGCAATGGCGTGCTTCATGCGCTGGTAAAAGTCGAGCTGCTTGACGTGCGCCGGGACGATTTCCTCGATGTTGCGGCCAATCAGTTGATGGCTGCTGTAGCGCATCTCTTTTTCGAAGTTGCTGTTGACCGATTCGATGCGCCCCTGCGGGTCGAGCTGCAGCACCAGCATCTCGCTGTCGAGGCTGCACTTTACTTGCTCCACTGATTGCAGTTCTTCACGCAGCCGGAGGATTTCTTGCTTGAGTTTGCTGTTGAACATGACGCTCTCCCGGAGCGAAATCAGTCATTCGAATGCTTCTGCATCGGCTGGCGGACCTGCAATCTTGAGTCACTTGCTGGGAAATATTTACGCGCCTGCAATCGCCAGTAATCAGGCGTCATCGATCTGTCATTTGGCGGTCACAGAGCGGCAATCGGCACGGTCGAAACTGGCTTCATGAGCACACTGTCCCTGCATGTCACCCTGATCAGCGAAACCTTCCCACCGGAGATCAACGGCGTGGCCAACACCCTTGGCCGCCTCAGCGATGGCTTGCGATCACGCGGCCATCGGGTCGAGCTGGTACGCCCGCGGCAAGCGGCTGAACAGCCCTCGGCCAGCGACGACAACCTGCTGCTGTGTCGCGGCTGGCCGTTGCCGGGGTACCCGGGTTTGCAATGGGGCCAGGTGTCGATGCACAAACTGCTGCGCCGCTGGCGCCGGCAACGGCCGGATGTGCTTTACATCGCCACCGAAGGCCCGCTGGGTTTGAGTGCCCTGCGCGCGGCGCGGCGCCTGGGCATCGCCGTGGTCAGTGGCTTCCACACCAACTTCCAGCAATACTCCAGCGAGTACGGCCTCGGCCTGCTGGCGCGGCTGCTTACCCACTACCTGCGCTGGTTCCATCACCGAACCCACACCACCCTGGTGCCCAGCCTCAGCCAGCGCCTGGAGCTGGAACGGCGCGGCTTCGACAACCTCAGCCTGATGGCCCGGGGAGTGGACAGCCAGTTGTTTACCCCGGCCAGGCGTAGTCAGACCTTGCGCGAGCAATGGGGCCTGGGCGTCGACGATATCGCCCTGCTGCATGTCGGACGCCTGGCCGCCGAAAAGAATCTGGGTTTGTTGCAGCCGTGCCTGGACGCCCTGCAACAACAGTACCCGCAGCGGTGCATCAAGCTGATCGTGGTCGGTGACGGGCCGCAACGCAGCGCACTCGAGCAGCGCCTGCCGGGCGCGGTGTTCTGCGGCGCCCAGCGCGGAGAACGCCTGGCCGAACACTACGCTTCAGGGGATATCTTTGTGTTTCCCAGCCTGACCGAAACCTTCGGCAACGTCGTGCTCGAAGCCTTGGCCTCAGGCCTGGGTGTGGTCGCTTACGATCAAGCGGCGGCAGCCCAGCATATCCGCCACGGGCATAGCGGTGCGCTGGCCATGCCAGGGGACGAAGCGGCCTTTATCGATGCCGCCTGCTGGTTCCTGGAAGAGCCGGAAACCCTGCGCCGGGTGCGCCTCAATGCCCGCCAGCATGCCAGCCGTCAGGGCTGGCCGGCGATTGTCGAGCAATTCGAGGCGCATCTGCAGGCAGCCTGCCGCCAGAGTCAGGTCAGCATGGCGCGCCCGACTGCAGCGGCAATTGCGATCAAACCAGGGTCGTCAACGCCTCGCGGCTGAACGGCAGGATGTCCTGCTCGCGACCATCGCGCACCTTGGCCGCCCATTCCGGGTCGACCAGCAAGGCACGACCGACTGCCACCAGGTCGAATTCGTCGTTGTTCAGGCGCTGGAGCAGGTTTTCCAGGCTGGCCGGCTGGGCCACCTTGTCGGTCGCAACCATGAACTGCAGGAACTCGCCATCCAGGCCGACACTGCCGACGGTGATGGTCGGCTTGCCGGTGAGCTGGCGGGTCCAGCCAGCCAGGTTGAGGTCCGAACCTTCGAACTCAGGTTCCCAGAAGCGTCGGGTCGAGCAGTGGAAGATATCCACACCAGCATCCACCAGTGGTTGCAGGAATGCGCCCAGGGCATCGGCGCTCTGCACCAGACGCGCGCTGTAGTCCTGCTGCTTCCACTGCGAGAAGCGGAAAATGATCGGGAAGTCCGGGCCTACCGCGGCGCGCACGGCCAGGATCAACTCGATGGCAAAGCGCGAACGGCCGGCCAAGTCGCCGCCGTATTCGTCCGTGCGCTGGTTGCTGGCTTCCCAGAAAAACTGGTCGATCAGGTAACCATGGGCACCGTGGATCTCGACGCCATCCATGCCAATGGCCTGGGCATCACGAGCGGCCTGGGCGAAAGCCTCGATCACTTCACGAATATCCGCCTGGGTCATGCCATGCACCACGACCTGGCCGTCCTTGAGCTTCTCGCTCGGGCCATGGCCCGGCACGCTGGCATCCGGCTCGGTACCCAGGCGGCGCACGCTACCCACGTGCCAGAGCTGCGGCACGATGCGCCCGCCTTCAGCGTGCACGGCTTCAACGACTTTCTTCCAGCCGGTCAGGGCATCTTCGCCGTAAAAACGCGGCACATTCGGGTAGCCATTGGCGGCTTTATGACCGACCGTGGTGCCTTCGGTGATGATCAGCCCAACGCCTGCGGCGGCGCGGCGACGATAGTACTCAACCACTTGTGCGTGAGGGACGCCACCAGGGCAGAAGGTACGGGTCATCGGTGCCATGACCACGCGGCTCGGCAGCTCGAGGGCGCCCAGTTGGAAGGGAGTGAACAGTGCGGTGGCGGACATGCGGCGCTCCTGGGAATGGGGAATGCGCCTGAGGATAGGGTGAGCCGTTCGGGTGGCCCAGTACTATTGATCTGGGTGATTGAACAGCATCGCGGGGCAAGCCCGTTCCTACTTCTGCAGGAGCGGGCTTGCCCCACGATGGGGCCGATCAGGCCAGAGCCTTCTCGATCGCCTGCACCACCGCCGGATCATCCGGCGCGGTACGTGGCGAGAAGCGCGCCAGTACCCGGCCGTCCTTGCCGACCAGGAACTTCTCGAAGTTCCAGGTGATATCGCCCGGAAACTCGGCGCCTTCGCCGGCCAGCAAGCGGTACAACTGATGACGGTCATGACCGTTAACTTCGAGCTTGCTACCCAGTGGGAAGCTCACGCCATAGTTCAGGCTGCAGAACGCCTGAATTTCCTTCTCCGTGCCCGGCTCCTGGCCGGCAAACTGGTTGCACGGCAGGCCCAGCACGCTGAAGCCTTTGCTCTTGTACTGCTGATAAAGGTTTTCCAGCGCCGCGTACTGCGGGGTCAAGCCACACTTGGAGGCGACATTGACCACCAGCACCACCCGGCCCTTGAACGGTGCCAGAGGCAATTCCTGGCCGTCCAGCGCTGTCAACTTCAGGTCGTGAAATGCACTCATGACGTACTCCCCTTTCCAGATCCCGGTTGCCGCTGGGGCTGCAATCAGTAAACCCAGCCCATTAAAAAGGCGCCCTGCCAAGCCGTCTTCCCCTGCTGGAGCGACGGACTTGCCCGGGCGCCTTCGCGACTCTCTGAGCTTAGCGCAGAAAATCAGTGGTGATGGCCACCTTCGCCATGGACATGGCCATGGGCTACTTCTTCTTCGCTGGCTTCACGCACATTGACGACCTTGACCTTGAAGTTCAGGCGCTGGCCAGCCAGTGGGTGGTTGCCGTCAACGGTGACGTCGTCGCCGTCCAGGTCGCGAATGGTGACGATCTGCATCTGGCCATCCGGCGCCGAAGCGTGGAACTGCATGCCCACTTCCAGCTCGTCGACACCTTCGAACATGCTGCGGTTCAGGGTGCTGACCAGCTCGGCCAGGTATTCGCCGTAGGCGTCTTCCGGCTCGACGGCGACTTCCAGTTCGTCACCGGTGGTTTTGCCTTCCAGGGCTTTTTCCAGACCCGGGATGATGTTGCCTGCGCCATGCAGGTAGACCAGCGGAGCGCCGCCGGCGGAGCTGTCGATGACCTCACCAGCGTCGTTGGTCAGGGTATAGTCGATGGAGACAGCCTTTTTGGCGGCGATCAGCATGGGGCGAGACCTTTTGCATAAGAATGTAGAACGAACAAGTGTAACCAAGGCATCGCCTGAAAGCGAACGCAACCCGGACAAACGGGTTGCCGGATATTTGCGGCGGGTGCGCTCAGGGGGCCGATAGCGATACCCTTGGCAATTGACTCTTTTGCACAGCTCATTTCGAGAAGCTCGCATGCAGACATTTTTTATCGCGCCGACCGACTTTGGCGTCGGCCTGACTTCCATCAGCCTGGGCCTGGTGCGCACCCTGGAGCGCGCCGGGTTGAAGGTCGGCTTCTTCAAGCCGATCGCCCAGCCGCACCCGGGTGATACCGGCCCTGAGCGCTCCACCGAACTGGTTGCCCGTACCCATGGCCTGAAGCCGCCACAGCCGCTGAGCCTGGCCCATGTCGAGCGTATGCTCGGCGATGGTCAACTGGATGAACTGCTCGAAGAAATCATCACCCTGTACCAGCAGGCCTGCGTCGGCAAGGACGTGGTGGTGGTCGAAGGCATGGTCCCGACCCGCCACGCCAGCTACGCCGCGCGGGTCAACCTGCACCTGGCCAAGAGCCTGGATGCCGAGGTGATCCTGGTGTCGGCGCCGGAAAACGAAGTGCTCACCGAGCTGTCCGGGCGCGTCGAGCTGCAGGCCCAGCTGTTCGGCGGCCCGCGCGACCCGAAAGTGCTCGGGGTAATCCTCAACAAGGTGCGCACCGACGAAGACATGAACGCCTTCGCCGCGCGCCTGACCGAGCATTCACCGCTGCTGCGCGGCGGCGACTTCCGCCTGCTCGGCTGCATCCCGTTCCAGGCCGGCCTCAACGATCCGCGTACCCGCGACGTGGCCGAACTGCTCGGCGCCCAGGTGCTCAATGCCGGCGACTACGAAACCCGGCGGATGAACAAGATCATCATCTGTGCCCGCACCGTGGCCAATACCGTGCCGCTGCTCAAGCCCGGTACGCTGGTAGTGACCCCGGGCGACCGCGACGACATCATCCTTGCGGTGAGCCTGGCGGCGATCAACGGCGTGCCGCTGGCCGGCCTGCTGCTGACCAGCGACAGCAAACCCGACCCGCGCATCCTCGAACTGTGCCAGGGCGCGCTGCTGGCCGGCCTGCCGATTCTCTCGGTAAGCACCGGCTCCTATGACACCGCCAACCAGCTCAACGGCCTGAACAAGGAAATCCCGGTGGATGACCGCGAGCGCGCGGAGCTGATCACCGATTTCGTCGCCAGCTACCTGGACGCCGACTGGCTGCACCAGCGCTGCGGCACGCCGCGCGAACTGCGCCTGTCGCCCGCGGTGTTCCGCTACCAGTTGATCCAGCGCGCCCAGCAGGCCAACAAACGCATCGTCTTGCCGGAAGGCGCAGAACCGCTGACCGTGCAGGCCGCGGCCATCTGCCAGGCCCGCGGCATTGCCCGCTGCGTGCTGCTGGCCAAGCCTGACGACGTCCAGGCGGTGGCCCGCGCCCAGGGCATCACCCTGCCCGAGGGCCTGGAGATCCTTGACCCGGACCTGATCCGCGAGCGTTATGTCGAGCCGATGGTCAGCCTGCGCAAGAGCAAAAGCCTTAATGCGCCGATGGCCGAGCAGCAACTGGAAGACCCGGTGGTGATCGGCACCATGATGCTGGCCCTGGACGAGGTCGATGGCCTGGTCTCGGGCCTGGTGCACTCCACCGCCAACACCATCCGCCCAGCCCTGCAACTGATCAAGACCGCGCCGGGCTGCAGCCTGGTGTCGTCGGTGTTCTTCATGCTGTTCCCCGAACAGGTGCTGGTGTACGGCGACTGCGTGATGAACCCGCACCCGACAGCCAACGAGCTGGCGGAAATCGCCCTGCAGAGCGCCGACTCCGCCGAAGCCTTCGGCATTGCCCCGCGGGTGGCGATGATCAGCTATTCCAGCGGTGACTCGGCCAGCGGCGAAGAGGTCGAGAAGGTCCGCGAAGCCACCGTGCTGGCCCAGGAATCCCAACACGGCCTGCTGATCGACGGCCCGTTGCAGTACGATGCCGCGGCCAACCTGGAGATCGCCCGGCAACTGGCGCCCAACAGCCAGGTGGCCGGCCGCGCCACGGTGTTCGTGTTCCCCGACCTGAACACCGGCAACACCACCCACAAGGCCGTGCAACGCAGTGCCGACTGCGTCAGCCTCGGGCCGATGCTGCAAGGCCTGCGCAAGCCGGTCAACGACCTGCCACGCGGCGCCCAGGTCGACGACATCGTCTACACCATCGCCCTGACCGCCATTCAGGCCAACCGCTCACTGGATAGCTGAACATGCTCGGATTGCTACCCGCGCCACTGCGCGGGGTTATCGCCTCGCTGCTACTGGGACTCAACACCATCGTCTGCTGCACCCCGTTGTTCATCGTCAGCCTGTTCAAGCTGTGCCTGCCGTTCGCGGCCGCGCAACGGCTCACCGATGAACTGATGCGCCACATCCACGAAGCCTGGATCAGCAACAACAATGCCTGGATCAACCTGCTGGGCAAGGCCCGCTGGCAGGTCGAGGGCCTGGCCGGGCTGGACTACCAGCACAGCTACCTGGTCACCAGCAACCACCAGAGCTGGGTCGATATCCTGGTACTGCAGTACGTGCTCAACCGCCGTATCCGCCCGCTGAAGTTCTTCCTCAAGCAGGTGCTGATCTGGGTGCCGGTGATCGGCCTGGCCTGGTGGGCGTTGGGCTTTCCGTTCATGAAGCGCTATTCCAAGGCGTACCTGGCCAAGCACCCGGAAAAGGCCGGCAAGGACCTGGAAACCACCCGCCGCACCTGCGCCAAGTTTCGCGGCAAGCCGACGGCGATCTTCAACTTCGCCGAAGGCACGCGCTTCACCGAGGCCAAGCATCGCCAGCAGCAGTCACCGTTCCAGCACCTGCTCAAGCCCAAGGCCGGCGGCATTGCCTTTGTACTGGATGCCATGGGCGAGCAACTGCAGTCGATCGTCAACGTCACCATTCATTATCCGAACGGTGCACCGGGCTTCTGGGACTTGCTGTGCGGGCGGGTCAGGCACATTGTCGTGCACTTCGAGGAACTGGCGATTCCGGCGGAGTTCCTGGGCAAGAACTACGACCAGGATGAAACCTATCGCCTGGCCTTCCAGCAATGGATCAACCAGCTGTGGCAGGACAAGGACGCCTTGCTCGAACGGCTGCGACAAAACGCCGACGGGTAATTTGCCGGACAGCATCTATGCTCACTTCCTACGATGTTTTTCATTAGCCATCACAAGGAATGTAAGCCTATGAAACCGTTGCGCCGCTTTGCCCATGCTTTTGCTGTTGTTTCACTTCTGTCTGCAGCCAGTTTCACGGTGCAGGCAGAAGAGAAGCTGATCGACGCTGTCGCCACTGAGGATGTGGTGGATACCAAAGTCCTTGCCGTTGACCTCGACAAGCGCGTCGTGACGGTGGCAGGGCCTGAGAACTCTGAGGTGCCGATCCAGGTGAGCGAACAGGCCAAGGACCTGCATAATCTCAAGGTCGGCGACCTGGTCAACATCACAGTCAACCGCTCGGTTGCCACTGTGCTCGAAACCGACCTCACCAAGGCCCCGGGCATCAGCAAGGAGGCCGGTGTCATTCGCGCCACCAAGGACAACCCTAACCCAGGTGGCGAGGCATTTCGGCAGATCAAGGTCACCTCGAAGATCACCAAGATTGATCTGAAAACCCACGAAGTCACGCTGACGCCACCTGAAGGTCCACAAAAGGTAGTGAAGGTCGAAGACCCTGAACTTCAGGAGCGCATGAAGAATCTCAAGGTCGGCCAGTCTGTGGTCATCGTTTATACCGATGTGCTGAAGATCACCACCAGAAGCCCAAGCTGAGTACATCGCGGGGCAAGCCCGCTCCCACATAGACAGCATAAATGCTGTGGGAGCGGGCTTGACCCGCGATCAGCCGCCTCAAGCCTTGATTGCCCGGCTCTCCAGCCCATCGAGCAACGCATCAACCAATGCCTTGGCCATTTCATGGGAATGCAGGGTCGCCTGAAGAAACCCTCGCCCCGGCTCACGGGCATGCTCGACCGCCAGCGGCCCGGTCAGGCTCGCGCACTTCAAATACAGCGACGCATGCACCAGCGCATCTTCGACATTGACCCCGGCGCGCACGGCGAATAACTGTGGATGACCGACATCGCAGAGGCCGAATGGGGTTTCTGTGGTTTTGAGAAGGTGGAATTCAGGTGGGTCTGGAACAATTTTTTTCATGATGAAGCTCCTTTTGGAATGGAGCAGCCACCGACTCGTCGCCAAACGAAGGGGTGGCGGCTGTACGCGGATTGGCGAACCGAGCCAAAAGGGAAACCCGGCAGGGCCGAAGCCCTCCCGCGCACAGCCACCATAAAGTGAAGTCAGCGCAACTTAACGCCGACAAGCATTCACATGGTGCAGTCTTTTGTTTGCTCCAGGTCGCCAAACCCGATCGCTGATACATCAGCGACCCGGTGAGCCTAGTGGCGTACTTCCCCCGGAGCAATCATCTGCAGGGCGACAGAATTCGTAGGATAGGTCCTAGGACACTCAAACTACCAGCCCAAGGCTGTTGCAGGATGCTAGCCAGGCCTCTGTGGGAGCTGGCTTGCCAGCGATGAGGCCACTGCAGGCAAAAAAAAGGGGAGCCAGGCTCCCCTTCTTCACATCTTGCTACTTACTGGTACTGCTGCCCGGGAATCGGCTTGAGGTTGACCTCTACCCGACGGTTCTGCGCGCGGCCGTTGGCGTCGGCGTTGCTGGCGATCGGCTGGTCCGGGCCCAGGCCACGGGCGCTGACACGGCTGCCATCGACACCCTGGGAGGTCAGGTAGGTGACCACCGATTGTGCACGACGCTGGGACAGGTCCATGTTGTGCTGGCGGCTGCCGGTGCTGTCGGTGTAGCCGACCACTTCAATGGTGTTCTGGTTGAACTGCTTGAAGGAGTTGGCCAGGTTGTTCAGCGGCGAGTAGAAGCTCGGCGCGATGTTGGCCGAGTCGGTGGCAAAGGTGATGTTGCCCGGCATGATCAGTTTGATCTGGTCGCCCTGGCGTTGAACCTCGACACCGGTGTTGGCCATGCTTTCACGCAGCGCGGCTTCCTGCTTGTCGGCGTAATAACCATAACCTGCGGCGGCAGCACCCACGGCGGCAGCGCCGATCAGCGCACCTTTGCCGCGGTTGTTATGGTCGATGGCAGCACCGGCAATGGCACCGGCCAGCGCGCCCAGGCCGCCGTACTTGGCGGTTTTGCTCATCCCTGTGGAGCCCTGCTGCGCCTGACCCTGGCTGTCATACGGGTTTTGGCTGGCACAACCGGACATCAGCGCGGCAGCGGTAGCGACGATAATCAAACGACGCATGGTGAACATGGACAAGCTCCTACTGTAATTCGAAAGTGCAGCGGATCTGATTCGGATCTATGCCAGCCTTGGATTGCAGCAAAGCGAAAAAATTCCCTTAACGGTCAGGCGCGCACGAACGGGTTCTGGCGCATCTCGTCGCCCAGGCGGGTATCCGGACCATGCCCGGTCACCACCGTGGCCTGTTCATCCAGGCTGTACAGGCGCTGCTTGATCGAACGAACGATAGTCGCCTGATCGCCACCCCACAAATCGGTGCGACCAATCCCACGCCGAAAAAGCGTATCGCCTGCAATCAGCAGCTTGGCGTCAGCGAACCAGAAACTCATCGAGCCCGGCGTATGACCCGGGGTGTGCAAGGCCACGCCACAGCCGCAGGCCAGCTCTTCATCGTCGACCAGCCAGCGGTCCGGTGCCGGCACCGGGGTGTAGGGCACGCCGAACATCTGGCACTGCATTTCCAGGTTGTCCCAGAGGAACTGGTCATCCTTGTGCAGGTGCAAGGTGGCGCCGGTCATCTCCTTCAACTGCCCGGAGGCGAGGAAGTGATCAAGGTGCGCGTGGGTATGGATGATGCTCACCACTTTCAGGCCATGGGCGTCCAGGCGGGCGAGGATCTGCTCAAGGTTGCCACCCGGGTCGACGACGAGGGCCTTTTTGCTGATCGGGTCGCCGATGATGGTGCAGTTGCACTGCAAAGGGCCGACGGGGAAGGTTTCGCGGATCAGGGCGGGTTTTGCCGGGTTCATCGGAGCAATCCTGTGGAGCAAATGACGGAGTGTCGCACAGGCCGGTTGTGCCTGCGACGACGCTCGTCACTTCACTTCAAGAAGTCGCTCGCCACGCTTCATGGCAGATAAAGCCTGAACAGCCCTCCCCCCAAGGCCCCGCCATTGGCAATCTCGATCCGCCCTTTCACCCCGTTGCGTTCATGCAACGCGGCAATCCGTGCCGCGAAGTACAGGCCCAGGCCGGTGCTGCCGCTCTGGCCATCGATACCCTGCACATACTCCTGCTGACGCTCGAGCATGCGCGCCGGGAAGCCCGGGCCGTCATCGTTGATGCTCAGCACCAACTGTTCGCCTTCGTCACTGACGCTGATCAGCAAGGTGTGCCCGGCATAGCGAATGGCGTTGTTGAGGATGTTGGCAACCACCGAACCGACCAGTTCGCGGTCGAAAAAGCCCAGCGGGCTGGCGGTTTCGATGCGCCAGCTGGCGAGGATGTCGCGGTGCTGCAGCAGGTTCTGCTGGGCGGCGAGCTGGGCTTCGATAAAGTCGTCGAGCTCATGATAGTCGGGGCACATCGGCAGTTGGTTGACGCCCAGTTTGTACAGGCCCAGCAACTGCACCAGCATGCCGTTGAGGTGGCTGAATTCGTGCTCCATCACCCCCTGTTCGCTGCCACTGCGCAGGGCCTCCGGCAAGCGCGCCAACCACTGGCTGTGAGCCTGGGTCAGGGCGGCGAGGGAGTTCTTCATGTCGTGTACGGTGGAGGCGATCACCGTGGAAAAATCCAGCCCCTGGTTGTCCTGGTTCATGCGCCAAAGGCCCGAATGTGCAGTTTGCGGTAGCGATCGTAACGGTTGTCGCTTTTCGGGATGCCGGTCACGCTGCTCAGGCAGGCGCGGCACTCGTCCATGATCGCCGGCGGCGGTGTCTCGCCACCGATACGCAGCAGCGCCTGTGCGGTGTTGAGGGCGATGCTGATGTTCTTCGGCTGCAGCGTCAGGGCCCGGCGGAATTGTGCCAGCGCTTCGCTGAGCTGGCCGGCCTGGTAACTGCGTACGCCCTGGCGGTTGAGGTCGACCGCTTCAGTGACTGCGCCGAGTACCGCCGGATCATCGGTCAGCTGTGCCACGCTCTGCATCACCTTGGGGTCGTCACCGTAGGTTTCCACACAACCTTTGAGGATCGAGGTGCCAGCGGATTCCTGGCCCAGTTTCTGCAGTTGCGTGGCCACTACCAGCGCCGCTTCCACCGAGAAAAACTGGTCCATCTTCTCCAGCCGGGCCATGGCCTGTTCGGTCAGTTTGGCGGCGGTTTCGGCGTCGCCGGCCTGCTGCAGGCTGGCGGCTTTCATCAACCGCGCGCGCACCTGCAGGCCCTGGTCTTCGACATTCTCTTTGGCCACTTCGCTGAGCACGGTGTTGATCTCGACCCGGGTGCGCGCATCCAGGCCGTTGCCGGCGTTCTTGTTCATCAGGGCCTGGACCAGCCCGAGGTTGCTCTCCGGGTCCTTGTAACGCGAGCTCTGGCCCTGGTTGACGGCGTGCCGGTAGGCCTTGGACGAGGTGTCGTAGTCGTCGTTGCTCAGGGCCAGCTTGCCCAGCATCATCTGCCGGCGTACGGCCAGCGGCGAGAGACGCACGGCCTCTTCCAGCACGCCCTGGGCGCGCTTGCTTTCGCCCAGGGCTACCAGCACCTCGGCCAGGCCGTCGTACAGGCCGGGCATCATCGGGAAGGCCTTGAGCGCCTGCTCGTAAACGCCCTGGGCCTGGGCCAACTGGTTGCGCTTGTACAGCAGGCTGCCGAGGGCTGCAAAGGCCCAGGGCGTGGCGCGGCTGGCGATGATGGTGGTGAGAAACTTCTCCAGCTCATCGAAGCGGTTGAGGTCGCGCAGGGCATCGGCGCGGTAGCGCAGGCACAGCGGGGCGAAGCGCGGGTCCTTCTTGCACAGCTCGGCGCAGGCCGCCAGCACTTCGGCCGGGCGGCCGCGGTCCAGGGCCTGGAGGATCGGCTTGAGCAGGGTTTTGCGCTGCACCAGTTTTTCCAGGCGCTGGGCCAGGCCGATGCGGTTGAACGGCTTGGTCAGGTAGGCGTCGGGCTCGTGCTCCAGCGCGCTGAGGACGATCGCCTGGCTGCTTTCGGCAGTGACCATGAGGAACACGCACTCATGGCTGATCAGCTTGTCGAGGATCAGGTCCTCGAGCACCTGCTGGCCGTTCTTCTTGCCATCGCCCAGGTGGAAGTCCTGGAGGACAAAGTCGTAGCGCTTCTGCGCGCACATGCGCAGCGCCTGCTCACCGCTGTCGGCCGTGTCGACATCGCGTACGCCCAGCTCGCGCAGCATGGAACGGGCCGAGCTGCGAAAATCAGAGAAATCATCGACGATCAGAAAGCTTTTTTGGCTGTAGACCTGCATCCACGAGACCTGTCATGGCAAATAAAAAAATGGACGCAGAGACACCTTCACGGACAGGCTCGGCTTCGCGGGTAGATTCGCTGCGGCGGTGAATCGGGCCGCACTCGCAGAGTATCGGCCACACAGGGCGATAGCTTGAGGCTTGCAGAGCGCATATTTGGCGGACGTTCGTACCAGTCACGGAGCAAATAATGGCATTGCGCCATCATCGTTTATAGCCATTGGATAGTAAAGCGCCGCAGCCCTGCTTGCCGGTGCCGGGCCGGCACATGGCTAATGCAGCATGCCCAACGCCTTGGCCCGGGCCACCGCCTGGGTACGACGCTCGACGCCGAGTTTGCTGTTGATATGGCTGGCGTGGGTTTTCACCGTGTGCAGGGAGATGAACAGGCGCTCGCTGATCTCCTGGTTCGAACAGCCCTGGGCAATCAGTTCGAGCACGGCCATCTCGCGGGTGCTCAAGGCCTCGCTGGCGCCACTGGCCGGTTCAATTGATTCAAGCGCGGGCAACAAGCCCAGCAAGCCGATTTGCGCCGGGCCCGGAGGCTGCAACAGCAACTGTTCGCGCAACCACTGCGGGTGATCCTGCAACAGGCGCTGGAAGGGTTGCAGCGCCCCGCCGCGAGCCGACTCCAGGGCCAGCACCAACAGGTCGCGCGCCTGGCCTTCGTTGTTGTTGGCCAGCAGCAGCACCATCCACTGGCACAGCGCGGTGACACAGAGCATCTGCCCACCACTGGCCTGGCCACGCTCCACCAGCGCCTGCAAGCGCCGCCCGGCCTGCTCCAGGCGGCCCTGGGTGCGTTCGAGCAAGGCCTGCTGCAACTCGATATGCGGCGGCAACAGCGGGTGGAACTCCGGTGCGGCCGCCGCCTGTTCGCCACCGTAGGTCTGGCCCAGGCGCAGCAGCCAGGATTCGGCCAGGTCGGTGCGGCCCTGCGCAAGCCACAGCTCGCATTTGACCAGGGTGATCATCGCCAGATAGAAAATCGGCGGCACGTCCCAGATGTGCATCAGCCGCTCGGCTTCGGCAAGCTCGGCGAAGGCTTCGGCGAATCGCCCTTCGCGGCCATCCAGCGCAGCGATCACGCAATGGCCGATCAGCACGCTGATGTCACGGCAGGCGCGGGCCTCGATCAGCCCGGCACGCAGGCGGCTACGCCCGGCCTCCGGCTGTAGCCTTGCCGCCAGTAGATAGCCCTCATACAACGTCAGTCGTGCCCGCGCCGCGTACAGCCGTTGCGCCGACAAGCCCTGCAGGCGTTGCAAGCCCTGGCGCACTTCATCCAGGGCGCGCAGCACCTCGCCGCGGGCGTGCAGCACCCGCGCCCGATCGTAATGGGCCAGGGCTTCAAATAACGGATTGCCCACCCGCTGAGCCAGTTCCAGTGCCTCACGGTTCCAGCCACGGGCGCGCCAGAAATCGGCATCGGCGATGGCCAGGTTGGACAGGGTCGAAAGGCATACAAGGCGCTGCCCGTAACGTTTGAACGGCAAGCTGTGCAGGGCTTCGGAGCAGTATTCGAGGGTGCGCTGGCGGTCGCCACGACCGCGCGCGATCACCCCGCTCAACGCCAGCCACTGGGCCAGCATGGATTTTTGCGCAGTGGCCGAAGGCGCCGGCAGGAAGCGGCTCAGGTGGCTGGCCAGTTCTTCGGCAGCATCCAGCTGCCCGGCCAGGCCCAGGGCCCAGCTGTACAACACGATCAGCCGCGGGGTGCTGATCAGCAGGCTATCGGGCAGGTCCATCTTCCAACGCAGGAGCATGCCGACGTTCTGCTCGGCCAGCAGTTGTTCTTCGGACAGGTTCTGCACCAGATTGGCGGCCACATCCAGGTGCCCGGCGCGCAGGGCCTGCTCGACGGCTTCATCGAGCAGGCCCTGGCCGTGAAACCAGCGGCAGGCACGCAAATGCAGGCTCGACAGCGGCAGGCTGGCCTGGCGGGTGCGCAGCAGGTCGGAAAACAGGTGGTGATAACGGAACCAGCGCCCGTGTTCGTCCAGCGGTACCAGGAACACCTGGTGGGCCTGCAGGTAACGGAGGATCTCGGCGCTGTCATGGCTTTCACGCAGGGCGTCGCAGAGTTCTGCGCAAAAGCGCTCCTGGCAGGCGGTGTCGTAGAGAAAGCCCTGCACTTCGGCCGGCAGTATCTCGATGACTTCTTCGAGCAGGTAATCGCGAATCAGCCCTTCGCCGCCATGCAGCGCCTGAGGCAAGGCGCTGTCGGCGCCCGCCTCGTTGGCGGCCAGCAGCCAGAAGCGCAAACCGGCGACCCAGCCATCGCTGCGCTGGATCAGGTTGTCCAGCGCCTGCCCGCGCAACACCGTGGGTTGCTGGCCAAGCACGGCGAGGGATTCATCGGTGGTCAGGCGCAGGTCCTGCTCGTTGAGCTCAAGCAACTGGCGCGACAGGCGCAGGCGCGCCAGGTGCCAGTCCGGCCGTTGCCGACTGGTCACCAGCAGCACCAGGCCAGGCGGCAGGTGATTGAGGAAGAACTGCAGGCAGCGATCGAGCACCGGCCCCTGAGCCAGGTGGTAGTCGTCCAGCACCAGTAGCAAGGGGTTATGCGGTTGCAGGTGACGAGCGAGTTCATCGAGCAGACCGTCGAGCCACTCTTCGAAAGCAAACGGCTGGTGTCGCTGACGCATCTTCAGCAGGCCCAGGGCCTGGCCGCCGAGCGCCGGGCAGTACTGCTGCAAGCCTTCGAGCAGACGCTCAAGGAAACGCCCGGGGTCGTTGTCGCGCCGACTCAACCCCAGCCACAGGCTGCTCCAGTGGTTGGGCAGGCCCTGGCAGAACTCCACCGCCAGCGAACTTTTACCGAAGCCCGCCGGTGCGTTGACCAGCAGCAAACGCCCACCGAGCCCCGCGTGCAAACGCTGGCACAAGCGCGCCCGCGGCACATGGCCTTCGGGCAGTGGCGGGCGAAAGAAACGGCCCTCCAGGATGCTCATGGCCTGGCTGGCGAACCCTTGCGTACGGGACAGATCAGTCATGGCCGGCTCGTTTTAGTTAGGGAATCTTCGGCAGTACGGATCAGGGCAGACTAGCGGGTTAAACCGCACATTTGAAGATGATTGCCCCGTTTTGCGGAAAAAAGACTACAACAAAAAACGACAAACCCGAGCCGGTCAGGATGCGCAAACAGAAACGCCCCGGCAAGCCGGGGCGTTCTGGGAGATCACACGGAGGTTTGAAGCTTAACGCACGCCTGACTGGCGAAGCGCTGCAGGCTGGAAGTCAGCCTTGGAGGCAGTGAAGCCGAAGTCGTAGGCTTTCTTTTCCTCGTTCTTCATGCCCAGGGCCAGGTAACGCCCCGATTGCAGGTCGTAGATGGCTTCCAGGGTGTACCACGGCACCTGGACGTTGTAGTAGTCCTGGGAGTGGGCCTCGGACACGCGCCACAGCTGGTTGCGACCGTCGTACTGGTCGATCACCGCGGCTTGCCAGGTGTCTTCGTCGATGTAGAAGTCACGCTTGGCGTAGATATGGCGCTGGCCCGGTTTCAGGGTCGCGACCACATGCCATACCCGGCGCAGCTCGTAACGGGTCAGGTCCTGGTTGATGTGCCCGGCCTTGAGGATATCGGCGTACTTGAGCTTCGGATCGTCGAGCTTGTAGCTGTTGGAGGCGATGAACAGCTCTTTCTTGCCTTCCAGCTTCCAGTCGTAACGGTCCGGCGCGCCGTTGTACATGTCCAGGTTGTCAGAAGTTCGCAGGCCGTCAGCAGCGGTACCAGGACCATCATAGGAAACTTGAGGTGCCTGGCGTACGCGGCGCTGGCCAGCGTTGTACACCCACGCCTTGCGTGGTTCCTTCACCTGGTCCAGCGTTTCATGAACTAGCAAGACCGTACCCGCCAGGCGCGCTGGCGCAGTTACCTCTTGTTTGAAGTAAAACAGAATGTTGCCAGGGTTACTTGGGTCGTAGTCTTTCATCCGGTCACGGAAGACGAACTGATCCTTGAAGTACACCAGGCTGTACGAGCCGCTCTGCTGCGGCGTGGCCTGGGTTACCAGGCGGGTCACGCTGCCACCGCGGTAACGGGTGATGTGGTTCCAGATCACTTCGACGCCGCTTTTCGGAATCGGGAACGGCACGGCGGTGTCGAAGTTTTCCAGGCCGTTGCCGCCACCCACCAGGTTGGTACTGGTGGCGTTTTTCTTGATTGCCGCGAACACCGCATCCGGCACGCTCGCGCCCCGGTGGGTCGGGTACACCGGCATCTTGAAGCTGTCCGGGTAGCGCTTGAACATCGCGACCTGGCCTGGGGACAGTTTGTCCTTGTACTGGTCGACGTTCTGCGCGGTGATGGTGAACTTCGGTTGCTCGGTGCCGAACGGGTCGGAAAGGAAGCCCTTGCCGTCGACGTTACCGGCGCTTTTGGAAAGCGGCTTCCAGGCGGTGATCGAGCCGTCGGCGTTGCCGGCCTTTTCCGCGCCCATCGGCGTCAGGCTCGCGCCCAGCTTGGCCGCCTCGTCGGCGGAAACCGCCGCCATGACACTGGTCGCCAACAGGGACAGGCCCAGTACACCGGCTTGCAGCAGAGTCTTGGTTGTTTTCATCTTCATGGTCGTCCTGAATCCGAATTCTTAGAAGTTCACGCCGAAGCTGAGGGCGATGAAATCGCGGTCATCCACGGTGGTGTACTTGCCGTCGAAGAAGTTGGTGTACGACAGGCTGGTGGTGTAGGTGTTCTGGTACTCAGCGTCCAGGCCCAGGCTGATCGCCTTGCGCCCTTCCTCGAAGTTGCTGCCAGGGCCTGGCGAATAACCGGAAACGTCATGCGACCAGGCCACGCTTGGCTTGAGGTTGACCCCGGCGAACACGTCGTTGTAGTCCCAGATCGCCCGGGCACGGTAGCCCCACGCGGTGCTGGTGGTGTAACCGTCGTTTTCGCAGTTGCGGCTACGGTTGGCACCCGAAGCACCAGGGCCTGCACCGTTGATGGTGCCGGTGTTGATGATCGCCGAGCAGGTGTCGAGGTTGCCGGCGCCTGGGGTTGCTGGCAGCGGGCCTGGGCCATAGACCGGGTCGCGGCCGTAACGCACATCGTGGGCACTTTCCAGGCCGCCGACATGGGTCACGCCCACTTCACCCACCACGGTCAGACGGCTGGCGCCCATGACCTGGTCGAAGAAGTGCGTCAGGGTGGTCTGGAACTGGGTGATTTCCTTGCGACGGTAGCCGTGCAGGTCCTGGCCCGGTACACCGTTGAGCAGCGAGGCATTGGCCAGGGTACCGCCGATCGGGCGTACGCCGGCGTAGAGGATATCGGTGGTGTTGAGCTGCACCGGCGCGTTTGGCCGGTAGCTGATTTCACCGCTCCACGCCGTACCGGTAGGCAAGGTGGTGGAGAAGCTCAGGCCGTACAGGCGGATGTCTTCCGGGTACTCGACGAAGTAGCTGGAGTTGCCGGCGACGATCAGCGGCGCCAACGGACGCAGTGCTGCCGGCAGCCCGGCCAGACCGGCATAGACGCGCGGATCGGCACCGTGGGCGCTGAAGATCGGCGCACGGCTGTGGTAGTTCATGAAGTAGGCGCCGAATTCGGTACCCAGCGGGTCGTACATGTAGCGGAAGGCCACACCGAACTGGCCGCTGTCACGCGCATCGCGGTCAGGGCCACGGGCGACCTTCACACCTTCGCCGTTGACGTCCACACCCTGGGTAGCGAGGAATCCGCGGGCGGCCGCTGGCAACGCATTGGCGCTGTTGAGCACGCGCAGGTTGTCGGTACAGCCGTCGGCAATGATGTCCGGCTGGGAGAAGAAGGTGCCGCAGTTGTCGACGACGGTCTGGTCCCATTCGATCTGGTAGAAGGCTTCGGCCGAGAGATTGTCGGTCAGGCTCTGGGACACGTAGAACATGTTGACCGGAATCAGGCCTTCCTTCACCTCGGCGCCCGGGCGACGGAATGCGGCGACGTCGATCGGGTTGATCGAGTTGATACCGTTGCCAATGAAGGTACTTTCACCCCAGCTGACCACCTGCTTGCCCAGACGCACCGAGCCCGGCTGATCGGCGATGGAGTAGTTGTGATAGACGAAGGCGTCGAGGATCTGCCCGCCGGACGACTTGGCGCCCTCTTTGCGGTTGGAATCGCTGATGTCCTTGAACTCGCGATGCTCATCCTTGAGTTCGAAGTCGTACCAGTACTTGCCACGGACGAATACCCCGGTATCGCCGTACTTGAGCTCCAGGTCATGGATGCCCTTGAAGATCTTCGAGAAGGTCTCACCGCGCTTGAAGTTCAGGTGGCCGTCATCGGAGGTTTGCGACAGGCCCTTGCCGCCGTTGTTGACGCCGATAAGGTTCTTGTTCGGGCTGGCTGTCGACCAGCTCGCCCCCACCGACAGCGACGAGTCGAACGAGCCTTCGATTTCACCGATGTTGAAACTGACGCCGAATGCAGGACCGGCGAGCGTAGAAGCGAGGCTGACGGCCAGGGGTAGTTTCGCCCGGCGCCAGAACAGATTTGCTGATGTCATCGACGCTACTCCATGTACTTTATTTTTATGGCAGTGAGTCCTTTGCAGAAACGCATCGGTCGAGCGGTGTGAGCGCACCTTTTTGCTCGAGCGAGTGGCTGGGCACATGCATGTGCGATCCCCCCGTTCCTGAAAATCCCCTGAACCGACTATAGCCAGCAGGTTGAACTGCTTGATCCCTCTAAAGTGTGATTTGCATCCCAACCCCTCTGGCGTGGTCTGCATGACCGGCCACTACGCTGGCAGGGGGAAGAATGGCTTAATTTTGTCATTTGACAAGGCGGCCATGCGTCTGGCGTGCGGGTCGCGCCGAATCAGGCGCGACCCGCCAGCTTTTATAGGGTCGAGAGGAAGGTGCTGTTACTGGCTTGCAACTGGCTGATGTCCAGGCGGATGCGCTTCTTGTCGAGCTTGCCGACGCTGGTCTTGGGAATTTCAGTAACAAGGGCAATCTGGCTGGGGATCGCCCACTTGTTGATGTGCCCCAGTTCCACGAACGGCTTGAGGTGTTCCTTGAGCGCCTTGGCGTCGATGCTCTGGCCTTCGTGGATCACCAGCAGGGCAAACGGCCGCTCACCCCACTGCGGATCGGCGACACCGACCACCGCCACTTCGCGGACCGCCGGGTGGCGGCTGATCAGGTCTTCAAGCTCCAGTGACGAGATCCACTCACCGCCGGTCTTGATCACGTCCTTGATGCGGTCGCGGATATCGATCACGCCCATGCTGTCGAGGGTGGCGACGTCACCGGTGTGCAGCCAGCCGCCCTGCCAGAGTTCGGCGCCTTTCTCGGGCTCGCGGAAGTAACCCATGGTCAGCCAGGGTGCGCGCAGCACCAGCTCGCCCTGGCTCTCGCCATCGGCCGGGAGGAAGTTGCCGTTGCCGTCGACAATCGCGGTTTCCACCAGCGGCACCGGTACCCCGGCCTTGATCCGGTAGGTGATGCATTCGTCTTCGCTACCGGCCAGCAGCTCGTCGTTGAGGTGGGCGCAGGCCACCAGCGGGCAGGTCTCGGACATGCCGTAGGCGGCGGTCAGCTGAATCCCGTGAGCCTTGGCCGCCTCGTACAGGGCGCGGTTCAGGGCACTGCCGCCAATGATGATTTTCCAGCCGCCGAAGTCCTGTTGCTGGGCGCCCTTGGCGTTGAGCAGCATCTGCAGGATGGTCGGTACGCAGTGCGAGAATGTCACCTTCTCGTTGCGCCACAGCTCACAGAGCATCTCCGGCTCGTAACGCCCCGGGTAGACCTGCTTGATGCCAAGCATGGTCGCCACGTAGGGGATGCCCCAGGCGTGGACGTGGAACATCGGGGTGATGGGCATGTACACATCGTTGCTGCCGAGCAGGCGCACGCTGTCGATACTGCCGGTTACCGAAGCTGCCGCCAGGGTGTGCAGCACCAGTTGCCGGTGGGTGAAATACACCCCTTTTGGGTTCCCGGTGGTGCCAGTGGTGTAGAAAGTGGTGGCGATCGAGTTCTCGTCGAAATCAGGGAAGTCGTACACCGGGCTGGCCGCCGCCAGGAGTTGCTCGTACTCACCGACCAGGTTGGGCAGGTCGGCGGTTTTCTGCTCGCCATCGGTCAGCAGCAGGGTTTTCTCGACCGTGGTCAGTTGCCCGGCGATGGCCTGGTAAAGGCCGACAAAGTCGCTGTTGACCAGCACGAAGCGGTCATCGGCGTGATTCATGGTGTAGAGGACCTGCTCCGGTGACAGGCGCACGTTGATGGTGTGCACCACCGCGCCGATCATCGGAATGGCGAACATGCATTCGAGGTAGCGATGGCTGTCCCAGTCCATCACTGCCACGGTGTCACCGGCCTTGACTCCCGCCTCGGTGAGCACATTGGCCAGCCGCGCGATGCGCTCGTTGAGGGTCAGGTAGCTGTAGCGCAGTTGATCGCGGTAGACGATTTCGCGGGTTTTCTCGTAGCGGCTGCCGGACAGCAACAGGCGCTTGATCAACAGCGGAAACTGATAGGCGCCCTCGGCGGGAGGGATGACGCGAGTCTGCAACATAGGAGTCCCTTTTCTAGAGTGCACAGGCTGGGCAAGACATGTCCTACTCTAGAACGCCACAGCAGCGGCCAAATCAGCCAAAGGAATGATTTGGCTGCTGCAGGGACTAGTGGCGCTCAACCATTGCCGCTTAGTGCATCTCGGTAAAGGCGATCTTCACCCCCAGGGCAATCAGCACCGCGCCCATGGTGCGGTCGAACCAGTGGCCCATGCGCGCAAAGGCGGCGCGTACCCGCTGTTGGCTGAACAGCATGGCCACCAGGCAGAACCACAGGCCGGTAGCCACGGCCAGGTACGCACCATAGCCGGCCTGGATCGCCAGCGGCGTGTGCGGGTTGATGACGACGGTGAACAGCGAGAGGAAGAACAGCGTCGCCTTGGGATTCAGGCCGTTGGTCATGAAGCCTGCGGCAAAGGCCGCACGTGGCGTGCGCTCGACTGTCGAGGCCTGCACGTTTTCGCTGCCAGGCGCACCGGGGCGGGCGCGCAGGGCCTTGAAGCCGATGTACAGCAGGTAGGCTGCCGCCAGCCACTTCAGCGCGTTGAACAGCATGATCGACTGCGACACGATCAGGCCGATACCCAGCAGCGAATAGCCCACATGCAGGAAAATCGCGGTGCCGACGCCCAAAGCGGTCCAGGTACCGGCGCGCCGGCCGTGAGTAACACTCTCGCGCACCACCACGGCAAAGTCCGGGCCAGGGCTGGCCACCGCCAGCAGGTGAATCAACGCGACAGTCAGAAATTCGGCCCAGTACATGGGGGCTCCTTGCGGCAAAGAAGGCAATCGGGGGCGCTACATTACGCTTTCGTCCTTTCCGGCAACAGTCTCTGGTAGGAGCGGGCTTGCCCCGCGATAGCAATCTGTCAGTTGCTTCGTATCGCGGGGCAAGCCCGCTCCCACAGCCAAAGACAGGCTTGACTCTCCTCCTAAGGGCAGACGTTAACCTCAGCGCTTTTGCCCCTGGACCCGCCTTCGATGAGCAAACGAATCCTGGTGATACTCGGCCACCCTTCGCGCAACAGTTTCTGCGCTGCATTAAGCGACAGCTACATCACCAGCGCCCGCGAGCAAGGCCATGACGTCTGCCTGCTGGAGCTTGGCAACCTGGCCTTCGACCCGATCCTGCATGACGGCTATCAACAGGTGCAACCCCTGGAACCCGACCTGTTGCACGCCCAGCAATTGATCAGTTGGGCCGAGCATCTGGTGTTCGTCTTCCCGGTCTGGTGGGGCGGTATTCCAGCCCTGCTCAAAGGCTTCTTCGACCGGGTCCTGCTGCCCGGCTTCGCCTTCAAGTACCGCAGCGGCTCGCCCTTCCCTGCGCAACTGCTCAAGGGCCGCAGCGCCGACCTGCTGGTGAGCATGGATACGCCGCCCTGGTACTACCGCTGGATCTATCGCATGCCCGCTCTGCAACAGATGCGCCGCACCACCCTGGGCTTCTGTGGAATCAAGGCGAAAAAGACGTTAACGTTTGGCCCCATCATCAGCTCGACCGACCAGCAACGCGAAACCTGGCTGCAGCAGGCGCGCACGCTGGCTCGTCGGTACTAAAGGGACGTTTGATGTACATCGGCAAAGCCGCGCAACTGTCCGGGGCGACCATCAAGAGCATTCGCCACTATGAGCGCATCGGCCTGTTGCCGGCGCCCAGGCGTCAAGGGAGCTATCGCCTGTATGATCAGCAGAGCATCGCCCTGCTGAGCCTGATCAAATGCGCGCAAAAGCTCGGTTTCAGCCTCAAGGAAATGCAGGCGCTGGTCGGCGATGATCAGGCCGGGCTGCCGATGGAGCGCGTGCGCCAGGCGATTGCCGGCAAGAAAGCCCAGCTGCAGGCGCAGATCCAGGCGCTGCAGCTCCAACATCAAGGCCTGCTCGAGCTGCAAAGCAGTCTTGAGCAAAACCATTACGATTGCTTCGACTACACCGCTTGAGCCCTCACTGGAGCCGCCCTATGCCCACATCCCGTCGCGCCGTGTTTCTCGACCATAGCTCCCTGGACCTGGGTGACCTGGCACTGGATCGTCTCAAGGCCTGTTTCGATGAGCTGCAACTCTACCCGGCAACAGCGCCGGCGCAGGTCGCCGAACGCCTGCAGGGCGCAACCGTGGCGATCAGCAACAAGGTCATGATCGACGCCGCCACCCTGGCGGCCTGCCCCGAGCTGAAGCTGATCCTGGTGGCCGCCACCGGTACTAACAATGTCGACCTGCAGGCGGCCCGCGCCCAGGGTGTGGTGGTCAGCAATTGCCAGGGCTACGGCACGCCGTCGGTGGCGCAACACACCCTGACCCTGCTGCTGGCGCTGGCTACGCGCCTGAGCGACTATCAAAAGGCCGTCGCCGACGGCCAGTGGGCAAAGGCCAAACAGTTCTGCCTGCTGGACTTCCCCATCGTCGAACTGGAGGGCAAGACCCTCGGCCTGCTCGGCCATGGTGAACTGGGCGGTGCGGTAGCGCGCCTGGCCGAAGCCTTCGGCATGCGCGTATTGCTTGGCCAGTTGCCCGGCCGCCCGCCCCGCGAAGACCGAATTGCGCTGGACGAGCTGCTGCCGCAGATCGACGCCCTGACCCTGCACTGCCCGCTCAACGAACACACCCGCCACCTGATCGGTGCCCGGCAACTGGCCCTGCTCAAGCCCGGCGCCTTTGTGATCAACACCGCCCGCGGCGGCCTGATCGACGAGCAAGCACTGGCCGACGCCTTGCGTGCCGGCCACCTGGGCGGCGCGGCGACCGATGTGCTCAGTGTCGAGCCGCCGGTCAACGGCAACCCGCTGCTGGCTGCAGACATCCCGCGCCTGATTGTCACCCCGCACAGCGCCTGGGGCGCAGTCGAATCACGGCAGCGTATCGTTGAGCAATTGAGCGAAAACGCCGAGGCGTTTTTCGCCGGCAGCCCGCGCCGCCAGGTCTAAGCCAGGCCAGGCTCTGGTAAACTGCGCCACTTTTTTCAGGAGTCGCCGTCCATGGACCCGCGCAGTGAAGTGTTGCTTCGTCAGGCCGATCTTTTCCAGGGCTCGCTGTTGCTGGCCGGTTTGCCTGCCGACGACCTGCTCGGCAAATTGCCCGCGGCCCATGGCTGGAGCTGGCATGCCGGCGATCAGGCGGCGCTCGATGCACGCTTCGCCGGGCGCAGCCACTTCGGCGTAGAAGCGCCAGCCCAGGCCTTCGACGCCGCCGTCTTGTTTTTGCCCAAGTCCCGCGACCTGGCCAATTACCTGCTCAACGCCCTGGCTTCGCGTTTGGCCGGCCGTGAGCTGTACCTGGTCGGCGAGAAACGCGGCGGCATCGAAGGTGCGGCCAAGCAGCTGCACGCCTTCGGCAAGCCGCGCAAACTCGACAGCGCCCGCCATTGCCAGCTGTGGCAGGTCACGGTGGAACACGCGCCTGAAGCCAAATCACTGGAAAGCCTGGCCGAGCATTTCCAACTGGAGCTGGCCGATGGCCCGCTGCAGATCGTCAGCCTGCCGGGTGTGTTCAGCCACGGTCGCCTGGATCGCGGCAGCGCCCTGCTGCTGGAAAACCTCGATCAACTGCCCACCGGCCACGTGCTGGATTTTGGTTGTGGTGCGGGTGTCCTCGGCGCGGCCATCAAACGTCGCTATCCGCAAAACCGCATCACTTTGCTTGACGTTGATGCCTTCGCCGTCGCCAGCAGCCGCCTGACCCTGGCCGCCAATGGCCTGGAGGGTGAGGTGATCAGCGGCGACGGCATCGATGCTGCACCGCGCGAGCTGGACGTAATCATCAGCAATCCGCCGTTCCATACCGGGGTGCACACCAACTATCAGGCCTCAGAAAACCTGCTGAGAAAATCTGCCGATCATCTGAAAAAAGGCGGCGAAATGCGCCTGGTGGCCAACAGCTTCCTGCGCTATCAGCCGCTGATCGAAGAGGCCCTGGGCAACTGCAGGATCCGCGACGAAGGGCAAGGCTTTCGTATCTACCAGGCAACACGCGGTTAAAAAGAGCGCTTGCCGAAACGGATTTGCCTAGGCAGAATCCGCTCCGTCCTAGGGGAGTAGTCTCCCGCGAGCACCCAGCTCGCCCGGTACGCGTCAACATACTTGGTCCACAGACCATGGCGCGTGCGACCCACGGTCCGCACAGACGGACCCAGGGTTTGACAAGACCTATGACACGAACACCTTACCCGGGGCGGGAAGGCTGTACGTGTCATAGCCGTGTCGACCCGCCCCCGTAGGAATCCTGATGCTGGAATCATTGCTCGTCCCCACCGCGATCGTGGCCCTCGCCGAAATTGGCGACAAGACCCAATTGCTCGCGCTGATCCTTGCCGCGCGCTTTCGCAAACCCTGGCCGATCATCGCCGGTATCATCGCTGCAACCCTGGCCAACCATGCGGCTGCAGGCGCTGTCGGTGCCTGGGTCAGTACCTTCTTCAGCGCCGCTACCCTGCACTGGATTCTCGCGGCCAGCTTTGCTGCCACGGCGTTGTGGACGCTGATTCCGGACAAGATGGATGACGACGAATCCAGTACGGCACGGCGCTTCGGCCCGTTCCTGACCACCCTGATCGCGTTCTTCATCGCTGAAATCGGCGACAAGACCCAGGTCGCCACGGTGATGCTGGCGGCGCAGTATCCGCACCTGATCATGGTAATCATCGGTACCACCCTGGGCATGTTGATTGCCAACGTGCCGGTGGTACTGGCGGGTAACTTTGCTGCGGAGAAACTGCCGCTGACCCTGATCCGCCGCCTGGCTTCGGCCGCGTTCTTCGTCCTGGCCGCTGTGGCGGTGTATTCGGCGATGCAGGTCAGTGGCTGGATAGGCTGACCGGTGGTGACTTCATCGCTGGCAAGCCAGCTCCCACAGGCCTTGTATACACAGGCCCCTGTGGGAGCCGGTCTTGCCGGCGATGGGCCGCAGCGCGGCCCCGGCTATAACTTACTTGCGGGCCTGCTCGTACAACGGCATCACCTTCGGAATCGCCGCCTGCAACGACGCCTGGCGGCTCGCCGAGGCCGGGTGAGTGCTCATGAACTCCGGCTGCGAACCGCCCGAGGCCTGGGCCATCTTGTCCCACAGGCTGATGGCCGCATTCGGGTTGTAACCGGCACGGGCGGCCAGTTCCAGGCCGATCAGGTCGGCTTCATTCTCGTTAGCCCGGCTGTTGGGCAGGGTCAGGCTGTACTGCACTACAGTGTCGGCAATCGCCAGGCTGTCCTGGCCCAGGCCCAGCAAGGCTCCCGCGCCCTGGCGAGCCATCTGCACGCCATAGGCCTTGGACATCGCTTCACGGCCATGCTCGCGCAGGGCGTGGGCGATTTCATGCCCCATCACCGCAGCCAGTTCGTCATCGGTCAGCTTGAGTTTGTCGATCAGGCCGTTGTAGACGAAGATCTTGCCGCCAGGCCCGCAGTTGGCGTTGAGCTCGTCGCTCTTGATCAGGTTCACTTCCCAGTTCCACTGTGCCGCATCCGGGCGGAACTGCGGGGCCTGGGCAATCAGGCGGTTGGCGATGGCCTGCACGCGCTTGGCATTGGCGCTGCTCTTGTCGAGCACACCTTTGCTCGAGGCTTCGCCCAGGGTTTGCTGGTAGGACTGAGCGTACATCTGGTTGACCTCATCGGTCGACAGCATGCTGAACATGTATTGCTTACGCTCGACACCCACGGCGCCGCCGCTGGTGGTGTTCACCGCCTGGCAGCCAGCGAGCAGGACGCTGGCGCTCAATGCACCGATTACAAATGACTTACGCATGAAAACACTCCCTTCGAACATGCCGCGTATCCTAGGCCGACTCGGTTGAGCCCGCCATATCCCTGATGAAGATTTCTCCAGACGGTGCTCATGCTTTCGCCCCGCCGGGCCGATAACGCAAGGCAGACGCCTTTCCTTGCGCTTGGAGCCCCACATGAAGTTCCGGTCGATCCAGTTTTCCGTCGCCGCCCTGGCTGGCGCCATTGTCCTGAGTATTGTCGCTGCCCTGGTGCTCTATGCCGTGTACTCCGGCGAACGCACCCAGGAGCTGGTGCAAAGCCGCACCCAGCAGCAATTCGAAGCGGTGATCGAGCAGCGCCTGACCGCCCTGGCGCGGACTCAGGTCAGCGAGATCCAGCGCGGCCTGGAAGCGCCGCTGCTGATTGCCCGCGGCCTTGCCACCAGCAACGCCATGCTCGGCATGCAGGACGCCAGCGGCAATCCGCTGCTGAAGATCGAACGCCAACAACTGATCGCCCTGCTCAAGCAGACGGCGTTGACCAACCCGCTGATCCTCGGCACCTACCTGGGTTGGGAAACCAATGCCCTGGACCACGATGACGCGCGCTTCGCCGGTACCTCGGTCACCGGTATCGACAGCGCCACCGGGCGCTTCCTGCCCTGGTGGTTCCGCAACGAAGACGGCAGCCTGGGCCTGGACAAGCTGGCCGACGTCAATGACCAGACCATCCTTGCCACCGGCGTGCGCGCCAGTGAGTACTACCTGTGCCCGCGGGAATCGAAGAAAGCCTGTGTCATCGACCCGGCGCCTTATAAGGTCGGCGACAAGGTGGTGATGCTCGCCTCGTTCGTCGAGCCGATCATGATCGACGGCAAGTTCCAGGGCATCGCCGGCGCCGACCTCTCGGTCAACTTCATCCAGGAACTGCTCATTACCGCCGACCGCCAGCTGTACGACGGCGCCGGCGAACTGGCGCTGGTGTCCGGCAACGGCCGCCTGGTGGCCTTCACCAAAGACCCGGGCAAGTTTGGCGAGAAAGCCAGCGACGTCCTCGACGCCAATGCCGCCGGCACCCTGGCGCAATTGAGCGGCGAAAAACTGCACTACGAAGTCGATCAGGCCGCTGGCCGCATCGAGCTGTACCTGCCGTTCAAGATCGCCAATACCGACGCCCGCTGGACCCTGCTGCTGGAGCTGCCGATCAGCGCAGTGATGGCCGATGTGGAAAAACTGCAAAGCGACCTCAGCGCCCAGCGCCGCACCGACATCACCGGCATGACCGTGGTCGGCCTGGGCATCGCCGCCCTTGGCCTGCTGGTGATCTGGCTGCTGGCCCACGGCATTGCCCGGCCGCTGCGGCAGATGGTGGCGATGCTCGATGACATCGCCCAGGGCGAAGGCGACCTGACCCGCCGCCTGAGCAGCGATCGCGCCGACGAACTGGGCTCGATCGCCAAGGGCTTCAACACTTTCCTGAGCAAGCTGCAGGCGATGATCAGCCAGGTGGTGGCCTCGGTGCAGAAGGTCAGCGACTCCTCGGAGCACACCGCCGACATCGCCATCCGCACCAATCAGGGCGTGCACAAGCAGATGGCCGAGATCGACCTGGTGGCCACCGCCGTACACGAGATGACCGCCACTGCCCAGGACGTGGCGCGCAACGCCACCCATGCGGCCCAGGCCGCCAGCAATGCGGACCATGCGGCCCACCAGGGCCTGGCCATCGTGCGCGATACGTCCCATTCGATCAGCGCCCTGGCCGAGGAAATCGGCCGCGCGGTCGGCGTGGTGCAGAATCTGGCCCGTGACAGCGAAAACATCAACGCCATCCTTATCGCCATCCGCGCGATTGCCGAGCAGACCAACCTGCTGGCGCTCAACGCCGCCATCGAGGCGGCCCGCGCGGGTGAACAGGGCCGTGGTTTTGCCGTGGTGGCCGACGAGGTGCGTAACCTGGCACAGAAAACCCAGCAGGCCACGGAAGAAATCCAGCAGATGATCCAGCAACTGCAGCAGGGTACCCGCGATGTGGTGCGGGTGATGGAAGACAGCCAGGGCAAGACCGACGACAGCGTGCAGCAGGCCGCCCGCGCCGCCGAGGCACTGGAGAGCATCACCCAGGCGGTATCGGTGATCAACGACATGAACACGCAGATTGCCAGCGCTGCCGAAGAGCAGAGCGCGGTGGCCGAAGACATCAACCGCAATGTGATCAATATCGGCCAGGTGGCTAACGAGGTAGCTGGCGGGGCGGATGAGTCGAGTACCGCCAGTGCCGAGCTGACCAAGCTGGCCGAGCAGCAGCGGCGCTTGATCAATCAGTTCAGGGTGTGAGGTCTTGGGGCTGCTTCGCAGCCCATCGCTGGCAAGGCCAGCTCCCACAAGGTCAGTACACACACTCCACTGTGGGAGCCGGCCTTGCCGGCGAAGCCCTTTCAAGCACCCTCAAGCCGGGGTCAAACACTCCGGCCCATTAAGCTTCGGATCGTTGACCATATTGGCCAACACCCGCTCACGCAGCGGTGCCTGGCCGCCCGCCAGCAGCTCGTACAAGCGCGCTGGCGGGGTTTCGGGATCAAGCCAGGCTGCCTGCCCGGCCGCATCGAGAATCAGCGGCCGACGCTGGCTCAGCGCTGCCTGGGTCACCACTGCGGTGCTCAGCCAGACCTGGTCCTGCACCGGATACGCCTCCCAGATCGCGGCAAAAAACAGCGAAGAGCCCTCCCCCGGCGTCAGCCAGTACGGCCGTTTGCGCTGGGTGCCACGCCACTCGTAGAAACCGTTGGCCGGCAGCAGGCAGCGGCGCAGGCGAAAGGCTTCACGAAACATCGGCTGTTCGGCCAGGGTCTCGGCCCGGGCATGAGCCGGGGTACGCGATAAATCGGTGAGCCAGGCGGGAGTCAGCCCCCAGCGTGCCCGCGCCAGTTCCATCTGACCATCGTCGAGGCGGCGCTGAATCAGCACCGAAGCGCCGGGGGAGATGTTCCATTGCGCCTGCTGGTCACTGGGAAATCCCGGCAAGGCAGCAAAGGCGGGAGACCAGCGAAACAGTGCATAACGTCCACACATGAGGGCAAAAACCTAGCAAATCAGGGTTCCGGGGATGTTCTCCGGTTCGTCGCCCGCAAGTGGCTGGGCGCTATTGTACGCGGCGATCAGCTGGCGTGCGCTGTCGGCCTGCTCATCGGCGACCGCCAGGCCCAGCAGGCCGTGCATCGGCAGGTCGCCCATGGCGCCCATCAGGTCGCGGCCAACCAGGTGCACGGGGATGCCTTCACTGGCGAGCATGCCGATGAGCATTTCGGCTTCCAGCAGGCTTTCGGGATCGTAGATTCGCCGCATCAGTCATTCTCACCATAAACGTCCAGCATCCATTCCTCGCCATGCACCTGCAGCACGAACCTGATCGGCTTGCAGCACACCTGGCAGTCCTCGATGTACTCCTGATCACCGCCCGACAGGTCCACCGTCGTCTCGACTTCTTCACCACAATAAGGACAATCGTAGAACGCTGTCTCCAGCATCGCGGCCTCCCGAGTGACTTGTGCGTATAATTGCCGGTCTATTTACAGGTCCTGAGTGTGTCTGAGCCGTTTTTCAGACCCCGGCCCCTACCTATTACCCTAGCCGTTTCCAACAAGAGAGCATGATGGGCGAATTCGATGCCATCCGACCGTACGACGACGCTGAAGTCCCTGCCGTTCTGGCACGGCTGCTCAGCGACCCGGCATTCCTCGATATCCTCACCCACTTCCGCTTCCCGCGCATGGCCGGGGCCTTCGGCTGGCTGCTCAAGCCGCTGATCGCCCGGCGCCTGCGTAAAGAGTTTGCCGGGGTCAGCTGCGTCTCGACCCTGCAGGACAAGGTCGAATACTACGTCGACCACACCATTGAGCGGGCGACCGACGGCGTGACCTACACCGGCGTCGAGCAGCTCAAGTCGGGTACCGCCTACCTGTTCCTGGCCAACCACCGCGATATCGTCATGGACCCGGCGTTCGTCAACTATGCCGTGTACCACGCCGGCCTGCCGACCCCGCGCATCGCCATCGGCGACAACCTGCTGCAAAAGCCGTTCGTCAGCGACATGATGCGCCTGAACAAGAGCTTTATCGTTCATCGCTCGATCAGTGGCCGCCGGGAAAAGCTTGCTGCTTACCAGTTGCTCTCAGCCTACATCAACCATTCGATCCGCAATGATTGCCAGTCGATCTGGATCGCCCAGGCCGAAGGCCGGGCCAAGGATGGTGATGACCGTACCGATTCGGCAATCCTGAAAATGTTCCACATGAGCCGCAAGGACGAGCCGTTCGGCGCAGTGATCCAGTCGCTGAACCTGAGCCCGGTGTCGATCAGTTACGAGTACGACCCGTGCGACCAGGCCAAGGCCCGCGAGCTGTACATTCGCGCCACCACCGGCACTTACAGCAAGGCCCCCGGTGAAGATGACGTCAGCATTGCCCAGGGCATTACTGGCTACAAAGGCCGTGTGCACATCAACTTTGCCCCGCCGGTGACCGCGTTCGTCGAGGACACCAAGCAACTGGCCGCCGAGATCGATCGGCAGATCCTGGCCGGCTACCGGTTGTTCCCGGTGCATTACCTGGCGTATGCGCAATGGGCTGATGCCGATCCGGCGCTGGACGTGCCGGCAGCGGCCAAGGTGTTCCCGGCCGATGAACTGGCCCGCGCCCAGGCCGAATGGCAACGCCGCCTGGACGCCTGTCCGGCCGAGCAGCGGCCGTACCTGGTGCAGCAGTATGCGACGCCGGTACGCAATCAGTACCGGGTCAAGGCGGGGTTGGCGCTTTAGGTCGCACCGCGTCGCCTGCATCGCTGGCAAGCCAGCTCCCATAGGAACACTCTGTGGGAGCTGGCTTGCCAGCGATGGGCTGCGAAGCAGCCCCGATCACACCCAGGTGCTGAACCAGGACAGCAACAAGGCCAGCGCCAAAAAGGCAAAACCGAGAATGTAGTAGAAACGGTTGATGCGCAGGCTCATGCCATCGACCACCACTTCATCGGCGGCCATGCCCGCCAGGGTTTGCGCCGCGCGGCGGCGGGCGCTGTGCAGCAGCAAGCCGCCCGGGCAGGTCAGCACCAGAGCCAGCAGGTTGATCAGCTTGGCCGGATGGGCGGCAAACAGCCCCCAGATCACTTGCAACGACATCGCAAAACCTCAAAAGAAGTACATCGATACTTTCGACACGGCGGGCATTCTACCCAAGCCCCGCGCCCCTGCCTGCCCTTTGCGACAAACGACGATTAATTCGCACCGTCACACGCTCGTCATCTAGGCACGCCACTCTATCGGCCGTCGTCACCCACCGGAGCTTGTCATGCTGCACGCCGAAAACCAGGACCGCCTCTACCTGATCGCCCAGAGCGACGAGCAGCAGGCGCTGATCGACGGCCTGGCGTTCAACGTCCAGGACCGCCAATGGCTGGTGTACTGCGCCTTGGGCGGGCACGCTCATGATGATCTGCCCGAAGTCGACGTTCCGACCGGCATCAGCATGCTGGACTTCTACGTCGAAGCCGCCTGAGCGCCCAGAAACGCAAAAGCCCGATGCCTGCCACGCAGACATCGGGCTTTTTGCTGTTGCGATTTATTCGCCGAGGATCTGCCCGATGGCCTGGTCCTTGAACAGACGGGTCAGCGCATCGCTGAGCACATCGCCCACCAGCTTGGTGTTGGTCTCCTGGTTGGGTGCCATGCCGAAGCGCTGGTCCAGCGAAGCACCATAACGGCCGCTGTAGCGACGGTTGGCGTTGGCCACGTCAGCCTTGAAGGTCGCACCGATGGTGGCTTCGGTCACGTACATGCCTTCTTTTGGCGACTGGTACTTGAGTTCGGCCAGGGTCACGGTCAGCTGGGGCGCGTTGTAGGCGTTCGGCGTCGGGGTGAAGCCCAGCAGACGCACCGCCGCTTCGGCCTGGGCCTGCAGTTTTGGCAGGATGTCGTTGCCGGCCACGGTGATGGCGCTGGTTTCCGGGTACAGGCCGCCACGGGTGCCCAGGGTTTGCGAAGCACGGCCATCAACCACCTTGACCACCACCGGCTGACCATGGCCGACCGGCGCCAGCTGGGCGTTGAGTTTCGGTTGCGGGCTGAGTTGTTGCGGGCTGTGGGCACAACCGGCCAGGGTCAGACTGGTCACCGCGATCAAACCGAACAACAAACGTTGCAACATGCTCATCTCTCCAGAATAGGCAGCAAAGGCCGCCAGTATAACCAGCACGGGGCAGCCCAGCTATCGGCGTGCCATTAGTGAATAAGACAGGCGTGCCCAGCCCCGGTTCGCTGTCACAATCGTTTCATCACTGCACGGTTATCCTTGCCTCAGTTCTTCACAGGGATACCTCGCCATGTCCTCGCTCCTGGCCTTGCTGTTCAAACGCAATCCGCAACGCTGCTTCGCCCGCCTCGACGCCTTGGGCCATTGCCAGGCCTTCAAGCAGTGTGCGCAGGCTCCTTCGACCAGCGGCTGGGTGGAAATCAACGAAATTCGCCTGGCCTGGCTTAACCGCCCGCTGCCCGCCAGCGCCCGTGTTTCAAAGCGTGTCAGCGGAAACTGGCTGCAGCGCAGCCTCGCCGCCTGAGTTTTGCCTCAATAAAAGTCGCTAATAAAGAGCTTTTCTGCCCGCGACATCGCTATAATCTCCCCCCGATTATAAGGACGTCTCCTGATCGGGCCTCGCAGTACCGCCAATGCCCAGCATTGCGCATCCCCCGCACCGCCCACAGAGAGCCTTCCACACAGGTCTTGCACCAGCCAGTGTGCCTGCGTCATTCGGCCCTCTGCTCTGCCTGAACCTGCCGGGTCTGCCATCGCGCAGTCCATTTTGAGGTTCACGTCTCCAAAAGAGCGTGAAAAAACGGGTTTTCACAACTTCACGAGAGTGTGGCGAGCAATGAACAGTCTGGCATGTGCAAAAGCACCTAAAGTGTCCCGAACAGCCCTGAACAGCTGGCAACAGCGCTCATTTGCAATGGGTGCCTGAAACCGGTCCATAACGCACGACGGATACCTTGACCATAAGTCGAATTGCCGCACCGGCTGTAAAATGCGTTCATAGGCAACGCAAAGCCCGGTTGGTGGTGTCCGCTGAAGTTGCAAAAACTGCGAAGAATCGGACATGGCGATCCTGGCAAGCCAGGGATCCTATGCTGTCAATTTGGTGCTGAAGATTTTGGAGACGCGTTAATGGCGCAGAACGAAGCAGTCGATGTAGTACTGGTAGGGGCAGGCATCATGAGTGCCACCCTGGCCGTACTGCTCAAGGAACTCGACCCGGCGATCAAGCTGGAAGTCGTCGAGTTGATGGATTCGGGTGCCGCGGAAAGTTCCAACCCGTGGAACAACGCCGGGACCGGCCATGCCGGGCTGTGTGAACTGAACTACACGCCACAGGCCGCCGACGGCAGCATCGATATCAAGAAAGCGGTGCACATCAACACCCAGTTCGAGGTGTCCCGGCAGTTCTGGGCCTACCTGAGCAAAAAAGGCGCGTTCAGCTCGCCACGGGCGTTCATCAACCCTGTGCCGCACCTGAGCTACGTCGAGGGCGAAAAGGGCATCAGCTTCCTCAAGAAGCGCTTCGAGATGCTCAAGCAGCATCATGCCTTCGCCGAGATGGAATACACCGAAGACAAGGCGCTGATGAACGAGTGGATGCCGCTGATGATGCCAGGTCGCCCAGCCGACCAGCAGATCGCTGCCACCCGCGTCATGAAAGGCACCGACGTCAACTTCGGCGCGCTGACCAACAAGCTGCTCAAGCACCTGGCCAACGCTCCCGAAGCACAGGTCAAGTACTGCAAGAAGGTCACCGGCCTGCGCCGTAACGGCAGTGGCTGGACCGTCAGCATCAAGGACGTCAACAGCGGCAGCAGCCGTGAAGTCGACGCCCGCTTCGTGTTCCTCGGCGCCGGTGGCGCGGCCCTGCCGCTGCTGCAACTGTCGGGTATCGAGGAGAGCAAGGGCTTTGGCGGCTTCCCGGTCAGTGGCCAGTGGCTGCGTTGCGACAATCCGGAAGTGGTCAAGCGCCACCAGGCCAAGGTCTACAGCCAGGCTGCGGTAGGCTCGCCACCGATGTCGGTGCCGCACCTGGACACCCGCGTGGTCGACGGCAAGACCTCGCTGCTGTTCGGCCCGTATGCCGGCTTCACCACCAAGTTCCTCAAGCACGGCTCGTTCCTCGACCTGCCGCTGTCGGTACGCATGGGCAACATCGGCCCGATGCTGGCCGTGGCCCGCGACAACATGGACCTGACCAAGTACCTGGTCAGCGAAGTGATGCAGTCGATGGAGCAGCGCCTGGACTCCCTGCGCCGCTTCTACCCCGAGGCCAAAGCCGAGGACTGGCGCCTGGAAGTGGCTGGCCAGCGCGTGCAGATCATCAAGAAAGACCCGAAAAAAGGCGGCATCCTGCAATTCGGTACCGAACTGGTCGCAGCCAAGGACGGCTCCCTGGCCGCCTTGCTCGGTGCTTCGCCGGGTGCTTCGGTGACTGTGTCGATCATGCTGGAACTGATCGAGCGCTGCTTCCCCGAACAGACCAAGGGCGCCTGGGCTGCCAAGCTCAAGGAAATTTTCCCCGCCCGGGAAAAGGTCCTGGCCACCGACGCTGCCCTGTATCACAAGATCAGCGCGCACAACGACGAGGTCCTGGGCCTGGTCGAAAGCAGCCCGGCACAGAGCTACGCGTAACTTGCCGGCATAAAAAAACGCCCTTCGGGGCGTTTTTTTATAGGCGCTGTTTTATCAGCCGCGGGCGTTATCGATGATCTCGATGTACTCGGCGGCGTTGCGCTGGTCCTTGATGATCTCGACGAAGGTCTGGCCGTGCTCGTCCTTGCCGTCCAGGTCATAACCGGCTGCGACGAAGAAGCCGACATAGCGCTCGAAGTCATCGATGCGCAGGCCGCGGTAGCCCTTGATCAGCTTGTGATGCGACGGCGAAGTAACGGCATCAGCCGGCTCGTACTGGAGGAACGACTTGATGTAGTCGTCGCTGATCTCATCACCAATCACTTGCTTCTTGTCTTTACGCATTGCCGACTCCAACTGAACCATCACGGACATTTTCACGGGTCGGCAGTTTACCCCCGGGCAGCGCCGGCACTCAACGCGCGCGTACGCTACCAGTGTGCAGATCCGCCCAGATGTGGCCATTGGGGTAACTGAGGAACTGCACATAGACGGTATCGTTGCGCAGCAGGTCGAGCATCACCCGGTACTGGGCCAGCGGGTAGTTGAGCGTCAGGGTCTTGCTCTTGTCGTCGAACACCGGCTTTTTCAGGCTTTTGCTTTCGGCATCGAAGCTGATCAGCACCTGGCTGATGGTCGCACCCTTGCTCAGCGGCTTGCCCTTGAGGCGCAGGATCAACGGCGAAGTGACGGGGATCGGTTGCTGGTTGGACTGGCGCTGATTGCCCACCACCACCGAGTAGCTGGTGACCTGCAGCAACTGCTGCGAATCTGCCACTTCCTTGCGCACCCCAAGGTCATCGGGCGGCAGGAACTGGCTGTGCAGGGGCGCCGCGGCCAGCGGCAGGCTCAGCAGAAACAACAAGGGGAAAAATGCACGCATGACAGGCTCCTTGGGGGCAGCCTGGCACTCTAGCATGGGACAGCGTCATCGCAATTTCAATCGAACTGCGCGCGCATCCAGGCCTGATACTCGGCAACTCCCGGTCCGCCTTCGCGCGGTGCCCAAGCGGGGTGCTCACCTTCACCAACAGGACGATACGGGCCAGACTTGCACTCAAACATCATACTGTCGGCCTCCAGCACCACCAGGCCGTGAAAGGTACCTGGCGCCAGGTCGGCGCCCAGGCAGTCGCCTCCCGCCTGCAACACACGCTTATTCACGACCGCACCTTGCTCGTCAAAAATCAACAGGCCCAAGGTGCCGCGCAGCACGATCAGACACTCGGCCTTGTCTGCCGACAGGTGCCGGTGCGGCGGAATATAGGTAGAAGGCTGCAGACCTACTGCCATGCGGTGGCAGGGCTCGTCCATTTCATGGAAGTTGTGGTGCTGGCGGCCGCGCGGATTGGTCGCGGACTTGGCGGCCAGCTCGGCAAACAGTTGTTGATCGAGAAAGCCAGGCTGGCGCATGAGTCAGAGCCCTTTAACCGCGTAGATGCCGTTGGCATTGCGCCAGTAACCTTTGTAGTCCATACCGTAACCGAACACGTAACGGTCAACGCAGCTCAGGCCACAGAAATCGGCCTTGAGGTCGGCGCTGGCCTTGCGGTCATGGTCCTTGTCGATCAAGACGGCAGTATGCACGGCACGAGCACCGGCATGTTTGCAGAAATCGATAATTGCACTGAGGGTATGACCTTCGTCAAGAATATCGTCGATGATCAGCACATCGCGATCAATGAACGAGACTTCCGGCTTGGCCTTCCAGAACAGGTCACCGCCGCTGGTCTGGTTACGGTAGCGGGTGGCGTGCAGGTAGGACGATTCCAGCGGGAATTGCAGATGGGTCAGCAACTTGCCGGCGAAGATCAAACCGCCGTTCATCACGCAGAAGACTACCGGATTGCTATCGGCCAGCACTTCGGTGATCTGCGCGCCCACGCGGGCAATGGCTGCTTCGACTTCGGCTTCGGTGTGCAGGCAGTCAGCCTCGCGCATGACTTGACGGATGTGCTCGAGATCGGCGGACATGGCGCTCTCCAAGGGGCGGCAATTGAGAAAAGCGGGCAAAGGTACGCATCCCGTCGCATCAGATCAAGCATTTCTGGACTAACGTCCAGTAAGCCTGAGGACATGCATGGCTGAATAGATTAATCTAGCGCGGTTTTTTGCCCGCCCCCCGGAGCTTTTCCCTATGCCTACCCGTGAGATCCGCCATCCGCTGATCCGCCACAAGCTCGGCCTGATGCGCCGCGCCGATATCAGCACCAAGAATTTTCGCGAGCTCGCCCAGGAAGTCGGTACGCTCCTGACCTACGAAGCCACCAAAGACCTGCCCCTGGAAAGCTATGAAATCGATGGCTGGTGCGGCAAGGTCCAGGTCGAGAAGATCGCTGGCAAGAAGATTACTGTAGTACCGATCCTGCGCGCCGGCATCGGCATGCTCGACGGCGTGCTCAGCCTGATTCCTGGCGCCAAGGTCAGCGCCGTGGGCGTGGCCCGCAACGAGGAAACCCTCGAAGCGCACACCTACCTGGAAAAGCTGGCACCGGAAATCAACGAGCGCCTGGCCCTGATCATCGACCCGATGCTGGCCACCGGCGCCTCGATGGTCGCCACCATCGACCTGCTGAAGAAAGCCGGCTGCAAGGACATCCGCGCGATGGTCCTGGTTGCCGCGCCAGAAGGCATCGACACCGTCGAGAAAGCCCACCCGGACGTACAGATCTATACCGCATCCATCGACAAGTGCCTGAACGAGCACGGCTATATCATCCCTGGCCTGGGCGATGCCGGTGACAAGATCTTCGGTACCAAGCAGAAGGACGCCTGAACATGCAGGATGAGTTCAACGACCCGCTCTGGCGCCAGGTCGTCTCCGGCGCGCAGATGCTCTTCGTCGCCTTCGGCGCGCTGGTATTGATGCCACTGATTACGGGGCTGGACCCCAACGTCGCGCTGTTCACTGCGGGTCTGGGAACTCTGCTGTTTCAGGTGGTAACTGGCCGTCAGGTTCCGGTATTCCTGGCGTCCAGCTTCGCCTTCATTACCCCGATCATCCTCGCCAAAGGCCAGTTCGGCCTGGCCGAGACCATGGGCGGGGTAATGGCTGCAGGTTTCGTCTACACCTTCCTCGGCCTTGCCGTAAAAATCAAAGGCACCGGCTTTATCGACCGCCTGCTGCCACCGGTAGTGATCGGCCCGGTGATCATCTCGATCGGCCTGGCCATGGCACCGATTGCCGCCAACATGGCCATGGGCAAGGCGGGTGACGGCACCGAGCTGCTGCCGTACGGCACCGCCATGATGATCTCCATGCCGGCGCTGCTGACCACCCTGATCGTCGCGGTGTTCGGCAAGGGCATCTTCCGTCTGGTGCCGATCATCGCCGGTGTACTGATGGGCTTTGGCCTGTCGTTCTACTTCGGCGTGGTCGACACCGCCAAGATCGCCGCCGCGCCATGGCTGGCCCTGCCGCACTTCACCGCGCCAGCATTCAACTGGCAGGCGATCCTGTTCATCGTGCCGGTGGCCCTGGCACCTGCGATCGAGCACATCGGCGGCGTGATTGCGGTGGGCAGCGTGACTGGCCGCGATTACCTGAAGAAGCCTGGCCTGCACCGTACCCTGCTCGGTGACGGCATCGCCACCACCACCGCCGGCCTGTTCGGTGGGCCGCCCAACACTACCTACGCCGAAGTGACTGGCGCGGTGATGCTGACCAAGAACTACAACCCGAAGATCATGACCTGGGCGGCAATCTTTGCCATCACCCTGGCTTTCATCGGCAAGTTCGGCGCGCTGCTGCAAAGCATTCCGGTACCGGTAATGGGCGGCATCCTCTGCCTGCTGTTTGGCTCGATCGCCGCAGTGGGCATGAACACCATGATCCGTCACAAGATCGACCTCAGCGAGGCGCGCAACCTGGTGATCGTTTCGGTGACCCTGGTATTCGGTATCGGTGGCGTGCTGATCGGTAGCGGCACTGGCCCGGACGACTGGGGCCTGAAGGGCATCGCCCTGTGTGCCGTGGTGGCTATTGCCTTGAACCTGCTGCTGCCGGGTAACGACAGCTGGAAAAACAAGGCGCTGGACGATCAGTTGCCTTGATCTGATTGCCTGATGGGGCCGCTGCGCGGCCCATCGCTGGCAAAGCCAGCTCCCACAGAGTGCATGCATTGCCATTGCGGGAGCCGGCGTTGCCGGCGATGGGTCGCACAGCGGCCCCTTGCATTCAACCTGCTTGCAGACACATCCCCTTCAACGCCTGCACCCACTGTGGGTGATCATTCAGGCACGGCACCAGCACCAGCTCCTCGCCGCCCGCCTCGACAAACTGCTCGCGCCCACGATCACCGATTTCCTCCAGGGTCTCGATGCAATCGGCGACAAATGCCGGGCACATCACCAGCAGCTTTTTCACCCCTGACTTACCCAGCTCATCCAGGCGCGTTTCGGTATAGGGCTCGATCCACTTCGCCCGCCCCAGCCGTGACTGGAATGACACCGACCATTTGCCGTCGGCAATGCCCATCTTCTTCGCGAACGCCTGGGCGGTGCGCAGGCACTGGCCGCGGTAACAAACTGCAAGCATTTCGGGCGAAGCGTCTCGACAACAATCGGCATCCTGGAAGCAATGGTTGCCGGTCGGGTCGAGCTTTTTCAGATGCCGCTCGGGCAGGCCATGAAAGCTCAGCAGCAGGTGGTCGTAATCCTGCTGCAGATAAGGCTGCGCACTGGCGGCCAGGGCATCGATGTATTCAGGCTTGTCGTAGAACGGCTGCAGGATCGCCATCTCAATCGGCAGCTTCTGCTCGGCAATCACCTGCCTGGCCTGCTCGATGACCGTGGTCACGGTGCTGTCGGCAAACTGTGGATACAGCGGCGCCAGGGTGACCTTCTGCACGCCCTGGCTGGCCAGGCGTGCCAGTACTGTCGGCAACGAAGGCTCGCCATAGCGCATGGCGATTTCCACCGGGCCGTGGCTCCACTGCTCGCGCATGGCCGCCTGCAGGCGACGGGTCAGCACCACCAGTGGCGAGCCCTCGTCCCACCAGATCGAAGCATAGGCATGGGCCGACTGCTCCGGGCGCTTGATCAGAATCAGCGACACCAGCAACCGGCGCACCGGCCACGGCAGATCGATGACATAGGGGTCCATGAGAAACTGATTGAGGTACCGGCGCACGTCGGCGACAGAGGTGGAAGCCGGTGAACCCAGGTTGACCAGCAGCAAAGCGTGATCGGTCATGCAACGTCCTATTTCAGAGGCGGCTGGACAGTTCATCCAGGGCCGATTGCAGATCATTGAAGCGGAAGGTGAAACCGGCGGCCAGCAAACGTACCGGCCGCGCCCTTTGCCCCCCCAGCAGCAGGGTCGACAGCTCGCCCAGCCCGGCCTTGAGCACCAGCGCCGGCAGCGGCATGAACGCCGGGCGATGCATGGCCCGGCCCAGACGCCTGGCAAACTCGCGGTTGCGCACCGGCTCCGGGGCGCAGGCATTATAAGGACCGCTGGCATCCTTGTGCTGCAAGAGAAAATCAATCAGGGCGATCTGGTCGTGTATATGAATCCACGGCATCCACTGCCGACCATCGCCAATAGGCCCGCCCAGCCCCAGTTTGAACGGCAGGCGCAGGCGCGACAAAAAGCCGCCCTCGCTCGACAGCACCAAGCCGGTACGCACCAGTACCACACGAATACCCAGAGGCTGGGCAGCCATGGCGGTTTCTTCCCAGGCGATGCACAGCTGGCTGGCAAAATCCTCCTTGACCGGCTGCGAGGCTTCGGTGAGTTCACGCTCGCCACCATCGCCATACCAACCTACCGCCGAGCCCGAAATCAGCACTTGAGGGCGCTGCTGGCGCGCCTCCAGCCAGGCCAGCAATTGTTCGGTCAGGGTGATCCGACTGGCCCAGAGCAATGCCCGTCGACTGGAACTCCAGGGCCGATCGGCTATCGGTGCACCGGCCAGATTGATCACCGCATCCACGGTGTCGTCATCGGCCAACTCGTCAAGCCGGGCAATGCCGCGCACGCCAGCACCACATAACCTGCCCACCTGTTCAGGGCGACGACTCCAGACCGTCAGCCGATGCCCCTGGGCCAGCCAGTGCTGGCACAGGTGTTGGCCGATCAACCCGGTACCGCCGGTCAGCAATATATGCATGGCTGTGTCCTCACATGGCGCGCCAGTGGTCTATTTTTAACAACAAGGCACTTTTTTGACCGATCGCTCTCGGATAAACATAGGCCAACCTGTGGTAACGAGCGGAATCATCTTATACAGGATTCATGCATTGTACAGGTTTACCGGGCAGCGTAGTCTGCAACCATAAGGTTCGAAGAGGCCATCATGACTGTACCTATTGCCATCATCGGGGCCGGTATTGCCGGCCTTTCCGCGGCCCAGGCATTGCAGAAAGCCGGGCAGACCGTTCATTTGTTCGACAAGGGCCACGGCAGCGGGGGACGCATGGCCAGCAAGCGCAGCGATGCCGGCGCCCTCGACCTTGGCGCCCAGTATTTCACTGCCCGTGACCGGCGTTTTGTCGACCAGTTGCAACAATGGGTGGCCGCCGGCTGGGCGGCAGAATGGAAGCCGCAGCTGTATCACTACCAGGATGGTGTACTGAGCCCCTCCCCCGATGAACAGACGCGCTGGGTCGGCGTACCGCGCATGAGCGCCATCACCCGCGGCCTGCTCAAGGATGTCACGGTGAACTTCCGTTGCCGTATTGCCGAGGTCTATCGCGGCCAGAAGTACTGGCACCTGCAGGACACAGACGGCTGCAGCCACGGTCCGTTCAGCCGGGTGGTGGTCGCCGTGCCGGCACCCCAGGCTACCCAGCTGCTGAGCGCCGCCCCCAAGCTCGCCGCCACTGCGGCCGGCGTGCAGATGGACCCGACCTGGGCCATTGCCCTGGCCTTCGACACACCGCTCGACACCCCGATGCAGGGCTGCTTCGTACAAGACAGCGCCCTCGACTGGCTGGCGCGCAACCGCAGCAAACCCGGGCGCGATGAACATATGGACACCTGGGTACTGCATGCCACCGCAAGCTGGAGCAAACACCATATCGACCTGGCCAAGGAGGCCGTCATCGAGCAGCTGTGGGGCGACTTCGCCGAGCTGGTCGGCTGCGTGGTCCCGGCTCCGAATTTCTCCCTCGCCCATCGCTGGCTTTATGCCCGGCCGGCCAGCAACCACGAATGGGGTGCCCTGGCGGATGCCGACCTGGGCTTGTATGCCTGCGGCGACTGGTGTCTGTCTGGCCGCGTCGAGGGTGCCTGGTTGAGCGGCCAGGAAGCGGCCCGGCGTTTGCTGGAACACCTGGAATAGCTTATCGGGGCTGCTTCTGTTCAGCCCCGCTGCGCGTGTTTCGACATCCTGCACAAATGTTGTACAAGTAATTTGACTTGCACAGGTTTATCTCTATGATGAGATTTATCTGTACAGCTTTTTATTTTTGTACAATATTTTTCGGGATCTGTTCATGGACGCTCATGACCTGCCGCGCAAACCCCGCATCGCTGTCAGTGCCTGCCTGATCGGTCAGGAGGTGCGCTTCAACGGTGGTCACAAGGCTTCGCGACTGTGCAACGAGGTGCTCAGCGAACACTTCGAGTTCGTCCCGGTGTGCCCGGAAGTCGCCATTGGCTTGGGCGTGCCTCGCGCACCTATCCGTCTGATCGGCGATCCAGCCGACCCGCAGGCGGTGTGCAGTCGCGACCCGGGCCTGGATCTGTCCGGTCCGTTGCGCGCCTATGGTCAACAGATGGCCAAGGATCTTGGCGACATCTGCGGCTACATCTTCATGCACAAATCACCGTCCTGCGGCCTGGAACGGGTCAAGGTCTATCAGGCCAATGGCTACCCGGCAGCGGAAGGCGGCCGCGGGCTGTTCGCCGCCGCGTTCTGCGAACAGCATCCTGACCTGCCGGTGGAGGAAGACGGCAGGTTGTGCGATCCGGTACTGCGGGAGAACTTCATCACCCGCGTGTACGCCTACGCCGACTGGCAGCAACTGCTCACCGATGGCGTCAGCCGTGGCGCCCTGATCGCTTTTCATGCCCGCTACAAGTACCAGCTGATGGCCCACAACCCTCAACGGTACAAGACGCTGGGCAAACTGCTGGGCAGCATGACCCGTGACGATGACCCCGAAGTGCTTGCCCCGCACTATTTCAGCCAGCTGATGCAGGCCCTGCGCCGCTGCGCCAGCCGCGGCACCCACAGCAATGTGCTGCTGCACCTGAGCGGTTACCTGCGCGATGCCCTGAGCCGCGACGACAAGCAGGAAATCCAGCAACTGATCGCCCAGTACCATGCCGGCGTAGTACCGCTGGTGGTGCCTCTGACGCTGCTCAAGCATCACTTGCGCAACCACCCCGACCCCTACCTGGCGCAGCAGGTATACCTGCAACCGCACCCGGAAAACCTGAGCCTGCGCAATGCCATCTGATGCGCTGCTGCCGATCCGCGAGGTGACGCGCCTGACCGGCGTCAACCCGGTCACCCTGCGCGCTTGGGAACGCCGTTATGGCCTGATCGTGCCGCAACGCACCGGCAAGGGGCATCGCCTGTACAGCCAGGAAAACGTCCAGCGCATCCAGCAGATTCTCACCTGGCTCAACCGCGGTGCCGCGGTCAGCCAGGTCAGATCCTTGCTGGACGCCACCCCCAGTGCAGCGCAATCGCCTGCCGGCAGCGACTGGCAAGGCCTGCGCGAGCAACTGAAAGAGGCCATTGCCGCCCTCGCCGAGCGCCGCCTTGAGCAACACCTGAACCAGGCCATGGCCCTGTACCCGGCGGCAACGCTCTGCGAACACCTGTTGATGCCGCTGCTTGCCGATCTGGAACTGCGCTGGCAGGGCCAGTTTGCCGCAGGGCTTGAGCAAGTGTTCTTTCATTCCTGGCTGCGCAGCAAACTGGGCACGCGGATCTACCACAACAACCATCAGCTCGGCGGAGCCCCGTTGCTGCTGGTCAACGGCTCGGACCTGGCCTTCGACCCACGGCTCTGGCTGAGCGCCTGGCTGGCGAGCAATGCCGGGTTTCCGGTGCAGGTCTTCGACTGGCCGCCGCCCGGCAACGAGCTGAGCCTGGCTGTAGGCCATCTGCAGCCCTGGGCGTTGCTGCTGAGCGTCGACAAGTCGGTCGACATATCCCGATTGCAACGAAACCTGGCCAACGTCGAAATTCCGAAACTCCTGTGTGGCCGCGCAGTCAGCATTCATAAGCATGCCCTGCAGGCCTGGACGGACGAGACGCTGTTTGCCCTCGACTCTCCCCAGGCAGCGCTGCACTGCCTGCAACGACTCAGTGGACGCGCGCCATGAACACCACCGCCAATGGCAAAGGAACACCATGCAACTGATCTGGCTGCGCAGCGACCTGCGCGTACTCGACAACACCGCGCTGGCAGCGGCCTGCGAACACGGCCCGACCCTCGCGGTATGGCTGCTCAGCCCCGGGCAATGGCTGGACCATGACGATGCGCCGTGCAAGGTCGACTTCTGGTTGCGCAACCTGCAAAGCCTGCGCACAGCGCTGGCGCAGTTGAACATTCCCCTGCTGATCCGTCACGCCGACACCTGGCAACAGGTACCGCAAGCCTTGCTACGACTGTGCCGTGAACACCAGGTACAGGCTGTGCATTTCAACGAGGAATATGGCGTCAATGAAAGCGTCCGCGACCAGACGGTACAAGCCGCCCTCGGCCAGCAAGGCATTGCCGTACACGGCTATCTCGACCAACTGCTGTTCAAGCCCGGCAGCATCCTTACCCGCAGCGGCGGCTACTTCCAGGTCTTCAGCCAGTTCCGCAAGGTCTGTTACGAGCGCCTGCACCTGGGCTTGCCGCGCCTGGTCAACGAGCTGAAGGCGCAAGCGCCGACAGCTGTCGCCAGCGACCCGGTGCCCAGTGAAGTCGCCGGTTTCCAGCCGCCCCCACAATCCTTGCGCGACCTCTGGCCAGCCGGTGAGGATGAAGCGCAGCGACGCCTGCAACGCTTCATCGACGAACGCGCCGAGGATTACCAGGAGCAGCGCGACTTTCCCGCGGTCGCCGGCACCAGCCAATTGTCGGCCTATCTGGCTGCCGGGGTGATCTCGCCGCGCCAGTGCCTGCACGCCGCGCTAAGCCACAACTTTGGCGAGTTCGACAGTGGCAACCGGGGCCTGGTGACCTGGATCAACGAACTGCTCTGGAGGGAGTTCTACAAGCATATTCTGGTTGGCTACCCGCGGGTCTCGATGCACCGCGCCTTCCGCCCGGAAACCGAGGCCCTGCCCTGGCGCCACGCGCCGGATGAACTCAAGGCCTGGCAGCAAGGGCAGACCGGTATCCCGATCATCGATGCCGCCATGCGCCAATTGCACGCCACCGGCTGGATGCACAACCGCCTGCGCATGATCGTCGCCATGTTCCTGACCAAGAACCTGTTGATCGACTGGCGCGAAGGCGAACGCTTTTTCATGCGCCACCTGATCGACGGAGACCTGGCCGCCAACAACGGCGGCTGGCAGTGGAGCGCCTCGACCGGTACCGATGCCGCGCCGTACTTTCGTATCTTCAATCCGCTCAGCCAGTCGCAACGCTTCGATGCAGGTGGTAGCTTCATTCGGCAATGGCTACCGGAACTGGTGGATGTAGCTGAAAAAAATATCCACCATCCAGTGATTACTGACGATCTTTTTGCTTCTAACCTTTATCCACAGCCTATTGTGGACCTCAGTAGCAGTCGCCAACGTGCGTTGAATGCATTCAAGAATTTACCCACGCGGCAGGAAGAGAGGGCAGTAACGTGAGCGAACCCATCGCGCGTAAAGTGTGGGTCACCGGCGCCAGCAGCGGCCTGGGCCTGGCATTGGTGCAACAACTGCTTGAGCAGGGCTGGAAGGTCGCGGCCAGCGGCCGGGCATCACCTGAACTCACGGGCCTGTCGCAGCTCAACCCCGAGCAGCTGTTGTTGCTCGACGGCAATCTGGACGATGGCGTGCAAGCGGCGCAGGCCGGCCAGCAACTCCAGGCACACTGGGGCGCCCTCGATTGCCTGCTGGTGAATGCCGGCACCTGCGATTACCTGGACGCCAGCCTCTCGCCGACGGCAATTTTCGAAGCCATCGCCAGCAGCAACCTGAGCGCCTCGGTCCACTGCCTGAACGTTGCAGTGCCGCTACTGGAAAAAGGCCAGGCGCCACAAGTCCTGGCGGTGCTCAGCCGCTATTCCGCACTGCAACTCTACGAGCCAAGCCAGCCGGCAACACCGAGCAACAACCTGGCAGAAGTGTTTCGTGCCGAGCGGCAGAATCTGCAGAGTAAAGGCATCGACCTGACCCTTGTCGCGCCCCAGGCCTTGAAAGTGCCGCTGGTCGGGGTTCAGGTCATGCCCGAACAGTGGACCCCGGAAAGCGCCGCCGATGTGATCGTCCAGCGGCTCCCCGAACGAGCCCCGGAATTACTGCTCGAAGCCCTCAACCTCAACAGCCTCTGGCCATTGCCCGAGCGACCTTCAAGCCCTGTGTAAACCACAGGGCGGTACTTGAAGTCAGAGCGGCATACGGTAGTGCAATGCGTAACTTTCTACACCATCGTTGGGCGTTTGCAGCCCGGCGTTGGAGTAGTGAATGGCGCGCACACCAACTTCGTGGCCACCGGCAAAGCGCAGGCCGAAGCCGATACGGTCTTCGAACTGGAAGGAGGAGCCAAGTTTGTTGCTCTCAACTTCGGTACTGGAGAATGCGGCGACACCAATACCGGCTTCGATGTAGGGCTTGACTGACTCACCGGCGAACTCATAAACAAACACCGGCGCAAACGACAGGCTGTGGTTACTTGCCGTCTCGTCGCCATCCCAGTAGGTGTAGGCACCATCCCAATAGCCGGTAATACGGCCTACGCTGGTTTGCCACCAACTGGCATCCCAGTTCGATTGCAGGCCCAGCCGATAGGTCATGGTCGAGTCGCCGGTCTGCCCGATCGAGAACGAAACGTCCGCTGCTTGAGTTGTGAAAGATTGCCCCAGGGTAACGGCTGCAAGAGCAGCCAAGCAAAGCAGTTTCTTCATGAGAAACGTCCTATTTCCTAATGCTGTTGTTGGTTTTCTTGTCTCACCAGACAATAAATAGAAATCGGCAACGTTGCGTTAGTTCAGTCAATGTTGAGTGCTTTTCACACTTTTTTTACATTGCAAAGCTTCGCACACTGTCAGATTTATTCCACAACATTGGAAGGATCTTTCTCATATGTTCGGGGCTGGCGCTGGTCCAGAATTGCGCATCCCGAGCAGGTCCCGTGGCCAGCAGCTCGCGCTCGCCCAGAAGGCGCTGTAATTGCCGGGCAACCGCGGCGCCGGTATCGATGATCGCCACCGAGGCCGGGAGCATTTGCGCCAGCAAAGGCTTGAGGAAGGGGTAATGGGTGCAGCCCAGGATCAGGGTGTCGCAGCCGGCATCGAGCAAGGGTTTCACATAGCCTTGCAGCAGCTCGCGCACCACCGGGCTGTTCAAGTCGCCAGCCTCGATGCACTCCACCAGCCCCGGGCAAGGCTGGGTGACGACGCGAACGTCGTTGGCAAAGCGATCAAGCAAGGCGACGAATTTGGCGCTTTGCAGGGTGCCGGTGGTGGCCAGCACGCCAACGACACCGCTGCGGGTCGCGGCAGCGGCGGGTTTTACCGCCGGCTCCATACCCACTATCGGCCAGTGTGAATACTGTTCGCGCAAATCTGCCACCGCCGCCACTGTCGCGGTATTACAGGCCAGGACCATGGCCTTGGCGCCCTGTGCACGGAAGAACTCGGCAACCACACGGCAACGCTGGCGGATGAATTCCGGCGACTTCTCGCCATAGGGAATGTACCCGCAGTCGCCGACATACAGCAGCGACTCATTAGGCAGCAGGCGCTGGATCTCGGCCAGTACCGACAGGCCGCCGACCCCGGAATCGAAAACGCCGACCGGCGCCGCCGCAGCTTCAGTCATGATGCTCGCCACAGACACTGCAGCCTGGGTCACGCTTGACCCGCAGCTCACGGAATCGGCTACCGAAGGCATCGATCAACAACAGGCGCCCCACCAGCGGCTCACCGAAACCGGCCAGCAGCTTCAAGGCCTCGAGTGCTTGCAGGCTGCCGACCAGGCCGACCAGCGGGCCAAGCACACCGGCTTCGCTGCAGGTCAGCTCGGCTTCGCTGCCATGCCCGTACAGGCAGTGGTAGCAGGGGCTTTCCGGGCGGCGCGGGTCGAACACCGACAACTGCCCTTCCAGACGAATTGCCGCGCCGCTGACCAGCGGCTTGCCCTGGGCTACACAGGCGGCGTTGACCGCTTCGCGGGTGGCGAAGTTGTCCGAGCAATCCAGCACCAGGTCCACGACCTTGACTGCCTCGGCCAGGGAGTCTTCGTCCAGGGCACTGCGATGAGCCTGCAAGGTGATTTCAGGGTTTATTGCAGTGAGGCGTGCAAGCGCCGAGTCGACCTTGCTCAGGCCCACCGAAGCGGTGTCATGCAGTACCTGGCGCTGCAGGTTCGTGACGTCCACCATGTCGAAGTCAGCCAGGTGCAACTCGCCAACGCCAGCAGCCGCCAGGTACAGCGCCACGGGCGAACCGAGGCCGCCGAGGCCGACGATCAGCACCCGACTGTTTTTCAGGCGCAGCTGACCGTCGATATCTACCTGCGCCAGGAGGATCTGCCGGCTGTAGCGCAACAGTTCCTGATCGGTCAGCACGACAGCCGCCCCAGGGTGATGCGCTCGTGGGCGTTGAGGTCCAGGCGGCTTTCAATCTGTTCGAAGTCATGTTTGGCCAGCAGCTCGCGCACCGCGGCGGCCTGGTCGTAACCGTGCTCGAGCAGCAACCAGCCACCGGGCAGCAGGTGCTCCGGCGCCTGGCTGATGATGCTGCGCAGGTCATCCAGGCCGTCTTCGCCGGAGACCAGCGCGCTGCTTGGCTCAAAGCGCACGTCGCCGGCCACCAAGTGCGGGTCGGCGGCGGCAATGTACGGCGGGTTGCTGATGATCAGGTCGTAGCACTCGCCTGCCAGGGCATCGAACCAGTGACTGCTCCGCACCGTCACGTTGTTCAACTGCAAGCGCTGGCGGTTGCGCTCGGCCAGGGCCACGGCTTCGAGGACGCGGTCAACGGCGGTGACCTGCCACAGCGGACGTTCGCTGGCCAGGGCCAGAGCAATGGCGCCGGTGCCGGTACCAAGATCGAGCAGTTTGACGGCGCTTGCCGGCAACAACTGCAGGGCGGTTTCAACCAGCAGTTCGGTTTCCGGCCGTGGGATCAAGGTATGCGGGGCCACCTCCAGGTCGAGGTTCCAGAACCCCTGCTGACCGAGGATGTAGGCCACCGGCTCGCCGGCACGCCGACGTTGCAGGTAGTCGGCAAAGGTCAGTGCCGCTTCGCTGCTGACAATCCGCTCCGGCCAGGTGTGCAGGTAGCTGCGCGACTTGCCGATGGCCGCAGCCAACAGCAGTTCGATATCCAGACGCGCCGTCGGCGAATCCGGCAGCTCCGCACCGCGGAGCAAGCTGGCAATAATCGTCATTTACTCACCCAGTGCAGCCAGTTGGTCAGCCTGGTATTCGGCCAGCAACGGCTCGATAACCGCGTCGACCCCACCGGCCAGAACGTCATCCAGGGAATACAGGGTCAGGTTGATGCGGTGATCGGTCACCCGCCCCTGTGGATAGTTGTAGGTACGAATTCGTTCGGAACGGTCACCCGAGCCGACCAGCAGCTTGCGCTCGCTGGCCATGGCATTCTGCGCCGCGCTGGTCTGGATGTCGTTGAGCTTGGCCGACAGCCAGGACATCGCCCGGGCACGGTTCTTGTGCTGGGAGCGTTCTTCCTGGCACTCGACGACGATGCCGGTGGGCAAGTGGGTGATACGGATCGCCGAGTCGGTCTTGTTGATGTGCTGACCACCGGCACCGGAGGCGCGGTAGGTGTCGACACGCAAGTCCGCCGGGTTGATCTCGATCGCTACCTGCTCGTCAGGCTCGGGCAGCACCGCCACGGTGCAGGCCGAAGTGTGGATACGGCCCTGGGATTCGGTTTCCGGTACGCGCTGAACTCGATGAGCACCGGACTCGAACTTCAGCTTGCCGTAGACGCTGTCGCCTTCGACCCGGGCGATGATTTCCTTGTAACCGCCATGCTCGCCTTCGTTCTCCGAGAGAATCTCCAGGCGCCAGCCACGCTTTTCGGCGTAGCGCGAATACATGCGGAACAGGTCGCCGGAAAAGATCGCCGCTTCGTCACCGCCGGTCCCGGCACGGATCTCCAGAAACACGTTGCGCCCGTCGTTGGGGTCCTTGGGCAGCAACATGCGCTGCAGCTGGTTTTCCAGCAGCGCCAGTTGCTCCTTGGCTTCGCGCACTTCCTCAACGGCCATTTCGCGCAGGTCGGGGTCGCTGTCCTTGAGCAGCGCCTGGGCGCCGGCCAGGTCATCCTGGACCTTGCGCCACTGGGCGTAGGCAACGGCTACCGGCTCGACTTCAGCATATTCACGGGAATAGGCGCGAAAGCGAGTCTGGTCGGAAATGACCTCGGCATCGCCCAGCAGGGCGGTCAGTTCCTCGAAACGGTCCTGGAGCGTGTCCAGTTTATTCAGCAGCGACGCTTTCATTGCGGGGTTTTATCCGTCGAACCCTCGGAGAGGGCAAAGAGTTCCTGGGCCATGGCCAGCGCATCGAGGCGGCCTTCGGCAGAGAGCTTTTTCAGCTGCACGCTGGGCGCATGCAGCAATTTGTTGGTCAGGCCACGGGCCAGTTGCACCAGCACTTCGTCGGCGCTGGTACCGTTGGCCAGCAGGCGCTGGGCCTTTTGCAGTTCTTCGTCGCGCAGGCGTTCGCTCTGCTGACGATAAGCCTTGAGTACATCCACCGCAGCCAGCTCGCGCAGGCGCAGCATGAAATCTTCGGCGCCCACCGAAACCAGTTCTTCGGCGGCCTGGGCAGCGCCCTGGCGGCTCTTGAGGTTCTCGGCGACCACTTCATGCAGGTCGTCGACGGTATACAGGTAGACGTCGTCCAGCTCGCCAACCTGCGGCTCGATATCCCGCGGCACGGCAATGTCGACCATGAAGATCGGCTTGTGCCGGCGCTGCTTCAGCGCGCTTTCCACCGCGCCCTTGCCGAGGATCGGCAACTGGCTGGCGGTGGAGCTGATGACGATATCGCTGTTGACCAGCTCCTGGGGAATGTCGGCCAGCAATACCGCATGCGCACCGAATTGTTCGGCCAGGGTGCTGGCCCGCTCCAGGGTGCGGTTGGCCACGACGATGCGGCGCACCCCCTGCTCGTGCAGGTGGCGGGCGACCAGGGTAATGGTTTCACCGGCGCCGATCAGCAGCGCCTGGCTACGACCCAGGTCACTGAAGATCTGCTTGGCCAGGCTCACCGCGGCAAAGGCTACCGACACCGGGTTTTCGCCGATGGCTGTGTCGGTGCGTACCTGCTTGGCGGCACTGAAGGTGGCCTGGAAAAGCCGCCCGAGCAATGGGCCGATGGTCCCGGCTTCGCGGGCCACGGCATAGGCCGACTTCATCTGCCCGAGGATCTGCGGCTCGCCGAGCACCAGCGAGTCAAGCCCGGAGGCCACCCGCATCATGTGCCGCACGGCATCGTGATCTTCATGGATGTAGGCGCTGGCGCGCAGTTCATCCAGGCTCAGTTGATGATATTCGGCCAGCCAGCGCAGGATACTCTCTGCGCCCAGGTGGTCCTGCTCTATATAAAGCTCGCTGCGGTTGCAGGTCGAAAGGATCGCGGCTTCGCGGCTGGCGGTCAGTCGGCAGAGCTGCTGCAAGGCGTCCACCAACTGCTCAGGGGTAAACGCCACGCGCTCGCGTACGTCTACCGAGGCAGTCTTATGGTTGATACCGAGGGCAAGAAAGGCCATGCAAGGTCGCTGATTGTGACGAGAAGCCGATAATTGTCCTACTTCGCAGGGCGTAGAACAACCACCGCTCGCTATTGTCTCTATAGTCTACCCCTACCGAGACCTTCGCTTATGGGTTTGCCCCGGCGCTTGTGTCATGATGATCCGACCGCTGGTAAGCCGCCCAAATCCCGATTATGAATAGATCCTACGCGTTGCTCCTTGCCCTTGCCTTGCTCCAGGGCTGCCAGACCCTGGCTCCGAGTTCACCGGATGCCAAGGCGCCTGCAGATGCCGCTCCGGTGCAACCGGCCAAGCCCACCGTCTACGGATCGTTCAGCCAGGACACCGTGTACAGCCTGTTGACTGCCGAACTTGCCGGCCAGCGCGACCGTTTCGACATCGCCCTGGACAACTATGTCAGCCAGGCGATCAAGACCCAGGATCCGGGCATTTCCGAGCGCGCCTACCGCATCGCCGAGTACCTGGGCGCCGACCAGGCCGCCCTGGACACCTCGCTGATCTGGGCCAAGAACGACCCGAACAACCTCGACGCCCAGCGCGCCGCTGCTATCCAGCTGGCCCGCGGCGGCCGCTATGACGAGTCCATGGTCTACATGGAAAAGGTCCTGCAGGGCCAGGGCGACACGCACTTTGATTTCCTCGCGCTGTCAGCGCTCGAAACCGACCCGGACACCCGCGCCGGCCTGCAAAACAGTTTCGATCGCCTGCTGGTGAAATACCCCGACAACGGTCAGCTGGTGTTCGGCAAGGCCCTGCTGCTGCAACAGGATGGCAAGGCCCAGGCCGCCCTCGACCTGCTCGAAGAACACCCGCCCGAGGCTGGCGAGATTGCCCCGGTACTGCTGCGCGCCCGCCTGTTGCAAGGCCTGGAGCGCGGCAAGGAAGCCCTGCCGCTGCTGCAAAAAACCATTCGCCAGTACCCGGACGACAAACGCCTGCGCCTGACCTATGCGCGCATGCTGGTCGAACAGGATCGCCTGGCTGACGCCAAAGCCGAATTCGTCAGCCTGGTCCAGCAGTACCCGGATGACGACGAACTGCGTTACTCGCTGGCCCTGGTCAGCCTGGAAACCAAGGACTGGGACGAAGGCGCCGGCTACCTCGAAGAGCTGATCGCCCGCGACAGCCATGTCGATTCGGCACACCTGAACCTGGGCCGCATTCATGAAGAGCGCAACGACCCCGAAAGCGCCCTGAACGAATACGCCCTGGTCGGCCCCGGCAACGACTATCTGCCGGCGCAACTGCGCCAGGCCGATATCCTCATCGCCAACGGCCGCAGCGCCGAGGCCTCGCGGCGCCTGGCCGCAGCCCGCGACGCCCAGCCCGACTACGCCATCCAGCTGTACCTGATCGAAGCCGAAGCCTTGGGCAACAACGACAAGGACGCCCAGGCCGGGCAGGTTCTGCAGCAGGCGATCAAGCAGTACCCGGACGACCTCAACCTGCTCTACACCCGGGCCATGCTGGCGGAAAAACGCAACGACCTGACCCAGATGGAAAAGGATCTGCGCAGCATCATCAGCCGCGAGCCGGAAAATGCCATGGCCCTCAACGCCCTTGGCTACACCTTGGCAGACCGCACCAGCCGTTACGCCGAAGCCAAGGCGCTGATCGACAAGGCTCACCAGATCACCCCGGACGATCCGGCGGTGCTCGACAGCCTCGGCTGGGTCAACTACCGCATGGGCAACCTTGACGAAGCCGAGCGCCTGTTGCGCCAGGCCCTTGAGCGTTTCCCCGACCACGAGGTCGCCGCTCACCTGGGTGAAGTACTCTGGGCCAACGGCAAGCGCCGCGAAGCCCGCCAGGTCTGGGCCAAGGCCTTCGAAGCCCAGCCCGACAGCCCCATCCTGCGCAAGACCGTCCTGCGCCTGACCGGATCCGAGACTCTATAAGCCTATGTTTTTGCGCCACTGCATCACCTTTTGCCTGATCGCCCTGCTTGCCGGCTGTGCCGGCTTCGGCTCCCGCGAGGCCCTGCGGGGCGAGGGCAGCCCACAGCTGTGGCGCGAGCACAAGCAACAGCTGAGCACCCTCGATGGCTGGCAGATCAACGGCAAGGTCGGTATCCGCGCGCCGAAAGACTCCGGCAGCGGCACGCTGTTCTGGCTGCAACGCCAGGATTACTACGACATCCGCCTGTCCGGACCGCTGGGCCGCGGCGCCGCACGCCTGACCGGGCGCCCCGGCGGCGTCACCCTCGAAGTCGCCAACCAGGGCCGCTTCGAGGCGCAAAGCCCGGAAGCCCTGCTCGAAGAACAACTGGGCTGGGAGCTGCCGATTTCGCACCTGGTCTGGTGGATTCGCGGCCTGCCCGCCCCCGACAGCAAGAGCCAGCTGACCCTCGACGGCGACAGCCGCCTGGCCAGCCTCAAGCAGGACGGCTGGGACGTGCAGTACCTGAGCTACGCCGAACAGAACGGCTACTGGCTGCCCGAGCGCATCAAGCTGCACGGGCAAAACCTCGACGTGACCCTGGTGGTCAAGGACTGGCAACCACGGCAACTGGGCCACTGATCTATGAACACTGCAACCCTGACCCTGCCGGCACCGGCCAAGCTCAACCTGATGCTGCACATTCTTGGCCGCCGCCCCGACGGTTACCATGAGCTGGAAACCCTGTTCCAGTTTCTCGACCGTGCCGACGAGCTTTCCTTTGCCCTGCGCGAAGACGGTGAAATTCGCCTGCACACCGAGATCGACAACGTTCCCCATGACAGCAACCTGATCGTCAAGGCCGCGCGCAAGCTCAAGGCCCTGACCGGTTGCAGCCAGGGCGTGGATATCTGGCTGAAGAAAATCCTGCCCATGGGCGGCGGCATTGGCGGCGGCAGCTCCGACGCCGCCACCACCCTGCTCGGCCTCAACCATTTGTGGCAACTGGGCTTGAGCGAAGACCAACTGGCCGAGCTGGGCCTGACCCTGGGTGCTGACGTACCGGTTTTTGTCCGTGGCCATGCGGCGTTCGCCGAGGGCGTGGGCGAGAAGCTGACCCCGGTCGACCCCGAAGAGCCCTGGTACGTCGTGCTGGTCCCGCAAGTATTTGTTAGCACAGCAGAAATTTTTTCAGATCCGCTGTTGACACGTGATTCCTTGCCCCTTAAGATGCGCCCCGTTCCCAAGGGAAACAGTCGAAATGACTGCCAACCGGTGGTAGAGCAGCGTTACCCAGAGGTACGCAAATCGTTGAATTTGTTAAACGAATTCACTGATGCTCGGCTTACCGGAACTGGAAGTTGTGTGTTTGGGGCCTTCCCAAACAAAGCTGAAGCTGATAAAGTTTTGGCCCTTCTTGCAGAGACCCAAACAGGGTTTGTAGCTAAGGGAAGTAACATTTCGATGTTGCATCGCACGCTGCAGAGTCTGCTCTAGGAATCGAGCACCAGGTGCTCGCAGCAACAGATACAGGGGCGTCGCCAAGCGGTAAGGCAGCAGGTTTTGATCCTGCCATGCGTTGGTTCGAATCCAGCCGCCCCTGCCATTTTCCTTATACTCATCCAGGTATACCCTCAGCCTTCAGGTACTGCGCGTGTCCAAGATGATGGTCTTTACGGGGAACGCTAACCCCGATCTGGCTCGGCGTGTCGTACGTCAGCTGCATATCCCACTGGGTGATGTTTCTGTCGGGAAATTCTCCGACGGCGAAATCAGCACTGAGATTAATGAAAATGTTCGTGGCAAGGACGTTTTCATCATTCAGCCGACTTGCGCGCCAACCAACGATAACCTGATGGAACTGGTAGTGATGGCCGATGCCTTCCGCCGCTCCTCAGCTTCCCGAATCACTGCCGTGATTCCTTACTTCGGATATGCCCGCCAGGATCGCCGTCCGCGTTCGGCGCGTGTAGCTATCAGCGCCAAAGTCGTCGCTGACATGCTCACCGTCGTAGGTATCGACCGTGTTCTCACCGTCGACCTGCACGCTGACCAGATCCAGGGTTTCTTCGATATTCCGGTAGATAACATCTACGGCTCCCCCGTTCTGGTGGATGACATCGAAGACCAGCGTTTCGAGAACCTCATGATCGTGTCCCCGGACATCGGCGGCGTCGTGCGTGCACGTGCTGTTGCCAAGTCCCTGGGCGTTGATCTGGGTATCATCGACAAACGCCGTGAAAAGGCCAATCACTCCGAAGTGATGCATATCATCGGCGACGTCGAAGGACGTACCTGTATTCTCGTCGACGACATGGTCGACACCGCCGGCACCCTGTGCCACGCGGCCAAGGCCCTGAAAGAACACGGCGCTGCCAAGGTTTACGCCTACTGCACGCACCCTGTCCTGTCGGGTCGGGCGATCGAGAATATCGAGAACTCCGTGCTGGACGCACTGGTGGTGACCAACACCATCCCGCTGTCCGCTGCAGCACAAGCCTGTGACCGTATCCGTCAACTGGATATCGCACCGGTTGTTGCCGAAGCGGTTCGCCGCATCAGCAATGAAGAATCGATCAGCGCGATGTTCCGCTGAGGGTTTTACCCTCGCGAACCTCTCGTTGACGAAAAGCGCCCCGCCCCAACACTGGTTGTTGGGGCGGGGCTTTTTTGCCCACCCCGTTTGGCGCTGGTCGCAAACGCCTGCGGGAGATGGCTATTTTGGAGATACAAAATGACTGATTTCACTCTGAACGCCCAAGCGCGTACCGACCTGGGGAAAGGTGCGAGCCGCCGCCTGCGTCGTCTCGCCGCCCAGATCCCTGCCGTTGTTTACGGTGGTGACAAAGAAGCGCAATCCCTGACCATCGTGGCCAAGGAAATCGCCAAACTGTTCGAAAACGAAGCTGCTTACAGCCACGTTATCGAACTGAACATCGACGGCAAGAAAGAAAATGTCGTTGTTAAAGCGATGCAGCGTCACCCAGCCAAGCAGTTCATCCTGCACGCCGACTTCGTCCGCGTTGTTGCTGGCCAGAAACTGACCGCCAAAGTCCCTGTGCACTTCATCAACGAAGAAGCTCCGGTCAAGAAAGGCGGCGAGATCTCCCACGTTATCAACGAGATCGAAGTTTCCTGCGAAGCCAAAGACCTGCCTGAGTTCATCGAAGTCGACCTGGCCAACGCCGCCGTCGGCGCGATCATCCACCTGTCGGACCTCAAAGCTCCGAAAGGCGTTGAATTCGTCGCTCTGGCTCACGGTAACGACCTGGCTGTTGCCAACGTTCACGCTCCGCGTGTTGCGCCTGAAGCTGCAGAAGGCGCTGCTGAGTAATCTACTCGGCACGCCGGTGTTGACCGGGTTACAGCGCCCAGCGCTGTAACCCACAACTCCAAGGAAGAGCCCCTGACGTGACCGCCATCCAACTGATCGTCGGCCTGGGAAACCCCGGCCCCGAATACGAACAGACCCGGCATAACGCAGGGGCTCTTTTCGTAGAACGCATTGCCAGCGCCCAGCGCGTCAACCTGACGGCTGATCGCAAGTATTTCGGCCTGACGGCAAAATTCAGCCATCAGGGCAACGACGTTCGTCTTCTGATTCCGACCACCTACATGAACCGCAGCGGCCAAGCCGTTGCTGCACTGGCGAATTTTTTCCGCATCCCGCCAGATGCCATCCTGGTGGCCCACGACGAACTCGACCTGCCTCCCGGCGTCGCCAAGCTCAAGAAGGGCGGCGGCCATGGCGGGCACAACGGGCTGCGCGACATCATCGCCCAGCTCGGCAACCAGAATGACTTTCACCGTCTGCGGCTTGGCATCGGCCACCCGGGTGACAGCAGCAGGGTCTCCGGTTTCGTCCTCGGCAAGGCGCCACGCGCCGAGCAGGAGAAGCTGGACGCCAGTATCGATTTTGCCCTCGGCGTGCTGCCGGACATCCTCGCCGGCGACTGGACGCGTGCGATGAGAGAGCTGCACAGCCAAAAGGCCTGACTCCACGAAGAGGGATTCACCATGGGTTTCAATTGCGGCATCGTCGGCCTGCCCAACGTCGGCAAGTCCACCCTGTTCAACGCCTTGACCAAATCCGGCATCGCCGCTGAGAACTTCCCGTTCTGCACCATCGAGCCGAACAGCGGCATCGTGCCGATGCCTGATGCGCGCCTGGACGCCCTGGCGGCCATCGTCAAGCCGAACCGCGTGCTGCCGACCACCATGGAATTCGTCGACATCGCCGGCCTGGTCGCCGGTGCCTCGAAAGGTGAAGGCCTGGGCAACAAGTTCCTCGCCAACATCCGCGAGACCGACGCCATCGCCCACGTGGTGCGCTGCTTCGAAGACGAGAACGTGATTCACGTCTCCAACAGCGTCCACCCCAAGCGCGACATCGAGATCATCGACCTGGAACTGATCTTCGCCGATCTCGACAGCTGCGAGAAGCAACTGCAGAAGGTTGCGCGCAACGCCAAGGGCGGTGACAAGGATGCCCTGGCACAGAAAGCCATCCTCGAAAAACTGATCCCGCACTTCACCGAAGGCAAGCCAGCGCGCAGCCTGATGAAGAACATGGCGGACGACGAGAAGGCCCTGATCCGCGGCTTCCACCTGCTGACCAGCAAGCCGGTGATGTACATCGCCAACGTTGCCGAAGACGGTTTCGACAACAACCCGCACCTGGACGCGGTCCGCGCGATCGCCGAAGAAGAAGGCGCGATCGTGGTGCCGGTGTGCAACAAGATCGAAGCTGAAATCGCCGAGCTCGACGACGGTGAAGAGAAGGACATGTTCCTCGAAGCCCTGGGCCTCGAAGAGCCAGGCCTGAACCGCGTGATCCGCGCCGGTTACTCGCTGCTCAACCTGCAGACCTACTTCACTGCCGGCGTGCAGGAAGTCCGCGCCTGGACCGTCCGCGTCGGCGCCACCGCCCCGCAAGCAGCCGGCGTGATCCACACCGACTTCGAGAAAGGCTTCATCCGTGCCGAAGTGGTCGCCTATGACGACTTCATCCAGTACAAGGGTGAAGGCGGCGCGAAGGAAGCCGGCAAATGGCGTCTGGAAGGCAAGGACTACATCGTCAAGGACGGTGATGTGATGCACTTCCGCTTCAACGTCTGATCCGCTCCCTGGGTCCTGCCGGATCCGGATGAGCCCGAAACCCCTTGAGGCTATGCTTCAAGGGGTTTTTCTTTGCCTGCGTTGCGTACAAACGCTGGCCAATACCCAGGTCTATACTCAAAGCCGCATTCAAACGCCTCCCGTCCACAGACCAGGTATTGGCGCATGGCTAAGAAGAAGGAACAGCAAAGCAACAACGAACGCCTCCCGCGCAAGGAGTACGAGCAAGCGCTCAAGGCCCTGCACGTCGAGCTGGTCAAATTGCAGCAGTGGGTGGTGGCCAAGGGCCTGAAAGTCTGCATCGTCTTCGAAGGTCGCGACGGTGCCGGCAAGGGCGGCACCATCAAGGCCATCAGCGAACGCGTCAGCCCGCGGGTGTTTCGCGTGGTGGCGCTGCCAGCGCCGACCGAGCGGGAAAAAAGCCAGATGTACGCCCAGCGCTACATACAGCACATGCCCTCGGCCGGGGAAGTGGTGATCTTCGACCGCAGTTGGTACAACCGCGCCGGCGTGGAGCGGGTGATGGGATTCTGTACCGAGGAGCAGGCCAGCAAGTTCCTTTCGGTGGTGCCATTGTTCGAGAAGATGCTGGTCGATTCCGGTATCGTTCTCATCAAGTACTGGCTGGAAGTAAGCCCCCAAGAGCAGGAACGGCGCCTGAAAGAGCGCATCACCGACGGGCGCAAGATCTGGAAACTGACCCCGATGGACCTCAAGTCCTTCACCCGCTGGGACGACTACACCCGTGCGCGGGATGACATGTTCGCCGCCTCCGATACCTCCTGGGCCCCCTGGTATGTGGCCGTTTCCGAGGACAAGCGGCGGGTGCGCCTGAACATTATCAGCCACTTTCTCAAACAGGTGCCCTACGAGGACATCACCCAAAAGCAGAAGATCGAGTTGCCCAAGCGCGGCAAGATCGGGCGCTACAAAAGCACCCGCTACACCTCGCGCATGGTTCCCGAGCGTTTCTGAAAGGCACCTGGCACGCGAGTTCTACGCCGCGCCCTGATCGGCGCGCTGAGCCCGGAATGCACGACGCCGGGCACTGCGAGCGAACACCACGAACAGCGCCGCCATGGCCGTCAACGCCATCGGCAGGCCATGGGGCGCAACGTCCATGGCCGCGCCGCTGAGCAATGGCCCGAGCAGGCTGCCGACACCCCAGAGCAAGCCGACGCTGGCATTGGCGGTGACCAGGTCCTGGCCCTTGAACTGCTGGCCGATCAGCACCAGCGCGAGGGTATAGACCCCGCCCGCCACCGCGCCGAGCACCACCAATGCCGGCCACAGCAACCATTGCATGCCGATCAGCCACGGTAGCGCCAGGCCAATCAGCATCGCCACCACGCCACATACCAGGTGCACGGTGGTGCGTTCGCAGCGGTCGGCCAGCCAGCCGATCGGCAGCTGGAAGAGCATGTCGCCGGTAAGGATCACCGTCACCATCAACGCCGCGACGCCCACTGCGTAGGCATGGTTGGTGGCATACACCGGCAGCAGCGAAAGAATCACCGCGTCGAAGAACGAGAAGAACAGCACGCCCATGCACAAGGCCGGCGCCACGCGGAAAAAGCCTGCCAGGGAAAAGCTCTTGCCGCCCTCCTCGCCATGCTCGACATGATCATTGGGTACCGTCAGCACAATGCACAGCAGCGCCAGGCCGTAGCAGGCAGTCACCACCGTCGTCACCCAGGTACTGTGCGCCCCGAGCAACGCCAGCATCGCCGGGCCGAGCATCTGGAACCCGGTGAATGCGGTAGCGTACAGGGCCATGATCTTGCCACGGTTGTGCTCCGGGCTCAGCTCGTTGACCCACGACTCACCGAGGATGATCGCGATCCCCATGCCGATACCCAGCCCCAGGCGCAACATGCCAAGCAGGTAGATCGAAGAAAAAGCCCATTCGAGCAGGCCGATGCTCAGGGTGCACAGGCCGAAGCACAGCAGGTAGATGGTGCGCCGGGTCAGGTGCCGGCAACAGGCATCGACCATGAACGCAGAAAGCATCATCCCTGCCGCCGGAATCGCCGAGACAACACCAATCTGCAAGGTACTGGCACCGCCGTCGAGCAAGCGCAGCGACACCAGCGGCAAGCTCGCCCCGAGGCTGAAACCGACCACCGAGACAGCAAACAACAAGCCCAGCAACAAACGCGTATTCATCACAACTCCAGACTCACCGGCGCAGGCACGACATCGCACCTGCGCAGGCGCATACATGACCGTAAAAAAGATTCGGATACAGGCGCGCCAGCCACGGCAAAACGCCGGGCATGCAGCCGCCAGGTCAGGAGGTGTGACGGTGAGGCGAGAAGGTAAAGGCGAACAGCACGCTGCGCCGACGCTTGAGCACCGTGTCACACGGCCAGTCGCACACCACGGTCTGGATAACAGCCGGCTGGATTGCGCGAGGACGGGAAAAGCGGTTCATGGGTCGACTACAGGCAAAAAGGAAGGTCGGCACTCTAGGTGAAGCCCGGGCCAGACGTCAATCTCGCCGTGCTACTCTCGCGCCATCATGGAAGAGGATCAGCGCATGTCCGAGCATCATCAGTTCATTTTCCCCCGCTATCGCCACCTGCCCGCAGCGGACTGGAAAGCCCTGGAGCGACAGCTGCTGGCGCGCGGCTGGCTCGAGCCCGCTGCGGCCGATGCCCTGGATGAAACCGGCGACAGTGATGACAGCCTCTGGTGCAGCCCGCTGTACCGGCCGAGTGCCGAGCTGTTCCGGCGTCTCGGGATCGAAGCGGACCCCGCGCAGATCGTGCGCCTCTTCGAATTCGAGCCCGGCCAGCCGTTTGTCTGCGCCGGCGAGAACTTCACCTTGCCCGCGCAGTACCAGCAAGCTCAGGTGGCCGAAGAAACCTTCATGCAGTTCATGGGCGACGCCATCGAAGCGCCACACACGACATGGCGCAGCCCTGTGGAGGGTACCGCTTACTACCTGATGGACCTGGATTGGAACTTCAGCTTCGGCGTTGGCGAGCAAGTACTGCGCAGCGACCGCCTGAACCGCGCCGAAGCCGAATGCCTGGCGGCACTGATCGGCGAGCTGGCCGGGCAGCCGATGAGCTGCGCCCATCGGCATCGCTGATGGGGCCTCAGCGCTTGCCGGTGGACGGCAGGAGGATTGCCAGCAGGCCGAACAGCGGCAGGTACGAGCACAGGCTGTAGACGTACTCGATGCCCTTGAAGTCGGCCAGGTACCCCAGCAGGGCTGCACCGATGCCGCCAAAGCCGAACATCAGGCCGAAGAAGATCCCGGCGATCATGCCGACATTGCCCGGCACCAGCTCCTGCGCGTAGACGACGATGGCCGAGAACGCCGAGGCGAGGATGAAGCCGATGATGACGCTGAGCACGCTGGTCCAGAACAGGTCGACATAAGGCAGCAGCAGGGTGAAGGGCGCCACGCCGAGGATCGAGAACCAGATCACCGCCTTGCGCCCGATACGGTCACCGATCGGCCCGCCGAAGAAGGTCCCGGCCGCTACCGCGCCGAGGAACAGGAACAGGTGCAACTGCGAGCTGGCCACCGAGAGGTCGAACTTCTCGATCAGGTAGAACGTGAAGTAGCTGGTGAAGCTGGACATGTAGAAGTACTTGGAGAACACCAGCAACCCCAGCACCACCAGGGCGCCGATCACCCGCTGGCGCGAAAGGCCGTGGGTGGCGCGCTGGCCCTGCTTGGCCTTGAACAGGTTCAGATGTTCCTTGTACCAGCGGCTCAGGCCATAGGTGACCAGCACGGCACAGACCGCGAACAGGCCGAACCACACCACATTGCCCTGGCCGAAGGGAATGATGATCGCCGCCGCCAGCAACGGGCCGAAGGCGGAGCCGGCGTTGCCACCGACCTGGAAGGTCGATTGCGCCAGGCCAAAACGCCCACCCGAGGCCAGCCGGGCGATACGCGAGGTTTCCGGGTGGAAGGTCGACGAGCCAATGCCCACCAGCGCCGCCGCCAGCAGAATCATCGGGAAACTGCCGACATAGGCGAGCATGACAATGCCCACCAGGGTGCACAGGGTGCCCAGCGGCAACAGGTTCGGCATCGGTTTGCGGTCGGTGTAGAAACCCACCCAGGGCTGCAGCAACGAGGCGGTGATCTGGAACGTCAGGGTGATCATCCCGACCTGGGCAAAGGTCAAACCATAGTTGGCCTTGAGCAGCGGGTAGATCGACGGCAGTACTGACTGGATCAGATCGTTGATCAAGTGCGCCAGGGCACAGGCGGCGATGATGCGCATCACCAGCGGGCTGCTCTGGGCAGTCGCGGTGCTGGCGGGTGACGTTGACGAGGCAGTGCTCACAGCCATGACAAAAGCTTCCATCCGGTGGGCGGGATCCAATTATCCAGAAATCGTTAGCAAGCGCACTATTCTTTTCGACCAACGTACTTTCGACGCACTTGTTAATAATTCTCAATAACGTTAGCATCGGCTGCGTTTTCACAGACTCCACTGCCTGCCTATCCGAGGCCCGCATACGCCATGTCCGACGACCAGGACAACCGCAGCCTGTCGCTGCTCTATCAGCATCATCGCAGCGAACTGCTGGCTTTTCTGACCCGCCGCGTGCGCTGTCGGGAAACCGCCCGCGACCTTCTGCAAGATGTCTTTGTCCGGCTGATGCACAGCGAGCGCGGCGAGGTTGGCAACCTGCGAGCCTTTTTGTATCGCATCGCCAACAACCTGAGCATCGACCATGCTCGGCGCAGCCAGGTACGTGGGGTCAATGACGAGCAGGCGCTGGAGCAACTGCTCAACGAAACCTCACCCGAGCGCAGTGCCGTGGCCGGAAACACCCTTGACCATCTTGAACGCCTGATCGACGGCCTGCCCTCGCCGACCCGCGAGGTGTTTCTGCTCGCCCGGGTCGAGCAATTAAGCTACAAGGACATCGGCGCACGCCTGGGGCTCGACCCGCGTGCGGTCGAGCGTCATTTGAACAAAGCCCTGAGCCATTGCGCCGCGGCTGCCCTGCATAACCGAAACAAGACTGACCTGCCATGAACCCATCGCCAAATTCCTCCCATCCGACCGAACCTGGCGACCGGGACCAGCAAGCCCTGGACTGGTTTACCCGGCTGCGCGCCGACGACCTCGGCGCCGAGCAGCGCCAGGCCTTCGAACAGTGGCGCCAGGACCCGGAGAACGCCCGCACCTTTGCCGAAGTCGAGCTGTTCTGGCAACAGCTGGAACTGCCGGCACGCCGCCTGCACAAGATCGAACGCCGCGCGGCACCACGCTCCTGGGGCGGTTGGGCAGTGGCCGCCAGCGTCTTGCTGATCAGCGGCCTGGTGATGCTGCAACTGCCGTTGCTGCAGCGCCTGAACAGCGATGTCGCCACCGCCGTTGGCGAACGCCGGCAGATTCAGCTGGCCGATGGCTCGCGGCTGACCCTCGACAGCGCCAGTGCCGTCGATGTCGACCTGCGCGGCCCCGTGCGCAAGCTGCGCCTGGTGCAAGGGCAGATGTTCATTGAAGTGACCCACGATGGCCGGCCCTTCGTGGTCGATATCGATGATGCTCAGGTGCAGGTGCTGGGCACGCGGTTCTCTGTCAGCCGCGGTCGCGATCACGATGAAGTGGTGCTGCTCAAGGGCAAGGTCGAGGTCAGCAGCGCCGGCGACAAACGCATGCTCGCCCCCGGTGAACGGGTGACCCTGAGCGGCAGCCGCCTGGACCAGGTCGAGAAGGTCGACGCCGAACGCCTGCTGGCCTGGCGCGACGGGCAGTTGCGGGTACGCGAGGTACCCTTGCGCAAGGTGCTGGAACAACTTGCCGAGTATCAGGGCAGTCGCCTGCTGTACATCGACGAACAGGTCGGCCGGCGCCCGGTCAGCGGTAGCTTCAACCTCGACCAGGCCGGCAGTGCGATCGATGCCCTGGCGCGCAATCAGAACCTGAGCGTCAGCCACCTGGCCGGCCAATGGATCATCGTGCGCTGAGCCGGTGAATTAATTTTTTTAGTTTTCGGTAATTGCCGTTCCTGCTGCGTCACACCTCCACATAAGAAGCATTATCGTTTGTATTCTCTGGGGGAGGACACATGCAGTACCCACGCGATTTCGTATTCAGCCGTCAACCGCTGGCCCGCGCCATCCTTGCGGCCAGCCTGTTTTGCGTCACCCTGAGCCTACCGGTACAGGCCGCCGAGCCTGCCCAGGCCCAGTCGCAGGATTTCAACATCCCGGCGCAACCCTTGGCCGATGCCCTGGACCAGTTCAGCGCCCAGAGCGGGCTGCAGGTGATCTACGACGCCAATCAGCTCAACGGACGCTCGTCGCCCGGGGTAAAGGGCCGCATGAGCCCGACCCAGGCGCTGCAGGCACTGACCGCTGGCAGCAGCGCGCGCTTGAGCCAACCCAACGCCAGCAGCTTCGTCATCGACCTGCCGATGGAACTGGGCAGCGCTTTGCAACTGGATGCCCTGAGCATTTCCGGCAAGGCACCGGGGTCGACCACTGAAGGCACCGGGCTCTATACCACTTACTCCTCCAGTAGCTCGACGCGGCTTAACCTCACCCCGCAGGAAACCCCGCAGTCACTGACCGTGATGACTCGCCAACGCTTGGATGATCAGCGTCTGACCAACCTCAGCGACGCGCTGGAAGCCACCCCCGGGGTGATCGTCGTGCGCGATGGCCTGGGTGCCGAGACCGACAGCTATTATTCGCGCGGCTTCGTCATTCAGAACTACGAGATCGACGGCGTCCCTACCGTCACGCGGATGGACAACTACACCCAGAGCATGGCGATGTATGACCGCATCGAGATCGTGCGCGGCGCCAGCGGCCTGATCAGCGGCATGGGTAACCCGTCGGCGACCATCAACCTGATCCGCAAGCGCCCGACAGCCGAGGGCCAGGCCAGCGTTACCGGCTCGGCGGGCACCTGGGACCGCTATGGCACCGGCTTTGACGTCTCCAGGCCGCTGACTGAAAGCGGCAACGTGCGTGGCCGCCTGGTCGCCGACTACAAGACCGAAGGCGCCTGGGTCGACCGCTACAAGATGGAAAGCCAGTTGCTGTATGGCATCAGCGAATTCGACCTGAGCGAAGACACCCTGCTGACCATGGGGTTCAGCTACCAGCGCACCGACGTCGACTCGCCGCTGCGTACCGGCTTGCCAACCCGCTTCAGCACCGGCGAACGCAGCAACCTCAAGCGTTCGATCAACATGGCCCCCGACTGGTCCTACAACGACCACGAACAGACCAGCTATTTCGCCTCGGTGGAGCAGCAATTGGGCAATGGCTGGAGCGGCAAGATCGAGTACAGCCATTCGGAAAACAAGTTTGACGAAGTGTTCGGCTTTCTCATGGGCAACCTGCAGCCCGACGGCAGCGGCCTGACCCAGTTGCCGACACGCTTTTCCGGCACACCGCGCCAGGACAACCTGGACATGTACCTGACCGGCCCGTTCAGCCTGTTCGGTCGCGAGCATGAACTGATTGGCGGCGTGACCCTGTCCAAGTACAACGAAAACGTGCCGAGCTGGGGCGGCTGGCGCTACGACTACAACGCAACGCCGGGTGCGGCGGTGGATAACATCTTCGACTGGGACGGCAAGCAGCCCAAGCCGGACTGGACCATCAGCGGCAAATCCTCGATGGAGGAGACCCAGTACGCCGCCTACCTCTCCTCGCGCCTGCACCTGACCGACGATCTCAACCTGATTCTCGGCAGCCGGGTGATCGACTGGAAACGCGATACCGAAGATCGTCCATACGGCGGCGAAAAAACCGAAGTCAGCCGCAAGGAAACCGGAGTATTCATCCCCTATGCCGGTGTGGTCTACGACCTTGATGAAACCTGGGCGCTGTACGCCAGCTATACCAAGATCTTCAACCCGCAGGCCTCCTGGGTCACTGATGAAAACAACAAGCCGCTCGACCCGATGCAAGGCATCGGCTACGAGGTCGGCGTCAAGGGCAGCCATTTCGACGGCAAGTTGAACTCGAGCCTGGCGCTGTTCAAGCTCGAACAGGACAACCTGGCGATCTGGCTGCATGACAACGTCTACGATGCCAAGCAGGACACCACCTCCAAGGGCCTGGAGATGGAGCTCAATGGCGAGCTGGCCGAGGGCTGGCAGGCGTCTGCCGGATACACCTACACCCTGACCACCGACAACCAGGATGAGCGCATTGCCACTGTGTATCCGCGCCACAGCCTCAAGACCTTCACCAGCTACCGCCTGCCCGGGATGCTCGACAAAGTCACCGTCGGCGGCGGCGTCAACTGGCAGAGCAAGGTCGGCCTCGACCTGCACAGCTTCGACCAGGGCAGCTACGCGCTGGTCAACCTGATGGCGCGCTACGACATCAGCGAAAACCTCAGCGCCACGGTCAACCTCAACAACGCCTTCGACCGCGAGTACTACTCGATGGCGTCGTCTTACGGCAACTACGGGGCGCCACGCAACCTGATGACCACGTTCAAATATGACTTCTGAGCCCGTTTACGGCTAAGCGGTTGATCGCGCGTTAATTTTTTTGAAAAAGAGTGTTGACACAAATCCGTTTCAGGCGAATAATGCGCGCCACTTGGCTACATAGCTCAGTTGGTTAGAGCATAGCATTCATAATGCTGGGGTCCGGGGTTCAAGTCCCTGTGTAGCCACCAAGTACTAAAAAGGGCTTACCGCAAGGTAAGCCCTTTTTTCTTGCCTGCGATTTTTACCCCTCCCGCTTAGCGCACATTGGCGAACACCACCGCCAGCCCCAGGCCAATCAAGGCCACGCCAATCACCCGGTCAACCAGACGCTGGCGTTCGAGCATGGCCCGACGCAATACCGCGCTGGAGAAAAACACCGCCACCAGGCTGAACCACAGCCAATGGGCGAACGACATGAACGCACCGTAGCCGAAGTTGATCGCCAGCGAGCTGCCCGGCTGCACCACCTGGGTATAGGCGCTGACCACGAACAGCATGGTCTTGGGGTTCAGGGCGTTGGTCAGAAAGCCCGAGCGCAAGGCCGCCAGCACGCCAAGCTGACTGCTGCTGCCGCCCTCCAGGGAAATCCGCGTGGTGTTGGTCAGCGACTTGTAGCCAAGATAAATCAGGTACCCCGCTCCCAGCACCTTCATGGCCAGGAACAGCGCCGGACTCTGGCTGATGATCACCGCGATGCCCAGCACGGTGTACAGCACATGCACCTGTACGCCAAGGGCGATGCCCAGGGCCGCAGCCAGGCCCGCACGGCGGCCAAAGGCGTAGCTGCTGCGGGTCACCATGGCAAAGTCGGCGCCCGGGCTGATCACCGCCAGCACGGTGAACAGGGCAACGGCTATGAGTTCATTCACGTAAAGCTCCTCGATCTGCTAGGCCAATGCACAGATACGTCTGCGCGTTGCCATTATCGAAAGCTTCGGGTAGGGCCAAAAGCGATTTATAGTGAGGCAAATCCGCTAGTTTTTCTCACAGATATGAAACTGCCTGCACTGTCCGCCTTTCGCTATTTCGACGTTGCTGCGCAAACCCAGAGTTTCGTGCGCGCCGCCGAGCTGCTCAATGTCACCCACGGCGCCGTGAGCCGGCAGGTGCGCCTGCTGGAGGAGTCGCTGGGGGTGCCGCTGTTCGAGCGGCGCAATCGGGCGATCTTCCTCACCGCCGCCGGCCGCGCCCTGCACGGCACCACCCTGTCGGTGTTCGAGCAACTTGAAGGCGCGGTGTACCGCCTGCAGCAACAGGCGCGAGAGAACGTACTGGTGCTGTCGTGCGAACCGACCATCGCCATGCGCTGGCTGATCCCACGGCTGCCGGCCTTTCATGCCGCCCACCCGGATATTCACCTGCACCTGGTGGCGGCCGGCGGGCCGATCGACTTCGCCCGCAGCGGTGTCGACCTGGCCCTGCGCCGCGATGACTTTCACTGGGACGCCAACCTGCATGCGCTGAAGATCTGCGACGAATGGGTCGGCCCGGTGTGCAGTGGCGGCCATACGCTACCCGAACAGGACCTGGCCGGCCAACGCCTGCTGCACAGCGCTTCGCGTCCCAATGCGTGGAACACCTGGCTGCGCCAAAGCGGCGAATCGGCTCAGGGCAGCAGCCGCGCCGATTACGAACACTTTTACCTGTGTATCCAGGCTGCCGCTGCCGGGCTGGGTGTGGCCATGGCCTCGCGCCTGATGGTCCAGGATGAAATCGACAGCGGCCAACTGCGGGCGCCGCGCGGTTTCATCCAGGATCAATCGGCCTATTTCCTGCTCAGCCCCCAGGCGATTCTTGAAGACGACAAAAGCCGCTGCTTCGCCGAATGGGTGATCGAGCAATCGGCAGCCTGCCTGGCTCACCTGGCCTGAGCTTTGCCGGCCACCGCCGGGGCGCAGAAGGATGACCCGGTGCTGAAGTCGCCGCCCCAGGTGCGGTAACCCGCCGTGTCGATGTGAATGCGCCCCGACGGGTAACGCCCCAGGCCCATGTTCCAGTCCTTGCCATGGGCCTGCCAGAAGCTGCACAGCGGCGTCGGATCGGCCCAGTCCGGCAGCAGCAGGTCGACCGCGAACGCACGGGTATGGGCGCTCCCCATGGCGCCCCCCGCACAGCGGTTGAGCACCGGGTTGCGGTAAGCCGAAACCACCTCATAGCGCTTGAGCACGCCCTGGTCACCCAGGGTCTTGAGCAGTAGCAAGGTCGAACGCACCGCCGGCCACTGCGAGGCTGGCGCCACTGCAAACGGCTCGGCCCTGCACAAGCGCCAGTCACTGGCCGAACGCAGCAGCTGATGGATTGGCACTACGCCATACACGCGTGCATCCACCAGCATCTGGCGAAAAGGCCGAGTCTGATGATCACCGGCCCACTGGGCAAACAGGTACAGATCACGCTCTTCGGCCTGCGCCTGCGCAACGCCGAGCACTGTCAGCAAAAATCCTGCACCGATACCAGCCTTGCACCACGGTTTCATCAGCCTGCTCCCCTTCCCAATCCCCAGGAAATTCCTCCAGTATGGCAAGCCTCCCGACTGCGGGGAGAAACTGACAAGGAGTTTAAGCATGCACAAGACTGCTCCATTGACCTTCGCCCTGGCCACACTGGCCTTCAGCAGCGCCATCCAGGCCGACGCCCGGATCGACCTGGGCAACCAGGAACGCGTGAACCGGCTGTTTGCCTACCCCAACAACTGCAACGTCATCTGCTTTCGCGACTGGACGCTTGAGCAGACCGTGGAACACTACCTGACCCAGAGCGTGCAACGCGACGGATACACAGGCGCGACCGTGAAGGTCAGTCGTGACAACGACAAACTGCATGCTGACATCCAGGGGGTACCGAGCGACTACAGCAAGCCCCTGCAAGCGCTGCTCGACACTGGCGAGCTGGCCTATCAAGGCGCCAGCCAGCTCAACCGCGAAGGCAAATGGGCTTATAGCTGGAACCTCTTCCTGCCCCTGGGCATGGCCCTGGAAAAGCGCCGCAGCATTGAGCTTTTGCACTTCCCGCCGGATTACTCGCTAACCCAGGCCCAGGACTACCTGCGCTCCAACACCACCGACCGCTGGGCCACGCTGCTGACCTTCAACGGCATCCCCGCCGAGCAGACCCCGGCCTACCAGACCATCGTCGACATTGCCCCGATCGCGGCCCCGGCCAGCGCCGGCAAAGATCTGGAAGGGGTGTATGACTACTTCAAGGACTATCAGGTGCAGATGGTCAGGGAGGTGACGCGAACCGGCAATGGCGCATCCTTGCCGATGGTTGCCTTCGGCTCGCCGGTGCGCAGCTGGATCGAACAGCAGTATGGGCCCAAGCTCTATGTACTGGGCCTGGCGACCATCAGCCCGACGCCCGGGCAGAAGGTCCCGGTGCTGGGTGCCAACCACCCGAGTGCGATCTGGTATGCGGCGGACAAAAACAACAATGGCGGCGACCAGGACAAAGCCGACCAGGCCGGGCTGAAGATGATGGGCCAGGATCTGAGCGCCGCCTGCTGGCAGGCAGGCATGGGTCGTAACCCGGGGGCGGATGCCAAGGCTACGCTTGGCGCCTGTACGCAGAAGTGGCAGGTGACGGCGAAGAAGCAGACCTGCGAGCTGTATTTTCGCACGATTCGCAACATGACCCCGGAGCAGGCCAGTGCCAAGTGCAATACCGGGGCGGTGACGCGGACGTTGCGGGACTTGCAGAAGACTTGAGGTGAAGCCTGTCGCGGGGCAAGCCCGCTCCCACTTCTGTAGGAGCGGGCTTGCCCCGCGATGGCCTCAGTCCTGCGGACGCAACCGGTACTGCGGCGGCAACTGGTCGATGCCGCTGATGGTCGCATTCAAGCTCTTCCAGCGCCCATCCTTGATGCCATAGATGCAGCCATGCACCGACAGGCTCTGCCCACGGTGCCAGGCATTCTGGACGATGGTGGTATGGCCGACATTGGCCACCTGCTGGATCACGTTCAGCTCGCACAGGCGATCCACCCGCTCTTCCTCGGTCGGCAGCTTGGCCAGTTCCACGCGGTTTTCGTAGTACAGGTCGCGAATCGAACGCAGCCAGCCATCGATCAGGCCCAACTGACGATCCTGCATCGATGCCCGCACCCCGCCGCAGCCGTAATGGCCGGTGACCAGGATGTGCTTGACCTTGAGCACGTCCACCGCGTACTGGATCACCGACAGGCAGTTCAGGTCAGTGTGCAGCACCACGTTGGCGACATTGCGGTGAACGAACAGGTCGCCCGGCAGCATGCCGACGATCTCGTTGGCCGGTACCCGGGCGTCCGAGCAACCGATCCAGAGGAACTCCGGTGTCTGCTGACGCGCCAGCTTGGCGAAGAAATCCGGATCTTCCTGCTTGATCGCATCGGCCCAGCGCGCGTTGTTATCAATCAGTTCTTGTAGATCGTGCATGTGCAAGCCTCATGGTTGATGCGCATCCTGTGACAGGCGCCGGCCTGTTCAGGTCACGCCTTTGAATCTTCCGCCAAATGGCAGGTCAACCGTTTAGGCCCTTCTGCAGGAGGATCGACCATGAGCCAGAAACACCGCCCGCTTCACGCCCCGCAGCCCGCCCCGAGCGATGAAGACGAAGACCCCATGAGCTCGGTTGAAGAATTGCACTTTGACGAGGATACCCCCAACGTCGATGTCGGTTTCGACCCAACCGACGACGACCTCGAGCCAGAAACCCTGATCCCCGAAGACGGCGCCCGCTCCGCCAATGAGCCGGGAGCAAATCACCCTGCGGACTGGGACTTGAGCGTAGTCGACCAAAGTGACATCGGCGGCGGCAACGGCCTGGATGAAGCAGAGCTGGCCCGGCGCGACCCGCTGGACGGCAAGCCGGAGCGTTGAACCCCTACTCGAACAGGGTACAGGCCATGACCAAGGCATCTTCGCGACCGCCGGCTACCGGGTAATAGTCACGACGACGGCCAATTTCGTTGAAGCCGTAGCGTTCGTACAGACGATAAGCCGACTGGTTGCTGGCGCGCACCTCCAGGAAGCACTCGCGGCCATTGATTGCGTAGGCACGCTTCATCAGCTCTTCCAGCAGGGCCAGGCCCAGGCCGCGCCCCTGGCTTTCCGGCTTGACGGTAATGTTGAGCAGGTGCGCCTCGTCGATGATCACGTTGATCACGCCGTGGCCGACCTGCTGCTCGCCTTCGAACATCAGCCAGATTTCATAGGACTTGAGCCCGTCGAGGAAAATCCCGCGGGTCCAGGGGTGACTGAAGGCGGCGTATTCGATCTTCAGTACGGCATCCAGATCCGCCTCGGTCATCCGGCGGAAGCTGATCGTGTCACTCATTGCTTGGTTTCCAGCGCGCCATCAGCCGGCGCATGGCTTGCCAGACGTCCGCCTTGCGTTGCGGCTCGTCCATCAACAGTTCGAGCCCCGGCAAGGCCCAGGCAGCGCCCAGCCCTTCAACCGGCAACTCGCGATAATAAGCTTCGGCATTGGCCTCGCCGGCAAAGCGCACGGCAGGCAGGCCGATCAGCCACAGGCAGACGCACGGCGCTTCTTCAAGCCGGGCCTGGATAAAGCCCTGGACGAAATCGGTCGCCGCCTGCGGCCCCTGATCGAGGTTGCCGCGCACCAGCAACGGCCAGCGCACCGGCTCACCGATGATCTGCGGGCTGTCCGGCAGCCCGGCGGCGCGCAGCATGTCCTTGAGCAACAGATAGGAAGGGTCGCGGCTCTGGAACGGCTCGCCGGTGGCCAGTTCCACCAGCAGCAGGCAATTGCCGGCGCGCAGCAACTGCAGGGCAAAGCGTGGGGGCGGCACCGGTGCGGGCCTGGCAGCGACCGGCGCCTTTTCGGCCTCTTCCACCGGTTTGGCCGCGACTTTCGGGGTGCTGCCGGGGCGCGGAATCTCGATCTTCGGGCGCTCGCCGGAGCGCACCACCGGCGCACTCGGTGCCACGACGGCGGCCGCTGGTGCCTGCTCAAGCGGCTCTAACGCCTGTTCCTCGAGCGGCGCCACCGGCAGCAACAGCTCCGGGCGCGATGGTGCCGCGAACGGCAGTTCGGCACGCGGCAGCCAATGCACCACTTGCATGGCGTTGAGATAAGCGCGGCGGCGGGACTCGATTAACAAGAAGGATCGGCCATCTGTGGATAAGTCAGGGGCGATATTCTAACGTTGTTCGCCGTTCGGCGCCGCTGTTGATCGGCAGAAAACCGCCCGACAGCAGGATCAAGCGAACAGGGGGTGAATCGACAGGCGTCTGATGCAGTACAATCGGCGCTTTTATTTGGCAACGAGTCGACCCGCCAATGATCGAACCCAAGCGCGTCCTGCGCGCCCTAGCCGAACACTGGGCCCTGCTCGAGCCGTTGTGCGAGCGCTTCGACGGGGGCACCCTGAGCCTGGCCGAACTGCGCCAGCAACTGGCCACCCAGCAGCTGGAGAGCACGCCCCAGGACATCACCAGCCTGCTCGACGTGTGGATCCGCCTGGATATCCTGGTGCCGGTGGCCAAAAGCCCGAACCGTTTCGAGCTCAACGCCCAGATCCATGACTTTCTGGCGTACCTGCGCCGCGAGCACCGCCTGGGCCTGTGCCTGGAGATCGAAGCCTACCTGCGCCACCTCGAGCGCCTGGCCGGGCATATCCAGGATGCCTTCGAGATTCGCGACGGCAACGACCTGGCGCGCCAGCTGCGCCTGCTCGACATGCGCGTGCGCGACGTCCTGAAGAAGCTCGACAACGACGAACAGGCGCTGGTCGCCGTGGCCGAACGGGCCAAGACCAGCGACCGGCAGATCCCCCTGCGCCAGCGTTACGCCGAAGTCCTGGCAACCTGGGACGAATACGTCGAGCCGATGATCCAGCTGGTCAACGCCGACGGCGCCTTCGAGCAAGGCGTGCGCAAGGTCGAGACCGTGCTGCTGCGCTTGCTCGGCGAGCAGGCCCGCCTCGGCCATCTGGTCGACGACGACATGCTCCTGCGTACCCACGCGCGCATCCTCGAAATGCAGACCAGCGCCCAGCTGACCCTGCGCCATGCCCGTGAACTGCTGCTGCCGCTGCGTGAAGAAGCCCGCCGCCACAACGCCGTGACCCGTGGCGCCGCCCTGGCCCTGTCGGTGATCCGCCGCAAGGGCCTGGACGCCGTGCCGCAAGCCGCCATGCCGCTGTTCACCCGCCCGCAGAGCACCTTCCTCGGCAGCGCCAGCCAGGTCGAAGCCTACGTCTATGCCCTGGCCCGTTTCGAGCCAAAGCCTGCGCAGTTCCCCAAGGCCCACAAGAGCCACAAGGGCGACGCCCCGCGCGCACCGCGCACGGTCAAGGAAATGCTCGAACGCTGCGAAGACGCCCTGCCGCTGCCGGACCTGATGGTCTGGCTGCTCGACCAGGAGCCCGAAGGCGCCACCGACGAGCTGCTGTACTGGTTCTCGCGCCTGTCGCGGGAAAAACGCTTTGCCCGCGAGCGCCTCGAGCGCCGTGAATACACCACCCGCGAACACCTGGTCAGCCTGCGTTCCTTCGCTCTGACATCGAGCCGCGAACCATCGCCTGAGCCAACTGCGAGCCCCGCCCATGCATCTTGATCTTTCCGAACTGTCCCAGCTCGCACCGATCTTCCGCGAGCTGTTCAAGGGCTTCCACATCAGCCGCCGCGACCCGGAGCTGTACGCCCAACTGTCGAACTTCCAGGACCAGTACCGTGGCCTGTTCAAGGCCCTGGGCTTTGAACTGGTGTGCGACACCCGCGGTTTCTACTACTTCGTCCCGGACCTGGCCGCCGCCCAGGTCAACAAGACCGCCCAGCGCCTGTCGCTGTTCACCTTCATCCTGGTCGAACACCTGGCCGACCAGGGCCGCGACCCGATGTCGGTCCTCGACGGCGGCAGCCTGGGCCGCGACGAGCTGCCTTCGCTGCTGGAAAAGTACCGCGACCTGTTCATCCAGGCCGAAGTGCAGACCCCGGACGAGCTGGAAGAGAAGATCATGCGCCGCATGACCCAGCTCGGCTTTGCCCACGAAGAGAACGGCATCTACCGCTTCCTGCCGCCGATGCACCGCTTCCTCGACGTCTGCCTGTCGGTCCAGCAGGACCGCGACCTGGCCGCCAGCCTGCACAGCGCCCTGCCGCTGCCAACGCCGGTGCTGGTCGAGGAAGAGAGCCCGGAAGAGCTGAACCGTACCGACGACCCACTGGACCTCAGCCCGTTCGAAGAAAGCGAAGAAGACGCCTTGGCCCGAGCCATTGCGCAAGAGCAACAGGAGATTGACGCATGAGCCAGGAACGCTACGGCATTCGCCGCTTCGCACTGCTCAACACCGCCGGCTACAGCCTGGGCCTGTTCCCCCTGGAACACCCGCTGTCGGTCTACGGTGCCAACAACCTGGGCAAGAGTGCCTCGATCAACGCCCTGCAGTTCCCGATCCTGGCGCGCATGTCCGACATGAGCTTCGGCAAATACAGCCTGGAGCAGTCGCGGCGCTTCTACTTTGCCAGCGACACCAGCTACATCCTCTGCGAGGTCAACCTGCCTCATGGCCCGCACGTGATCGGCGTGGTCGGCCGCGGCCCGGGTGGCGGTTTCGGTCACCAGTTCTTCGCCTATGCCGGCGAGCTGGACCTGGCCCACTACCAGAAAAACGACACCTGCCTGCGCCAGAAAGAGCTGTTCAGCAACCTCGAGCGCAACGGCCTGAAAGCCTACGAGCTCAAGCCCGACGAGCTGCGCCGCCTGCTGGTGGGTGGCCATACCTCGATTCCGCTGGACCTGACCCTGATCCCGCTACGCTCCACCAGCGAGCAGAGCCTGAAGACCTTCCGCGCCCTGTTCATCAACCTGCTGCACATGCGCGAGATCACCGCGGCCAAGCTCAAGCAGCTGTTCCTCGATGCTTTCGAGCACAGCCTGCGTTCCGGTAGCGTCGACTACATCGCCGCCTGCGAAGAAGCCTTCCGCGACGTACGGCGCATGGAGCAGGATTACAACTCGCTGGTCGCCGCCGGCCCGCTGGTCGAGGCCCTGGCCAACGGCGTAGCCCAGCGCGAGATCCTGCGCGGCAAACTGCATCGCCTGTCGCCACTGCTCGACTCGCTGCTCGGCACCTGGCAGGACTACGCCAGCGCGCGCAAAGAGGAGCTGGTGATCCAGGCCGAACACTACAAGAACGAACAGGACAGCCTGCAGAACGACCAGCGTGGCGGCACCCAGGAGCTGATGCGCCTGGAGCGCGAGATCACTGGCGTGCAGCGCTGGCTTGGCGAGCTGTCGGTGCTCAAGCACCGCTTCGCCCTGGTCGATGACGTCAAGGTCCTGGAACAGCAACTGCTGGCCGCCAAGGACGCCCACGACGAACTGGCCGGCGCCCTGGCGCAGTCGCGCCAGTTCAGTGCCGAAGACCTCGAAGAGCGTCTGCGCGAGCTGGAAAAACGCCTCAAGTCGGTCAAGCAGCAGCTCGATCATGCCGACAACAACAGCTATGCACGCCTGCGTGAAGAGTTCTCGCAGCAGGACGTCGAGCGCCTGATGCGCCTGTTCAACGGTGCGCTGTTCAGCCTGCCGCTGGGCGAGCGCGGCATCGAGCTGGACGACAGCGATGTCTGGGTCAAATCCCTGGAAGCGGTGCTCGACGGCTTCAAGGGCGAGCGCTTCGAAGCCCCGGGCCTGTCCATTGACCTCTCCCACATCGAACCACCAGCGCTGCAGGCCCTGGCCGACCGCGCCGCCCTGCGCGACCAGAAGGAACGCCTGGAGAAAGAGCTCAAGCAGCTCAAGACCCAACAGGCCGTAGCCGCCGACCGCGCCGCGAGCAAGACCCAGACCGAAGCCCTGTACCAGCAGGTACTGGATGCGCAAAAGGCTCTGGAAGACTTCCGCCGCACCCAGACCTTGTCCGCCGAAGAAGGCGACAAACTGGAACAGCTGGCGCAGATGGAAGCCGCCCAGGACGAACTCAAGCGCTCCAGCGACGCCTTCACCGAACGCGTCCAGCAACTGTCGGCCAAGCTGCAACTGGTCGGCCGCCAGATCGCCGACATGGAAGCCAAGCAGCGCACCCTCGACGACGCCCTGCGCCGCCGCCAGCTGCTGCCTGCCGACCTGCCGTTCGGTACGCCGTTCATGGAGCCGGTCGACGACAGCATGGACAACCTGCTGCCGCTGCTCAACGACTACCAGGACAGCTGGCAGGGCCTGCTGCGGGTCGATGGCCAGATCGAAGCGCTGTATGCCCAGGTACGCCTCAAAGGCGTGGCCAAGTTCGACAGCGAAGACGACATGGAGCGCCGTCTGCAGTTGCTGATCAACGCCTACTCGCACCGCACCGAAGAAGCCCTGACCCTGGGCAAGGCGCGCCGCGCCGCGGTTACCGACATCGCCCGGACCCTGCGCAACATCCGCAGCGACTACGACAGCCTCGAGCACCAGCTGGCGCTGTTCAACCGCGAGATCAACAAGCGCCAGGTTTCCAACCTGCAGAGCTTTCGCATCGTCCTGGCGCCGAACAAGGAAGCGCTCAAGCACATCGACCAGATCATCCACAGCGCCGGCCAGTACGAGGAAGGCGAGACCCTGTCGGTGTTCGACCTGAGCCAGAGCGCCGAGCAGGACAACAAGAACGAAGAGGCCAAGGAGTACCTGGCGCGGCTGGTGGCAGCCAACCACAACCAGCTGGGCCTGAAGGACCTGTTCGAACTGGCCTTCGAGATCACCAAGGTCGGTGGCCAGCCGGTGATCCACACCGACATCGACGGTGCGGCGTCCAACGGCACCACCATGACCATCAAGGCGCTGACCAACATGTATTTGTTGCTGCACCTGATGGACCGCGACCTGGCCGGCCGCGTACGCCTGCCGTACTACCTGGACGAGGCGGCCGACATCGACGAACGCAACCAGGCAGCGCTGCTGGAAACCAGCTTGCAGCTGGGCTTCGTACCGATTCTGGCGAGCGTGAAGCCGCAGGTTTCGGCGCATGTCGCCATCGACCTGGAAGGCGGCAGTGGGCCGAACGGGATCTACATTGACGAGGCCGACTGGAAGTACATCAGCCGCCGTGATGTGGAGAAGGCGGTGGTGCGGGAAGAAGAGGCCGAAGCTTCGGCTTGATGGCCTCTCCAGGGGCCTTTCAGGCCCCATCGCCGGCAAGGCCGGCTCCCACAGGGACTGCATGCACAGGACCTTGTGGGAGCCGGCCTTGCCGGCGATGCATTCAACTCGGTTTTACTGAGCCCACGGCAGGATCGGAATCGCCGTTACCGCGTTCTGCGGACTGCCTTCGATCACACGATCCGAGTACACCAGATAGACCAGGGTATTGCGCTTCTTGTCGAGAAAGCGCACCACCTGCATGGTCTTGAACACCAGCGAAGTGCGCTCCTTGAACACCTCGTCGCCGTCCTTGAGCTGTTCCTTGAAGCGAATCGGCCCGACCTGACGGCAGGCGATCGACGCTTCGGCACGGTCTTCAGCCAGGCCCAGGCCGCCTTTCAAACCGCCGGTCTTGGCCCGCGACAGGTAGCAGGTCACGCCTTCCACCTTCGGATCATCAAACGCTTCGACGACGATGCGGTCATTCGGCCCGACGATCTTGAACACCGTCGATACCTGGCCAATCTCCTCGGCCGACGCCAGTACCGGCAATGCCAGCAGTGCCGCTGCAACTATCCCTTTGAACACACGTATTTCCTCAGACCAGAATCAGGTTGTCGCGGTGCACCAGCTCCGGCTCGGCGATATAGCCCAGCAGGGTCTCGATCGCGTCCGATGGCTGGCCAATGATTTTCTGTGCTTCCAGGGCGCTGTAGTTGGCCAGGCCCCGGGCGACTTCAAGGCCATCCGGACCGACGCAGACCACCATCTCGCCACGGCGAAAGCTGCCCTGCACGGTCTTGACGCCCACCGGCAACAGGCTCTTGTTGTCCTTGCGCAACGCCTTCACCGCACCCTCGTCGAGCACCAGGGTGCCACGGGTCTGCAGGTGTCCGGCCAGCCACTGCTTGCGCGCGGCGAGCATGCCGCGCTCGGGCGACAGCAGGGTGCCCAGGCGCTCCCCAGCCTTGAGCCGGTCAAGCACGCGCTCCAGGCGACCACCAACGATGATCGTGTGAGCACCGGAACGCGCCGCCAGGCGCGCTGCACGCAGCTTGGTCTGCATGCCGCCACGGCCCAGGGCGCCGCCGGTACCACCGGCTACCGCGTCGAGGCCCGGATCGTCGGCGCGGGCTTCGTAGATGAGCTGCGCGTCGGGGTTGTTGCGCGGGTCGGCATCGAACATGCCGTCGCGGTCGGTAAGGATCACCAGCAGGTCGGCTTCCACCAGGTTGGCCACCAGCGCCGCCAGGGTGTCGTTGTCGCCGAAGCGGATCTCGTCGGTGACCACCGTGTCGTTCTCGTTGATCACCGGCACCACACCCAGCTCCACCAGGGTGCGCAGGGTACTGCGGGCGTTGAGGTAGCGCTTGCGGTCAGACAGGTCGTCGTGGGTCAGAAGGATTTGCGCGGTATGCCGGCCATGCTCGGCAAAGCTCGACTCCCAGGCCTGCACCAGGCCCATCTGGCCGATCGAAGCCGCCGCCTGCAGCTCATTCATCGCACTCGGTCGCTTGGCCCAGCCCAAACGGCTCATCCCGGCGGCAACCGCCCCGGACGACACCAGCACCAGTTCGACACCTGCCTCATGCAACGCCACCATCTGCTCGACCCAGACACCCATGGCCGCGCGATCCAGGCCCTTGCCATCTGCTGTCAGCAGGGCACTGCCGATTTTCACGACCCAGCGCTGCGCACCCGTCACCTTGCTCCGCATCTTCTTCCAACCTATTCAGATCTTTAGATACCAAAACGCCGCTCCTGAGAGCGGCGTTTAGTGTACTGCAACGAATCAGTCGCGCACGTAAATGATTTCCGGGCCGTCTTCGTCGTCCTCATCATCCCAGTCGTCATCGTCGTCGCCGATGTCGTGCACGCTCTTGACGCCGCTGCGGCGCAGGGCGCGGGCGTCGTCCAGGGCCTGCAGCTGGGCACGGGCTTCGTCTTCGATGCGCTGATCCAGGTCAGCCAGTTCTTCGGCGTAGGCCGGGTCGTTGGCCAGGCGGTCGGCGCGATCTTCGAGGTAGCGCATGATGTCGCGGCTGAGCTGCTCGGTACCCTGCTTGGAGATGGCCGAGATCACATAAACCGGACCTTCCCACTGCAGACGCTCGACCACTTCCTTGACCCGCTCGTCACGCTCGTCGTCCATCAGCATGTCAGTCTTGTTCAGCACCAGCCAGCGGTCACGCTCGGCCAGCGACGGGCTGAACTGGGTCAGCTCGTTGACAATGACTTCGGCGGCATCGGCGCTGCTGCTTTCATCCAGCGGCGCGAGGTCGACGAGGTGCAGCAGCAGGCGGGTACGCGCCAGGTGCTTGAGGAAGCGGATACCCAGGCCGGCACCGTCGGAGGCGCCTTCGATCAGGCCGGGAATGTCGGCGATGACGAAGCTCTTCCAGCGGTCGACACTGACCACACCCAGGTTCGGCACCAGGGTGGTGAACGGGTAGTCGGCGACTTTCGGCTTGGCGGCCGATACCGAGCGGATGAAGGTGCTCTTGCCGGCGTTTGGCAAACCCAGCAGGCCGACGTCAGCCAGTACTTTCATTTCCAGCTTCAGATCACGCTGCTCACCCGGTTTGCCCGGGGTGGTCTGGCGTGGCGCACGGTTGGTACTGGATTTGAAACGGGTGTTGCCCAGGCCGTGCCAGCCGCCCTGGACCACCATCAGCTTCTGGCCTGGCTTGACCAGGTCGCCGATGACTTCCTGGGTGGCCGAGTCGATCACCGTGGTGCCGACCGGCACGCGCAGGATCAGGTCGTCGCCCTTCTTGCCGGTGCAGTCGGTGCTGCCGCCGTTGGAGCCGCGCTGGGCCTCGAAATGACGGGTGTAACGGTAGTCGACCAGGGTGTTGAGGTTGTCGTCGGCAACCATGTACACGGAGCCGCCGTCGCCACCGTCACCGCCGTTGGGACCACCGTTCTCGATGAATTTTTCGCGGCGGAAGCTCATGCAACCGTTACCGCCATCACCGGCTTTGACCCGGATCGATACTTCGTCAACAAACTTCATAAAAACCGCCTCTCGTCAGCTGGACGAGCTGAGTGACACAAAGACATAAGGCTCTTGCAAAAGTGAGCGCGGCGGCCCCGTCACGACAGTAACAACCCACGCCGGCAGCCCATACAAACAGCTTTGCAAGAGACTCACCCCACAAACGAAAAAGCCCCGTCGCGAGACAGGGCTTTTCCAGCGTTCGCGCGATTACTCGGCGACAACGCTCACGTAACGACGACCGAAGGCGCCTTTTACTTCGAACTTGATCTTACCCGCGATCTTGGCGAACAGGGTGTGATCCTTGCCCATGCCAACGCCGTAGCCAGCGTGGAATTGGGTGCCGCGCTGACGCACGATGATGTTGCCAGGAATGATAGCCTGGCCGCCATACATCTTCACGCCAAGGCGTTTGGCTTCTGAGTCGCGACCGTTACGGGTACTACCACCAGCTTTTTTGTGTGCCATGGTTCAATTCTCCAGAAATGGATTCAGGCGATTACGCCGAAATACCGGTGATCTTGATTTCGGTGAACCACTGGCGGTGGCCCATACGCTTCATGTGGTGCTTACGGCGGCGGAACTTGATGATGCGAACTTTGTCGTGACGACCTTGGGAGATCACTTCAGCGACAACCTTGGCACCAGCAACGACTGGAGCGCCGATGTTCACGTCGTCGCCATTGGCAACCAACAGAACGCGGTCGAAAGTCACGGATTCGCCAGTGGCGATTTCCAGTTTTTCGATTTTCAGGTATTCACCTTCGGCGACTTTGTACTGCTTGCCACCGGTAACAATTACTGCGTACATGGGTATTTCTCCGATAATCCTGCTCACCCAGCTCTTTATAGGAAGAGTATTGGCTGGCATGGCTGCATAGGGCTGGAACGGCCCAGTGCAATTGCGTAAGGCAGGTGCTGCCCAGGAAGTTCAGGGTGCGCGATTGTACGCAAGCCCCGCTTTGCTTGCAAGTCCCACCCCCGGCCCGCAGGCAGCGCGCCTTGACACGCCGGGACCCGCGACCTAGCATGCCGCGCAACCTTTATGGAGCACCTGTGGCCGATGCAACCCCAAGCTTTCTACCGTGCGGTAGCGGACGACTTCAGCGCCGTTGACGAGATCATCAAGAAACAGCTGACTTCGCGTGTACCGCTGGTATCGAAAATCGGCGACTACATTACCTCGGCCGGCGGCAAGCGCCTGCGCCCGCTGCTGGTACTGCTGTGCGGCAAGGCCCTGGGCCGCGAAGGCGACGACCTGCGCCTGCTGGCCGCCACCATCGAGTTCCTGCACACCGCCACCTTGCTGCATGACGACGTCGTCGACATGTCCGGCATGCGCCGTGGCCGCTCGACCGCCAACGCCCTGTGGGGCAACGCGCCGAGCGTGCTGGTCGGTGACTTCCTGTACTCGCGCTCGTTCGAGATGATGGTCGAACTGGGCTCGATGCCGGTCATGCAGATTCTCTCCAAGGCCACCCGGGTGATCGCTGAAGGCGAAGTCCTGCAGCTGTCCAAGGTCCGCGACGCCAGCACCACCGAAGAAGTCTACATGGACGTCATCCGCGGCAAGACCGCGATGCTGTTCGAGGCTTCGACCCACAGCGCCGCGGCCCTGGCCCAGGCCTCCGAGGAGCAGAGCGAAGCCCTGCGCACCTTCGGTGACCACCTGGGCGTGGCCTTCCAGCTGGTCGACGACCTGCTCGACTACAAGGGCGACGCGCAGACCCTGGGCAAGAACGTCGGTGACGACCTGGCCGAAGGCAAGCCGACCCTGCCGCTGATCTACACCATGCGCGAAGGCACCGCCGAACAGGCCGCGCTGGTACGTCAGGCGATCCAGAAAGGCGGCATCGAAGACCTCGAGAGCATCCGCGCAGCCGTTGAGGCGTCCGGTTCGCTGGACTACACCGCCAAGCTGGCCCGCGACTACGTGGCCCGCGCCATCGCCTGCCTGGACGTGCTGCCAGCCAGCGAGTACCGCGATGCGCTGGTCGAGCTCAGCGAGTTCGCCGTCGCCCGCACGCACTGATCCCCTGCTCCGGCCCATCGCTCGATGGGCCCGATTAGCCTCAGACGGTCAAAACCCTATACAATGTAGGTTTTGTACCTGTACGTCTTGAGGAACCTTAGTGAGCACTTTGCCACCCTGCCCCAAATGCAACTCCGAATACACCTACGAAGACGGCGCCCAGCTGATCTGCCCCGAGTGCGCCCACGAGTGGTCGGCTGCCGGTGAAGCCGAAGCAGCCAGCGACGAAACGGTGAAAAAGGATGCAGTGGGCAACGTCCTGCAGGACGGCGACACCATCACCGTGATCAAGGACCTCAAGGTCAAGGGCACCTCGCTGGTGGTCAAGGTCGGCACCAAGGTCAAGAACATCCGCCTGTGCGATGGCGACCACGATATCGACTGCAAGATCGACGGCATCGGCCCGATGAAGCTGAAATCGGAATTCGTCCGCAAGGTCTGATTCTGGTGGGTTTCGGGGCCGCCCTGCGGCCTCGACAGCCCACAGCCGGGAAAAAACCGCCAATAGGCACTTGCTATTTTGATAATAAGAATTATTCTCATTGAACGCTTTCAAGGAGAATAGCCATGACTTATCTGATAGACGCCTGGCTTGACCGCCCCCATCCATACCTGCGCATCCTGCACCGGGAAACCGGCGAGGTCTGTGCCGTGCTTGAAGAAGAAGCACTGGACGAACTGCGCGACCAGGGTGACCTGGATCTCAATGGCCTGAATTCGAGTGAGCCGAGTGTGCTCAAGGAACTGGTGAGGAACCTGTTCCTGTTCTGCTATGCGCGGGCGTTGCGCCCTGGCGGTGGGACCGATTGGAACTGAACAGCATCGCGGGGCAAGCCCGGCTCCCACAACGGACCGGTGTGAACCAACCCTGTGGGAGCTGGCCTTGCCAGCGATGAGGGCCGAAAGGCCCTCTGACGTTCTTACAGAACGTCCAGCAGTTCGACGTCGAACACCAGCACGCTGTGCGGCGGGATGCTGCCAACGCCCTGAGCGCCGTAAGCCAGCTCGCTCGGAACGTACAGGCGCCATTTGCTGCCGGCATTCATCAGTTGCAGGGCTTCGGTCCAGCCGGCGATCACGCCGCTGACCGGGAACTCGGCTGGTTGGCCGCGCTCGTAGGAGCTGTCGAACACGGTGCCGTCGATCAGGGTGCCGTGGTAGTGGGTACGCACGCTGTCGTCGCGGCTTGGCTTGGCGCCTTCACCTGCGGTCAGCACTTCGAACTGCAGGCCCGAAGCCAGGGAGGTGATGCCGTCACGCTTGGCGTTTTCAGCCAGGAAGGCCTTGCCTTCGCCAGCGGCCGCTTCGGCCTTGGCAGCCGCTTCGGCCTGCATGATATCGCGGATGACCTTGAAGCTGGCCGACAGGTCGGCTTCGCTGACGCGGCTTTCCTTGCCGTCGAAGGCATCGGTCAGGCCGGCCAGGATGGCGTCCAGGCTTACGCCTGGTGGCGGGTTGTCACGCAGTTGGCCACCCAGCTGACGGCCGATGCCGTAGCTGACGCGAGTTTCGTCGGTAGACAGGTTGAGTTCGGACATTTGCTTGCTCCGCTGCAGGGCGCATGACAGCCGCGCCCTTTATGAAAAGGGCGAGCAGCCTAGCACACTGCGCTGGCGCAGATCAGCTACCAGGCAGAACGGCGTGGCATCGGTATTTTCAGGTCGCTGTCACCGGCATCGCCGCCGCCACACATCTCGTCGTCCATCGACCAGTGCACCAGGTGCAGCGGCACAGCGGGCAAGCCTTCAAGCAAGCGTTGCGCATCGACCACCGAATGCACTTGCAGACGCTTGCCGAGCTTATCCACTAACGGATGCGCATGGCCTTTTACCCGGGCCTCAATCAAAAAGTCACCACCTTCGATGGCGATCAGATTGAGCTCTTCGACATGACCGGCCCTGGCCTCGGTGCTCAGTTGTTGAAGGTTCATTGCGATACCTCATTACTGGAACTTCGAGTGACCGTTCATTTTTTGTACAGCCGTGTACAAAGCACAAGGCAAAAACGCAACCGCCCGTCCGTTTTGCAACGGACGGGCGGTTGTTGACCGGCTCAACGCCTGATCAGTGCTTGGTGACCTTGTCCAGGTAACCCATGGCAAAGGCCGAGACCACAAAGGTCATGTGGATGATCACGTACCACATCAGGTACTGGGTCTCGATGTTGCGCGCGTCCATGAACACCCGCAGCAGGTGGATCGAGGAAATCGCCACGATCGAGGCAGCGACCTTCATCTTCAGCGAAGACGAGTCCATCTTGCCCAGCCAGCTGAGTTTTTCCTTGTCTTCGTCGATGTCCAGTTGCGAGACGAAGTTCTCGTAACCGGAAATCATCACCATCACCAGCAAGCCGCCAACCAGGGCCATGTCGATCAGCGACAGCAGCACCAGGATCAGGTCAGCTTCAGCCAGGGCGAAGACGTTGGGCAGGACGTGGAAGATCTCCTGGAAGAACTTCAGTGCCAGCGCCAGCAGGCCCAACGACAGACCAAAATAGATCGGCGCGAGCAGCCAGCGCGAGGCATACATCGCATTTTCGATAATACGTTCCATTGAAAACTCGTCAGGTTGGCAAAAAAGCGAGCGCGAGTATAACAGCCACCCATGACAGAAAAAGCCCGTGGCACGCTGCCACAGGCGTGGCGCAGGCGTCTCAGGTTTCCGGATGGAACTGGAAGTCGCCGACGTGATGGACGCGTTCGCCGTTGATCCGGCGCAGCTGGGCTTGCAGGTGCACGCACCAGATCTGCGGATCGTCGGCCAGCTGATAACCGTGCAGGGTCAGGCTGTCGACAATGGCGTTGAGTACCGATTCGGCCACGAACGGCCCGTGAAACGGCCCCTGGGCCTTGATCGCAGAAGGCTGCTCGCCAGCCATGCCGGCGGCAAACAGCAGGGTCCACATGCCGTTGTCACCGGCCAGTGGGCGGATACTGCATTCAATGCGGGTCACCAGGCCCAGGCATTGACGGGTGAGGCTGAGGCTGCGCGGCATGGCGAAGGTCCTCGGTAAACCCTTGTTCAGCCCTCAGGTGAAGGCTGTCTCATTCCTGTACCTACGACTGTCCCTGAACTGAAGAATAGAAGAATTCCGCCCATGCGTGGAAAAACCGGCGCCGAATGGTCATGTTCCATTTAGCGCCGTTTTTTTGACTCGTACCACTCAAATCAGGACGGTTTGACCTGGGCCAGGGCCTGTTCGGCCTGCTCCTTTTCTGCCTCCTTGAGGTCCTCTTCGCTGATCATCTCGGCGATTACCCGCAAGCGCTCCACCACCCGGGCGTTGACGCTGCCTTCAGGGAACTGGCCCTCTTCATCCGGCTCACCGGCAGGCTCACCGACCAGCAGGCTCAAGGCCTCGTCGGCCTGGCTCACTGCGTAGACGTGAAACATGCCGGCGCGCACCGCCTGCAGCACCCGCTCATCGAGCATCAAAGTGGCGACGTTGGCGCGCGGGATGATTGCCCCCTGCTCGCCGGTCAGGCCACGAGCTTCGCACAGGCGGAAGAAGCCTTCGATCTTCTCGTTGACCCCACCCACTGCCTGCACTTCACCGAACTGGTTGATCGAGCCGGTGATGGCGAAGCACTGCTTGAGCGGGGTTTTCGACAAGGCCGAGATCAGCGTGCAAGCCTCGCCCAGCGACGCACTGTCACCGTCGACATAACCGTAGGACTGCTCCAGGGCGATACTCGCCGAGATCGCCAGGGGGAATTCCTGGGCATAACGGCTGCCCAGGTAACCGGTGAGGATCATCACCCCCTTGGAGTGGATCGGCTGGCCGAGGTTGACCTCGCGCTCGATGTCGACGATGCCGCTGCCACCCGGGTAGACCGTGGCGGAAATCCGCGCCGGTATACCGAAAGCCGAATCGCCGACTTCGAGCACGGTCAGGCCGTTGCACTTGCCCACCGCGGCGCCGTCGGTGTCGATCAGGATGATGCCGGCCAGCATGTCGTCGAGAATCCGCGCCGACACCCGACCGGTACGGGTGGCCTTGGCCTTGAGGGCGCGCTCGATATGCCCGGCGTCGGTCATTTCGTCGTTGGCCAGGTGGCGGATGAAGTCCGCCTCGCTGACCAGCTGGAACAGGTCGCCGATGCGCGCCGACAAACGCCCCTGGTGCTCGGCCAGGCGCGCACTGTAGGTGGCCAGGCGCGCCACCGCATCGGCGCTCAGCGGCGCCATGCCCTCCTCGCTGGTGCGGGTCTTGAGCAACTGGGCGAACTGCTCCAGGCTCTCGTCGACCATGGGGATGTCTTCGTCGAAGTCGACCAGCACCCGGAACATCTCCTGGAAGTCCGGATCGTGATCCTGCAGGGCGTAGTACAACTGCCGTGCGCCGATGATCACCACCTTGATGTTCAGCGGGATCATCTGCGGGTTGAGGGTGACGGTGGCCAGGCGGCCGAACTCGCCGAGCGGCGACTCCATCTTCAGCTTGCGTGACTGCAAGGCGCGCTTGAGGGCGTCCCAGACAAACGGCTCGCTGAGCATCTTCTCGGCTTCGAGGATCAGGAAACCGCCGTTGGCCCGGTGCAGGGCACCCGGGCGCAGTTGCCGGTAGGTGGTGTAAAGCGCGCCCTGGTCGGTGCTGTATTCGATACGGCCGAACAGGTTGTCGTAGGTCGGGTGCGGCTCGAACACCACCGGCGCGCCGCCGCTGACGTGATGGCCGACCACCAGGCTTGGCGCGTACTGCTCTTCGAGCAGCTTGCGCGCCTGGGCGTCGGTCTTGCTGTCATCGACCAGCTGTTCGACCACGGTGCGCAGCAGGTAGACCTGCATGGCCTGCAGATAAGCGCAGACGGCGGCGTTTTCTGCGTACTTTTCAGACAGCGGCGCCAGCAGTGGCTGCAAGGCCAGGGTGATGGTTTCTTCGTTGAGGTGGCGTAGCTGGTTGCTCGATTCGCGCTTCCATTGCGGCAGGCTCGCCAGCTCTTCGTTGAGGCGCTCTTCCAAGACGGCGATATCGTCGTGAAAACGCTCCCGCTCGGCTTCCGGCAACTGGGCGAATTCGGCTTCATCCAGCGCCTTGCCGTCGGCCATCGGGGTGAAGGCGACATTGCTGCTGTCGCGGTACAGGGCCACGTCCTTTTCCAGCGAAGCGCGCTCGATCACATCCAGGGCGCGGTCGTAACGCTGGTTGAAGGCGCGGTCGATGGCGCTCTTCTTCTGCTGGTAGGACGGGTGCTCGAAGACCGCTGGAAAGGTTGCCAGCAGGTTGTCGATCAGACCGCCGATGTCGCTGATGAACGCCCCGGCGCTGCCCGGTGGCAACTCCAGCGCGCGCGGCTCGCGTGGCTCGTCGTAGTTGTTGACATAGACCCAGTCCGACGGCGTTTGCAGGCGCTTGCCTTCGGCCTTGAGGTAGCGTTTGACGAACGAGAAGCGGCCAGTACCGGGCTCGCCCATGACGAATACGTTGTACCCAGGACGCGGCATGGCGACGCCGAACTGCAAGGCTTCGACCGCACGTTCCTGGCCAAGCACACCGCGAAAAGGCTCCAGATCATTGGTGGTGGAAAAAGCGAACTGTTCAGCGGAAAACGGCCGGGTCAGGGCTTCGGGCGCAAGACGCAGGCTCGCAGCGACAGGATCGGGCATCGGGCTTCCTTACTTCGGCGGGGCGGATGTCAGCATTCTGGCGCCGTGCGCGTGCGCCTTGCAAGGCTCATCGCTGCTAATTGTCGCAGGGGCGAAAAGCCGATCTACGTCAATATTTTCAGGCAATCTTTCGCAATAAATCACGGAACCGTTAGATCGTGCCTAAACTCCAAACTGCGCGGCTGGGTAAATAACCGACCCGCCCTGGCAACTGGTCCTACAGATATGCCAGACAACCCTGACCTTTGGTATGTAATTCTAGAAAGAGAACAATGCTATGAAACGGATTCTTCTGGGTACTCTGTTCACCGCGGTCTCACTCAATGCCATGGCCCAGGCGCCTGGCGGACCGGACTGCGGCTGGGGCAACATGCTGTTCGAGGGCCAACGCGGCACACCGGCCCACTTCCTTGCGTCCACCACCAACGGCACGTCCGGTAACGCCACTTTCGGCATGACCTCGGGCACCAACGGCTGCTCGACCAACTCTGCGCTGACCTATGGCGGTAAATCATGGTTCGCCATGAACGGCATGATGAACGAACTCTCCGAAGACATGGCCAAGGGTCAAGGTGAAGCACTGACCACCTATGCCGTGGTGCTTGGCGTCGCCCCGGAAGATCGCGCGCACTTTGCCGCGGTTACCCATCAACACTTCCAGGACATCTTCAAGACCGCCGACGTAACGGCTGAAGACGTGCACAGCAACACCCTCGCGGTGCTGAAAAGCGATCCGCGCCTGGCCAAATACGCCACCCAGGCTTAAGCTCGGCCCACCCGCCCCGTCACCGGGGCGGGTTGTTGTCCGCCTCTATCGGCATCATTCAGACTTAGTTGCCCGACATGCTCAAACGCCTTGCCTACCTGGCGCTCTGTGCCTGCGCCCCGCTGCATGCTGCCCCTTCATTCGATGACGCACGCCTGAAGCAACTGGCGGCCGACCGCTACTGGATCGCCCTCGGTCATTACGAGACGGCCAAGCTTGGCGGCTGGCGCAGCTACGTCGACGACCAGCGCTTCTTTCTCGCCGAAGACGGCGCCCATCACCCGGACCAGGAACTGCGCGCCACCGTCAACGCGCTGTACGCACCGGCGAGCCTCGGCGACAAACACGCCCAGTGCGTGTTCCCGGCGCGTACCCGCTGGCTGCGCGAGCAGTTGCAGCTGACCGACCTGCCGAGCCCGGACTGCAAGGAATACAGCCAGTGGTTCAAGGACGTCTCGCCGCACAGTGCGGTGATGATCTTCCCGGCCGCCTACCTGAACAGCCCGTCGTCGATGTTCGGCCACACCTTGTTGCGGATCGACCAGGCCGATGTGCAGAGCAACGAAACCGCCCTGCTCAGCTACGCAATCAACTTCGGCGCTTACATCGAAGGCAGCGACAACAGTATCCTCTACGCCTGGAAAGGCCTGATGGGCGGCTATCCGGGCCTGTTCGCCCTGGTGCCCTACCAGGAAAAGCTCTCCGAGTACCGCAGCCTGGAAAACCGCGACCTGTGGGAATACCGACTGAACCTGACCCCGGAAGAAACCGGGCGCATGGTCGAGCATGTCTGGGAACTCAAGCAGATCCAGTTCGACTACTTCTTCTTCGACGAAAACTGCTCCTACCGCCTGCTCGAACTGTTGCAGGTGGCGCGCCCGAGCCTGGACCTGACGTCGCAATTCCCGTTGACCGCAATCCCCACCGACACCGTCAAGGCGGTCAAGCAGTCCGGCCTGGTCGAGCGCATCGACTATCGGCCGTCACGCGAACGTGAACTGCTGGAGCGGGCCAAGCCGCTGGATGCCAGCGAGCAACAGCAAGTGCTGGCGGTCAGTGCCGACACCGCACAACTGCAAAGCCCAGCGTTCACCGCCCTGCCCCGCGAGCGCCAGGCCCTGGTGCAGGACGCCGCCTATCGCCTGGAACGTTACCGGGCCAACGGCCAGGAGCGTGATCCGGCACGCACCCAACGCAGCTTCGAGCTGCTGCGGGCAATCAACCGCAACCCGCCGCCGGAGCTTGAAATCGAGCGCCCGGGGCTGCCTGAAGATGGCCATCAGTCGCGCACCTGGCAGTTGGGCCTGGGCAGCCGCGATGATCGCGCCTATGCCGAGTATGGCCTGCGCATGGCCTATCACGACCTCAACGACAATGCCTACGGCTTCCCCCTCGGCGCACAGATCGAGATCCTTCAGCTCAAGCTGCGCCAGTACGAAGGCAACGACTGGCAGGTGCAACGCCTGGACCTGGCCACCATTCGCTCGTTGACCCCGCGCAATGCCCTGCTGCAACCCTGGTCGTGGCAGGTCGCCGGGGGGCTTGAGCGAGTGCTGGGCAAGCATGGCGATGAGGTGCTGGTCAGCCACGTCAACGGCGGTGCCGGCGGTACCTGGCAGCTGGCCGATGACCTGCTTGGCTTTGCCTTGGGCACAGTGCGGGTCGAGCACAACAATGACTTCGCCGGGTTCATTGCCCCGGCAGCGGGCTTCAATACCGGGCTGCTGTGGCGCAATCCACTGGGCAACCTGAGTGTCGAGGCCAAGGCCGACTACTTCACCAATGGCGAGGTGCGTCGTAGCCTGAGTTTGAACCAGCAGTGGGAGCTGTCCCGTGACCTGGGCCTGCGGCTCAGTGCCAGCCGCGACTTCAGCAAGTTGGCGTCGGCGCAGAACGAGGTGATGCTGGAGCTTAAGTGGTACCAGTATTAGCAAGGCTGCGCCTTGCATCGCTGGCAAAGCCAGCTCCCACAGGTCAGGTGTACACAGTCCAGTGTGGGAGCCGGCCTTGCCGGCGATGGGCTGCGCAGCAGCCCCAATACCCTGATCACATCCTTTTGACACGCCACCAACAATTCCCCACCTAGACTTTCCCTGGCAAGCGGAGAGTCTGAACATGCGGCGGTATTGGCTGGTAGTAGCGCTAATGGGTGTACTTGCGGGTTGCCAGACAACCCACGAGCAACTGATCAATCAGGGTTATCCACCGGCCTACGCCGATGGTTTCCAGGACGGTTGCAGCAGCGGCCGCCAGGCCGCCGGGGTGATGGCCGGGGATTTTCGCAAGGACGTACCGCGTTACCTGCACAACCGCCAGTATGAGTCCGGCTGGGACGATGGCTTTCGCCAGTGCCACGCCATGCAGGAGAACCAGGACCTGCAGGAATACCGCGCCCGTCACTGGGAGGATCGTGATGAGCAGTGGCAGGAAGAAAAAGATCGGGATGCCGCGCGCGCCTATCGACGCAAGTAGGTCGCAATCGGACATCCGATGCAACTGCGGGACTGTCAGCATGGTCTCCCATGAAAGGAGGCCCTCATGAGCCGAGCATTCGTCAACGAAGACCAGGCCGCCGACCAGGCCAACCAGCCGGTGGAACGCCGGGTCAGCGAGCAACCCAACCATGTCACTGCCCGTGGCCTGACCCTGCTGCAACAACGGCTCGCCGAACTGAACAGCCTGCGCAGCGAACTCCTGAGCCAGGGCGACCAGACCGACAAGCAGCGTCTGGCCGAAACCGAACGCGACCTGCGCTACTTCAGCGCCCGGGTGCAAAGCGCCCAGGTCGTCGCGCCCGCCACTTCCCATGAAAAAGTGCAGATTGGCAGCCGGGTACGGTTCGTCGATGAGCAGGGCCGCCAGCATCAGGTGCAACTGGTCGGTGAAGACCAGGCCTATGCCGCCAGCGGCCTGATCAACTGGGGTTCACCCCTGGGCCGGGCGTTGCTGGGAGCCGCGCCCGGTGACGAGGTGCTGTGGCGACGACCGGCAGGGGATCTGTCGATCGAGATCGTCGCCATCGAACCCGAGGCTTAGACCACGCCCTGGGCCAGCATGGCGTCGGCAACCTTGACGAAGCCGGCGATGTTGGCGCCCTTGACGTAGTTGATCCGGCCGTTCTCTTCGCCGTAATGCACGCAGGCGTGGTGGATCGACTGCATGATGTTGTGCAGCTTGCTGTCCACTTCACCGGCAGTCCACAACAGGCGCATGGCGTTCTGCGACATCTCCAGGCCACTGACGGCCACGCCGCCGGCGTTGGACGCCTTGCCCGGGGCGAAGAGGATGCCGGCCTCGATGAAGATATCCACAGCCTCGAGGGTGGTCGGCATGTTGGCGCCTTCGGCCACGCAGAGGCAGCCGTTGCGCAGCAGGGTGCGGGCGTCTTCGGCGTCCAGTTCGTTCTGGGTCGCGCATGGCAGGGCGATGTCGCACGCCAGGCTCCAGGGCCGCTGGCCTCTGCGGAACTCCAGGCCAAAACGCTCGGCCAGCTCGCTGATACGGCCGCGCTTGACGTTTTTCAGCTCCATCAGCGCATCCCACTGCTCGTCGGTCATGCCGGCTTCGCAGTACAGGGTGCCTTCGGAGTCGGACAGCGAAATCACCTTGCCGCCCAGGTCCATGACCTTGCGCGCGGCGTACTGGGCAACGTTGCCGGAACCGGAGATGGCCACCCGGCGCCCGTCGATGCGCAGGTCCTGGCGCTTGAGCATCTCTTCGGCGAAGTACACGCAGCCGTAGCCGGTGGCCTCCGGGCGAATCAGGCTGCCGCCGTAGGTCATGCCCTTGCCGGTCAGCACCGAAGTGAACTGGTTGGCCAGGCGCTTGTACTGGCCGAACATGAAACCGATTTCGCGGGCGCCGACGCCGATGTCACCGGCCGGCACGTCGAGGTCGGCACCGATGTGGCGGTACAGCTCGCTCATGAACGCCTGACAGAAGCGCATGACCTCAGCATCGCTCTTGCCCTTCGGATCGAAGTCCGAGCCGCCCTTGCCGCCGCCCATGGGCAGCGAGGTCAGGGAGTTCTTGAACACCTGCTCGAAGGCCAGGAATTTCAGCACGCCCAAGTTTACCGAGCGGTGGAAACGCAGGCCGCCCTTGTACGGGCCGATGGCACTGCTCATCTGGATGCGGTAGCCGCGGTTGACCTGGACCTTGCCCTGGTCATCGACCCACGACACGCGGAACAGGATCGCCCGCTCCGGCTCGACCATACGCTCGAGGATACCGGCCTGCAGGTAATGCGGATTGGCTTCGAGGAACGGCCAGAGGCTGCGCAGCACCTCTTCGACGGCCTGATGGAATTCAGGCTGGGCGGGGTCGCGTTGCTTGAGGCGAGCGAGAAAATCTTCGACAGATTCGATCATGTAGACATTCACCAGATAGAGTTGGACTTATGTTTTTTCCTCGACTTTACCAAGAAGCAACCGCACCGCAACAGGGCGACATGTCGTTTTTATGAAATTAAATGGTGCATTTGTATAAGTGTATACATGTTGTAGCGCACCGCGGGGCAAGCCCGCTCCTACTGGGCTGCGGTAAATTTTGGGCAAAAAAACGGGGCCCGAAGGCCCCGTTCCAGTGCAGAACCCTGAGGGTTATGCCAGTTTTTTGTGCCGTACGCGGTGCGGCTGGGCAGCAGCTTCGCCCAGGCGCTTCTTGCGATCGGCTTCGTACTCGGTGTAGTTGCCTTCGAAGAACACCGCCTGCGAATCGTCTTCGTAGGCCAGGATGTGGGTGGCCACACGGTCAAGGAACCAGCGATCGTGAGAGATCACGATGGCGGCGCCCGGGAAGTCCAGCAGGGCTTCCTCCAGCGAACGCAGGGTTTCCACGTCCAGGTCGTTGGACGGTTCGTCGAGCAGCAGGACGTTGGCGCCCTCTTTCAGGGTCAGGGCCAGGTGCAGACGGCCGCGCTCACCACCAGAGAGGTCCTTGACGAACTTCTGCTGGTCACCGCCCTTGAAGTTGAAACGGCCAACATAGGTGCGCGACGGGATCTCGTAGGTGCCGATCCGCAACTGGTCGGAACCGTCGGAAATCTGCTGGAACACGGTCTTGTTGCCGTCGAGGTCTTCACGGCTCTGGTCAACGCAGGCCAGTTGCACGGTGTCACCGATCTCGATGCTGCCCGAGTCAGGTTGTTCCTTGCCCATCAGCATGCGGAACAGGGTCGATTTACCGGCACCGTTACCGCCGATCACGCCGACGATGGCACCTTTGGGCATGGCGAACGACAGGTTGTCGATCAGCACGCGATCGCCATAACCCTTGCAGACGTTCTTGAACTCGATGACCTTGTCACCCAGGCGCGGACCTGCCGGGATGTAGATCTCGTTGGTCTCGCTGCGCTTCTGGAATTCCTGCGACTGCATTTCTTCGAAGCGTTGCAGACGGGCCTTGGACTTGGACTGACGAGCCTTGGCGCCTTTGCGCACCCACTCCAGTTCTTCCTTCATGGCCTTCTCGTGGGCCGACTGCTGCTTGGATTCCTGGGCCAGACGATCGGACTTGGCTTCCAGCCAGCCCGAGTAGTTGCCTTCGTACGGAATACCGGCGCCGCGGTCGAGCTCGAGAATCCAGCCAGCGACGTTGTCGAGGAAGTAACGGTCGTGGGTAATGGCTACCACGGTGCCCGGGAAGTCGTGGAGGAAGTGTTCCAGCCAGGCGACGGAGTCGGCATCCAGGTGGTTGGTCGGTTCGTCGAGCAGGAGCATGTCCGGGGCCGACAGCAGCAGGCGGCACAGGGCCACACGGCGTTTTTCACCACCGGACAGGTGCTCGACCTTGGCTTCCCAGGCCGGCAGGCGCAGGGCGTCGGCGGCTACTTCCAGCTGACGCTCGAGGTTGTGGCCGTCGCTGGCCTGGAGGATGGCTTCGAGCTTGGCCTGTTCGGCGGCGAGCTTGTCGAAGTCGGCATCCGGCTCGGCGTAGGCAGCGTAGACCTCTTCCAGGCGCGCCTGGGCGTCCTTGATCACGCTGACCGCTTCCTCGACCACTTCACGCACGGTCTTGGACGGGTCCAGCTGTGGCTCCTGGGGCAGGTAGCCGATGTTCAGCTCGGGCATCGGACGGGCTTCGCCGTCGAACTCGGTGTCTACACCCGCCATGATTTTCAGCAGGGTGGATTTACCCGAGCCGTTGAGGCCGAGCACGCCGATCTTGGCGCCTGGGAAAAACGACAGGGAGATGTTCTTCAAAATTTCCCGCTTCGGCGGGACAACTTTGCCCAGCCGATGCATGGTATAGACGTATTGAGCCATGGAAAACCTAGCGTCAGAGACGAAAAAATAGAAGCGAAACAGATGAAGGGAGCCGTAGCCCCCAGGAAAGGGCCAAAGCTACCGCAATGCGCCGGGTTGGGCAAACCGCCGACGAACAGGGCTGGCACTTTGCCACGTTTGCGGGCATGCTAGCCGCCCTTCGGGCGTCCGGCTTATAGTGCGCAACCGGAGCCGTCGCCAGGAACGCGGCACTTGCCAACCAGCAGCTCTAAACCTGCCATCCAGCCATACCGCAGGATCAACGTTTGACCAATCTCACTCAGCCGTCCTCCCTGCGCAAGCCGGCCACTGCGTCAGGCTCGCCGCTGCGCGGCTCATTGAAAGGCGCGCTGGCCCTGTTGGTCCTGTTGCTGCTCGGCCTGCTGCTGTGGCAGTTGATTGCCCAGTTCCGTCATACCCAGGCTGACCAGTATCAGCAGAGCTTGAACGACAGTGCCGAGCTCGCCGATCACATGAGCCTGAACATGGCGCTGAAGGCCCAGGTGGCGCTCAATCAGGTCCAGCAATACCGCTCGTCGCCTGGCCCTGAGCAATTGCCGAACGTCATCGCCCAGTTGCGCCAGCAACAACCGAACCTGCTCAGTGTCGCCTGGGTTGGCGCCGATGGCAGCCTGCAAGCCGACAGCCTGAACGGTACGCCCGATTACCAGGCGCTGGACGAGTTGCTGCGGCTCAACCAGGGCCGCGACTTCTATTACAGCAACAGCGCCGACAACCAGCAGGTCTACCTGTTGTTGCGCCAGCCGGGGAAAGCCCCCAGCGGCTATTGGCTCCTGCGCCTGGCGCCGAGCTACTACAGTGACCTGACCACTCACCTGGACCGCCCGGATCATCCTTTGTGGCTGCTGGAAAACAGCCGCACCGGCGAGATCATCAACCGTCACCAGCCGACGCCCGGCAGCGACGAGCCGCTACAAAGCGTGATGCTGGCGTTCCTCGACAACAGCACCTGGCAACTGCGCGGCCTGTTCGATGCCGGCCTGGCCCGCCAGCAACTGCTGCCGGCACTGATCGGCAAATGCATGCTCGGCTTGTTCTGCGCGCTGATCCCGCTGCTGGCCCTGATCAACATGCGCCGTCGTCATCGCCTGCTGCAGGAAAGCCGCCGGCGCTACCACGACATTTTCGAAGGCACCGGGGTCGCCCTGTGCGTACTCGACCTCTCCGGCCTGCCCGGCCAGCTCGAACGTTATCGCCTGCGCAGCCGCCCGGCCCTTGAGCAGCGCCTGGCCTTCGACCAGCCATTGCGCCGGGCGCTGCTGCAAGAACTGAAGGTCACCGAAGTCAACCAGGTGGCCTTGCAACTGCTCGGTGTCAATTGCTGCGACAGTGCCTGGCAGCGCCTGGTCGAAGGCGCGCAGACCGACAACGACGGCATCGGCATCCAGCTGCTCGGGGCAATCCTCGACAACCAGCAACAGCTGGAGCTGGAGGTGCGCCTGCCGGTGGCTGATGGCGAGGACCTGCACCTGTGGCTGATGGTGCGTTTCCCGCAGCAGCGCCGTGATTACCAGGCGGTGATCCTCAGCATCAGCGATATCACCAGCCGCAAGCAGGTCGAGCTGTCGCTGCTCGAACGCGAAAGTTTCTGGTCGGACGTAGTACGCACCGTGCCCGACCAGCTGTACGTGCAAGACGTGCAAAGCCAGCTGATGATCTTCAGCAACCGCAACCTGGGCCAGACCCTGGGCTACAGTCGCACCGAGCTGGCGCAGATGGGCGATCATTTCTGGGAGTTGCTGCTGCACCCGGACGATGCCCAGCTTTACCGGCAATTGCGCCAGCAGCAACGCAACTCGGGTTATGTCGAGCAACTGCATTGCCAACTGCGATTCCGCCACCACGACCAGTGCTGGCGCCGCTTCGACATCCGCGAACAGGCCCTGACCCGCAATAACGCAGGCTGCGTGACGCGGATCATCGGTGTCGGCAAGGACGTTACCGAACAGATCGAAGCCAGCGAATCCCTGCGCGACAGTGAGCAACGCTACCGCATGCTCGCCGAAAGCATCAGCGACGTGATCTTCTCCACCGACAGCCTGCTGCAGTTGAACTACGTCAGCCCGTCGATCCAGGCGGTCCTGGGCTTTGAAGTGGAGTGGATCTTCGAAAACGGCTGGCACTCGACCATCGCCAACCCGGCCCAGCTCACCGGCATCTACAGCCTGGTCGAGCGGGTCAACAAGGCCCTGGGCGACCCCGAGCAACTGGAGCAGTTGCGCACCCAACTGCCGACCCAGCTGTTTTTGTTCGACTGCCTGCGCGCCGATGGCCGCAAGATCCCTATCGAGTTGCGCCTGGTGCTGGTCTGGGATGACCAGGAGCGTTTCGAGGGCATCCTTGGCGTCGGCCGCGACATCAGCCAGCAACGCCGCGCCGAGAAAGACCTGCGCATGGCCGCCACGGTATTCGAGCACTCGACCTCGGCAATCCTCATCACCGACCCGGCCGGCTACATCGTCCAGGCCAACGAAGCCTTCAGCCGCGTCAGTGGTTATGCCGTGGCCGATGTACTGGACCAGTTGCCGAGCCTGCTGACCGTCGATGAGCATCAGGATGCCCACCTGCGCTACGTGCTCAAGCAGCTGCACCAGCGCGGCACCTGGGAAGGCGAAGTGTGGCTCAAGCGCCGCAGCGGCGAACACTATCCGGCCTGGGTCGGCATCACCGCAGTGCTCGATGACGAAGGCGACCTGGCCAGCTACGTGTGCTTCTTTACCGACATCAGCGAGCGCAAGGCCAGCGAACAGCGCATCCATCGCCTGGCCTACTATGACGCCCTGACCCACCTGCCCAACCGCACCCTGTTCCAGGACCGCCTGCACACGGCCCTGCAGCAGGCCGAGCGGCAGAAGGCCTGGGTGGTGCTGATGTTCCTCGACCTCGACCGATTCAAGCCGATCAACGACTCCCTCGGCCATGCCGCGGGCGATCGCATGCTCAAGGACATGGCCGAGCGCCTGCTCGACTGCGTCGATGACGACGACACCGTGGCGCGCATGGGCGGCGACGAATTCACCCTGCTGCTGCAACCGCGCGCCACCCGCGAAATGGCCCTGAACCGCGCCATCCACGTGGCCGAACAGATTCTCGGCAGCCTGGTGCGGCCATTCGTGCTGGAGAACCGCGAGTTCTTCGTCACCGCCAGCATCGGCATCGCCCTCAGCCCGCAAGATGGCAGCGAGCTCAGCCAGCTGATGAAGAACGCCGACACCGCCATGTATCACGCCAAGGAACGCGGCAAGAACAACTTCCAGTTCTACCAGGCCGACATGAACGCCAGTGCCCTGGAGCGCCTGGAGCTGGAAAGCGACCTGCGCCACGCCCTGGAACAGAACGAATTCATCCTTTATTACCAACCGCAGTTCAGCGGCGACGGCAAGCGCCTGACCGGCGCCGAAGCGCTGCTGCGCTGGCGCCATCCGCGGCGCGGGCTGGTACCGCCGGGGGATTTCATCCCGGTGATCGAGGAGCTCGGCCTGGTGGTCGATGTCGGCGACTGGGTGCTCAAGGAGGCCAGCCGCCAGCTCAAGGCCTGGCACCAGGCCAAGGTGCGAGTGCCGAAGGTCTCGGTGAACATCTCGGCACGGCAGTTCTCTGATGGTCAATTGGGCGAACGCATCGCCACCATCCTCAAGGAAACCGGCCTGCCGCCGGCGTGTCTGGAGCTGGAGCTGACCGAAAGTATCCTGATGCGCGAAGTCAACGAGGCCATGGTGATCCTCGACAGCCTGAAGAACCTGGGCTTGAGCATCGCCGTCGACGACTTCGGCACCGGCTATTCGTCGCTCAACTACCTCAAGCAGTTCCCCATCGACGTGCTGAAGATCGACCGTACCTTCGTCGACGGCCTGCCCGAGGGCGAACAGGATGCGCAGATCGCCCGGGCGATCATCGCCATGGCCCACAGCCTGAACCTGGCGGTGATCGCCGAGGGCGTGGAAACCCATGAGCAACTGGAGTTCCTGCGTGAGCACGGCTGTGACGAGGTACAGGGTTACCTGTTCGGGCGGCCGATGCCGGCGCATCAGTTCGAAGCGCAATTCAGCAACGAAACGCTGTTCATGTTCGAGTAGCCCCATCGCTGGCAAGCCAGCTCCCACAGGTTCTGCATGCACCGTTCCTTGTGGGAGCTGGCTTGCCAGCGATTGGAGCACCACCGATCCCTGAATGAAGCCCACTTGTCTGCGACATGATGCCCTTTCATATGCCAGACAAAAGCTGATGAGGTAGAATGCCCGCCTATTTCAGCACGATCCTTGAGGACCGCCATGTTCAGCCGTGATTTGACCATTGCCAAGTACGACGCCGATCTCTTTGCCGCCATGGAGCAAGAAGCTCAGCGCCAGGAAGAACATATCGAGCTGATCGCCTCGGAAAACTACACTAGCCCCGCTGTCATGGAAGCCCAGGGCTCGGTGCTGACCAACAAGTACGCCGAAGGCTACCCGGGCAAGCGCTACTACGGCGGTTGCGAGTACGTCGACGTGGTCGAGCAACTGGCCATCGACCGTGCCAAGGAACTGTTCGGCGCCGATTACGCCAACGTCCAGCCACACGCCGGCTCCCAAGCCAACAGCGCCGTCTACCTGGCCCTGCTGTCGGCCGGTGACACCATCCTGGGCATGAGCCTGGCCCACGGCGGTCACCTGACCCACGGCGCCAACGTCAGCTCCTCGGGCAAACTGTACAACGCCATCCAGTACGGCATCGACGCCAACGGCCTGATCGACTACGACGAAGTCGAGCGCCTGGCGGTCGAGCACAAGCCGAAGATGATCGTTGCCGGTTTCTCGGCCTACTCGCAGATCCTCGACTTCCCGCGTTTCCGCGAAATCGCCGACAAGGTCGGTGCCTACCTGTTCGTCGACATGGCTCACGTAGCCGGTCTGGTCGCTGCAGGCGTGTACCCGAACCCGGTGCCGTTCGCCGACGTGGTCACCACCACTACCCACAAGACCCTGCGCGGTCCACGTGGCGGCCTGATCCTCGCTCGCGCCAACGCCGAGATCGAGAAGAAGCTGAACTCCGCAGTATTCCCGGGCGCCCAGGGCGGCCCGCTGGAGCACGTGATCGCCGCCAAGGCCATCTGCTTCAAGGAAGCGCTGCAGCCTGAGTTCAAGGCCTACCAGCAGCAAGTGGTGAAAAACGCCCAGGCCATGGCCGGCGTGTTCATCGAGCGCGGTTTCGACGTGGTTTCCGGCGGTACCGAGAACCACCTGTTCCTGCTGTCGCTGATCAAGCAGGAAATCTCCGGTAAAGATGCCGACGCCGCCCTGGGTCGCGCCTTCATCACCGTCAACAAGAACTCGGTACCGAACGACCCACGTTCGCCGTTCGTCACCTCCGGCCTGCGCTTCGGCACCCCGGCTGTGACCACTCGCGGCTTCAAAGAAGCCGAGTGTAAAGAACTGGCTGGCTGGATCTGCGACATCCTCGCCGACCTGAACAACGAAGCGGTGATCGACGCCGTTCGCGAGAAGGTCAAGGCCATCTGCGCCAAGCTGCCGGTGTACGGCAAGTAAGCACAGCGGCATGATGTGAAAAAGCCCGGCTCTTGAGCCGGGCTTTTTTGTATCTGCCCCTGTGCTGCCCTAATTATCTAACACTTGAGGACTCACCTTCGCCCTTACCGTGAAGAGGTGCAGCGCCGCTGTGCTTCTGACACTCACAACTCAGGTGAATCCATGCCAACCCATCGTCAACAATCCTTCATTGCCCAACTGGAAACCGCCAGCCACCCAATCAACTTTCTCGGTGAGCTGGTGGGCTCGCCAGTGAAAGTAGCGCTGGTCCGCTCAGGCGGCGGCGCCTTCAGCGGTGCAATCCAGTACCGCGATGACTCGCATTTTCTTGGCCATCAGACGCCTGCCAACCAGGCCATGGTGCCGCTGACCCTGTACTTTCGCCACACGCCGGAAGGCTACAAGCTGTATGTCCGGTCCCCCGGTCCCCAGCATGGCAAACGCCTTGGTGCGAATGAAACGGGTCTGCTCGGTGCCTTTCCGGTAGAGAGCTGTCCACCCAGCACTTTCAGCCTGCTCAACCCGAATGGCCGGCCAATCAGCCACGAGCACCTGAACAACCTGCGCCTCCCCATTCACTTGAAGTTGAACAATGGCAGCTTGACGCACCGCCGCACCATTCACGACTCCAAACAGATCTATCTGGGTACCAAAGGGGGAGCACCACTGGAAATCACCCTCAATATCCTTGAGTTGAATGCGCCTTACCTTAGCGAGCCGAACGAGATCTGAGACATTCCCCTTATCGCCGAAACGCGGTAGGGGGAGCTCAAGTCAGCGCAGCGAATCCGGCGCGAATCTTCGCCTCCGGCAAATCATCCGCAATAAACACCATCACACTCTCGCGCGCCTCCCCCTCTGCCCACTCGCTGTCCCAATCAAAGCCATAGAGCTTGAGCACCCCCTGGAACACCAGGCGCCGATCCTCCCCGGCAATGTTCAGCACGCCCTTGTAGCGCAACAGCTGCTTGCCATGCTCTTCCAGCAACTGGTTCATGAAGTCGCTGAGGCGATCAATATCCAGCGGCGAATCAGTGCGCAACACCAGGCTGGAGATTCGATCCGGCGTCGCCGTCTGCCCGGCCGGGCGCAGACGCAAACCGCCGCCCAGGTCGGCATTGAGGTTGAAACCGCGGACATCGAGCAGCTCGGCCAGATCGATCTTGCCGTTGTCCACTACCCGAATCGGGGCGCGGCGGTTGATCCGCCCCAGACGCTCGCTCAGTGCCTGGAAGCTGGCGGCGTCGACCAGGTCGGTCTTGCTCACCAGCAGGCGGTCGGCAAAACCGACCTGTGCCTGGGCAATGGTCTGGGTCAGGTGCAGGTCGGCGTGCGCGGCATCGACCAGGGTGATGATGCCGTCGAGGATATAGCGCTCGCGCAGCTCTTCATCGATGAAGAAGGTTTGCGCCACCGGCGCCGGGTCGGCGAGGCCCGTGCACTCGATCACCAGGCGGTCGAAGGCGATCTCGCCGCTGTCCAAGCGCTCAAGCAGCAGGAACAGCGCCTTGGTCAGGTCGGTGTGGATGCTGCAGCACACGCAGCCGTTGGCCAGGGTCATGACCTGCACCGGTTCATCACCGAGCAGTTGGGTATCGATACCGGCATCGCTGAATTCGTTTTCGATAACGGCGATCTTCAGGCCGTGCTCGGCCTTGAGCAGGTGGCGCAACAAGGTGGTCTTGCCGGCGCCGAGAAAGCCGCTGAGCACGGTAACGGGAATTGGAGGTAACAAACCGAATACTCCTGAACGCTGAAAATGACTGTGGGAGCCCGGCGCAAACCGGGCTCCCACAGCTTTGTCACTTGCCTTGCATGCCGCTTTTCAACAGCACTTGGGCCCACCCTTGCCGCCGTAACGAGCCTCCTGGCGTTCGCGGAAGAACTCCTCGTAGGTCATTACCGGTTTGTCCGGGTGCTTGGTCTGCATATGCTCGACGTAGTTGTCGTAGTCGGGCATGCCGACCATCAGGCGGGCTGCCTGCCCCAGGTACTTACCCAGTCGACCGAGATCGTTGAACATCACTGCATTCCTCTTGGGTTACGCATCCGGCAGGGCCTGGAACGGGGACTCTTTGTCAGTCCGCTCTTTTTTGCCCAGGGCAGCGATGCCGACCTTGAGGGCGAAGAACAGAATGCTGAAGACCACGAACAGGAACAGGCCGGTCAGGGCCGCGTTGGTGTAGGCGTTGAAGATCACGTGCTGCATCTGGCCGATGTCCTTGGCCGGGGCCAGCACCTGCCCTGCGTCGAGCGCCACGCTGTACTTGTTGGCCAGGGCCAGGAAGCCGACCGCCGGGTTCGGGTCGAACAGCTTGATGAAGCCGGCGGTGGTGGTGCAGATCAGCAGCCAGACCGCAGGCACCAGGGTGACCCACATGTAGCGCTGGCGCTTCATCTTGATCAGTACCACGGTGCCGAGCATCAGGGCGATACCGGCGAGCATCTGGTTGGAGATGCCGAACAGCGGCCACAAGGTGTTGATGCCGCCCAGTGGATCGATCACGCCCTGGTACAGCAGGTAACCCCAGAGCGCCACGCAACCGGCGGTGGCGAGCAGGTTGGCGCCCCACGATTCGGTGCGTTTGAGCGCAGGCACAAAGCTGCCCAGCAGGTCCTGGAGCATGAAGCGCCCGGCACGGGTACCGGCGTCCACTGCGGTGAGGATGAACAGCGCCTCGAACAGGATCGCGAAGTGATACCAGAAGGCCATGGTGTTCTCACCCGGCAGCACCTGGTGGAGGATCTGCGCGATACCCACCGCCAGGGTCGGCGCACCACCGGCACGGGCCAGGATGGTGTGCTCGCCGATGTCCTTGGCTACCGCCTCAAGGGCATCCGGGGTAATGGCAAAGCCCCAGCTACTGACGGTTTGCGCAACCGAGACAACATCAGAACCGACCACTGCGGCCGGGCTGTTCATGGCGAAGTACACGCCTGGTTCGATCACCGAGGCGGCAACCATGGCCATGATCGCCACGAACGACTCCATGAGCATGCCGCCGTAACCGATGTAACGGGCGTTGACTTCGTTATCCAGCAGTTTGGGCGTGGTCCCCGAGGAGATCAGCGCATGGAAACCCGACACCGCGCCACAGGCGATGGTGATGAACAGGAACGGGAACAGGGTGCCCTTCCACACCGGGCCGCTACCGTCGGTGAACTGGGTCAGCGCCGGCATTTTCAGCTCGGGAGCGATGATCAGGATACCGATGGCCAGGCCGACGATGGTGCCGATCTTGAGAAAGGTCGACAGGTAGTCACGCGGTGCCAGCACCAGCCACACCGGCAGTACCGCGGCAACGAAACCGTAGCCCACCAGCATCCAGGTGATCTGCACGCCAGTGAAGGTGAACGCCGGGCCCCAGACCGGATCGGCGGCAACCTGGCCCCCCAGCCAGATCGACAGCAACAGCAGCACCACGCCGATCAGCGAGATCTCGCCGATATGCCCCGGGCGGATGTAGCGCATGTAGATGCCCATGAACATCGCGATCGGGATGGTCGCCATCACCGTGAACATGCCCCATGGGCTCTCGGCCAGGGCCTTGACCACGATCAGCGCCAGCACCGCGAGGATGATGATCATGATCAGGAAGCAGCCGAACAGGGCAATGGTGCCGGGGATCCGGCCCATCTCTTCGCGGACCATGTCGCCCAGCGAGCGGCCGTTGCGGCGGGTGGAGAGGAACAGGATCATGAAGTCCTGCACCGCACCGGCCAGCACCACCCCGGCAATCAGCCAGAGCGTGCCCGGCAGGTAGCCCATCTGCGCCGCCAGCACAGGACCGACCAGCGGGCCGGCACCGGCGATCGCGGCGAAGTGGTGACCGAAAAGAATATGTTTGTTGGTCGGCACGTAGTCCAGACCATCGTTGTTAACCACCGCCGGGGTGGCCCGACGCGGGTCCAGCTGCATCACCTTGGTGGCGATGAACAGGCTGTAGTAGCGGTAGGCGACCAGGTAGATGGCCACCGAAGCGACGACGATCCACAAGGCGTTGATGGCCTCACCACGACGCAGGGCGACCACACCCAGCGCACAGGCTCCTATGACTGCCAGCGCCAGCCACGGAATGTGGCGTAGCAGGCTATTATTGTTGTTCATGGTTTGCTTCCAGCTAGTGGATAAAAGACAGCCTTTCGAGTCTAGCGATACTGGCAGGAAAGGCCAGCCCCCACGTTGGTCTAGAGCCCTCCAGCGCGGGCTGAGCAAATCTGGTTATGCGCCCTTGCGCAGACCTTGGCAAGTGCTGAGCTATAGTCAGGAAGAACCCTGGAGTGTCTGAACATGAGCGACCACCAAGAACGTCGACGTTTCAAACGCATTGCCTTCGACGCGCCCACCGAACTGGTACAGGGCGAACACCGCTGGCAGGTCAGCCTGCTGGACATCTCCCTCAAGGGCATATTGATCGAATCCCCCGAACCCTGGGATGCCGATCTCGAAGAACTGTTCGATGCAGTGATTCACCTGGGTGAAAACGCGCAGGTAGAGATGCAGGTGCAACTGCGCCACATCGACGACCGCCAGCTCGGCTTTATCTGCCTGCACATCGACCTGCATTCGCTGGAGCATCTGTGCCGCCTGATCGAGCTTAATCTGGCCGATCGCACCGAACTGGAGCGCGAGTTCCACGAACTGATCGAAGTTTAGAAACTCTTAGCTTCCTACCTACCATCACCCAAACACCTTTCTTGTCCACTTAGACAGCTTTCCAGCCAGTTCCACGGTGCCCTCACGAGGCCCTGTGGCGCTGGCCTGTGGCTGTTGGAACAGAATCTGCATCCAGCCCTGAAGCCAAACCATCAGTAGGACTGTTCCTACGCCAATCTAAAAATTGTATACAATTGTTCTGGCATTCGCGTGTAGGACTTGTCTACAGTAGCGCCACAACAATAAAACTGAGAACTTGCCCCATGAATACGTCCTCCCCTAGCACGTCTTCAGCCCAGCGTCCCGAAGACGAGAACCTGGGCCTTGGCGCCAACCTGGCTTATGGCCTGCAGCATGTTCTGACCATGTACGGCGGTATCGTCGCCGTGCCGCTGATCCTCGGCCAGGCGGCCGGCCTGGGCCCTGCCGACATCGGCCTGCTGATCGCCGCATCGCTGTTTGCCGGCGGCCTCGCCACCCTGCTGCAAACCCTCGGACTGCCGTGGTTCGGTTGCCAGTTGCCGCTGGTGCAGGGCGTGTCGTTCGCCGGCGTGGCGACCATGGGGGCGATCCTCAGCAGTGAAGGCGGTGGAGGCTTGCCCGGGGTACTGGGCGCAGTCATGGCGGCCTCTCTGATCGGTTTTCTGATTACCCCGGTGTTCTCGCGGATCACCAAGTTCTTCCCGCCGCTGGTGACCGGTATCGTCATCACCACCATCGGCCTGACCCTGATGCCAGTGGCCGCACGCTGGGTCATGGGTGGCAACAGCAAGGCCCCGGATTTCGGCAGCATGGCCAACATCGGCCTGGCCGGCCTGACCTTCGTCATCGTCCTGGTGCTGAGCAAGCTGGGCAGCGCGACCATCTCGCGGCTGTCGATCCTGCTGGCCATGGTCATCGGCACCCTGATTGCCTGGTCGCTGGGCATGGCTGACTTCAGCAAGGTCCTCGACGGCCCGCTGGTAGCGATGCCGACGCCGTTCCACTTCGGCATGCCGACCTTCCACATCGCCGCCATCCTGTCGATGTGCATCGTGATCATGGTGACTCTGGTGGAAACTTCGGCGGACATCCTCGCCGTCGGCGAGATCATCGACACCAAGGTCGATTCCAAACGCCTGGGCAATGGCCTGCGTGCCGACATGGCGTCGAGCATCCTGGCCCCCATCTTCGGCTCCTTCACCCAGAGCGCCTTCGCCCAGAACGTCGGCCTGGTAGCCGTGACCGGGGTCAAGAGCCGCTATGTGGTCGCCACCGGCGGGGTGATCCTGGTGGTGCTCGGCCTGCTGCCGATCATGGGCCGGGTCATTGCCGCGGTGCCGACTTCGGTACTCGGTGGCGCCGGCATCGTGCTGTTCGGCACCGTTGCCGCCAGCGGTATCCGCACCCTGTCCAAGGTCAGCTACAAGAACAACGTCAACCTGATCATCGTCGCCGCTTCCCTGGGCTTCGGCATGATCCCGATCGCTGCGCCAAACTTCTACGCGCAGTTCCCCAACTGGTTCGAGACCATCTTCCACTCCGGCATCAGCTCGGCGGCGATCATGGCGATCGTGCTCAACCTGGTGTTCAACCACTTCACCACCGGCAACTCCGACCAGCAGTCGGTATTCGCTGCCGCCTACGAACGCACCATCCACTACTCGGACATTTCCGCGCTGCGTGATGGCGACTACTTCGAAGACGGCAAGCTGTTCAACGCCGAGGGCATAGAAGTGCCGGTGATGAGCGAGGGCGAGCATGGAGAGCCGCCGGCGCGACGAGAGGCGGTTTCGGAACACTGAATGAGTTAGCGGTTGAATCTTCGGGGCCGGTGCACATGCACCGGCCTTTTTGTTTCAGCGCGAAGCAAAGTAGCCATTGAGCTGCTGCAAATCCTGCGGTTCCAGCACCCCGGCCAGATAACGCAACTGCAACCAGGCGCGCAGGTAGTCGTAGCGCGCCTGGGCCAGGTCGCGGCGGGCACTGTAGAGCTGCTGTTCGGCATCGAGCACGTCGAGGTTGACCCGCTCGCCACCGGCGACGCTTTTGCGCGTGGCGGTAATCAAGCCGCTGGCTGACTTGACCGCCAACTCATAGGCACGGATCTTCGCCGTACTGCTGGCGCAGAGGTTGAACTGCTTGCGCAATTGATTGACGGTATCGGCAATCTGCCCATCCAGGCTGAAGCGCGCACTGTCACGCTCGGCAGCCGCCTGGCGGGTGGACGCCGACACCCCGCCGCCGGCGAACAGCGGCAGGCTGATCTGGATGCCGATGCTGTCGGTGTCATAGCGCTGGTCGTAGCTGCTTTCGGAACTGGAGCTGGATTTGCCGGTGCTGGCATAGGCACTCAGGGTCGGCAGGTGGCCGGCGCGCTGACGCTCGACGGCATAGTCGGCGGCTACCAGGGCGTGACGCTGGGATGCCAGCTCGGCGTTGTGGCTCACTGCCAGGTCGCGCCAGCTCTCGAAACGTAGCGGTTGCAAGGGTTGCACGCGAAAGTGGCCGCTCAGCGGTGCCAGGTCCTCGACCTCCAGCGGCTCGCCAATAATTGCCTGCAAGGCGCGCAGGGCCGCATCGAGGTTGTCGCTGGCCTCGATTTCCTGGGCCTGGGCCAGCTCATAGCGCGCCTGGGTTTCCAGCAGGTCGGTACGGGTACCCTCGCCGCCCTTGAGCAAGCGCCGGTTCAATTGCAGTTGCTCGGCATAGGCACGGCGCTGGGCCTGGGCCAGGGCGATCTGCTCGTTGGCGAACAGCGCTTCGCTGTAGGCGCCGAACACCCGCACCGCCAGCTCCTGGCTGCGGCTACGAAAACGCTCGTCCGCCAGCAACGCCTTGGCCACACCCTGGCGGTACTCGGCCCAGGCGCCGTAGTCGAACAGCGGCTGTTGCAAGGTCAGTGTCGAGGAGTAGCTGCGATAGTCACGCTGGCTGGTGACGTTGCCGCGGGCGTTGGTCTGGGTCACTTCGGAATCGTTGCGGGCATTGTTGTAGCGGTAGGACAGGTTCGGCAGCAACGCTGCCCGGCCGATGGTGCGGCTCTCAAGGCCGGCATCGCGCTCGGCGATGGCGGCATGGAAGGTCGGGTCGTTGCGCAGGGCCAGGGCATAGGCATCACCAAGGTCCACCGCAGCGGCCGACAGACTGGTGCCCAGCAACAGCAGGCAGGACAACACACGCATCGACATCATTCCTCCGCCAGGGCGACATGCACCCGGTCGGTCAACGGCTTGAACAAGTAGTTGAGCATCGAGCGCTCGCCAGTACGCACGAAAGCTTCCACCGGCATGCCCGGGCGGATGTCCTGGCCGGCCAGTTGCTGCAAGCCGGCGTCACTGACCTTGGCGCGTACCTGGTAGTAGGGCTGCTGGGTTTTCTCATCGACCAGACGGTCGGCCGAGACCAGGGTCAGCTCGCCTTCGACCCGTGGGGTTTTGCTTTGGTTGAAGGCGACAAACATGATTTCTACCAGCAGGCCCGGGTGCAGGCGGTCGACAAGCTCCACCGGAGCACGCGCATCGATCAGCAAGGACGCATCGCTGGGGACGATCTCCATCAGTTGCTGACCGCGGGCGATCACTCCGCCATTGGTGAACACGCTCAGGCCCACCACGGTGCCGCTGGCCGGTGCGCGCAGTTGGGCGTTGGCCAGTTCGAAGGCGGCGCTGCGCAGGCGATTGCCGAGGTCTTCGGCGCTGGATTGCATGTCGCTCAACTGCTGGCCGACTTCACGTTGGTACTCTTGCTGACGCTGGGCCATGCGCAGTTTCAGCTCCAGAACCTGACGGCGGGTGCGGCCGATATTGCCCAGGTCTTCCGAGATCGCCCCGTTGATCTGCGCGTACAGGCGTTCGCTGTCGAGCAAGCGGTTGCGCGGGATGTAACCGTCGCGGGCCAGTTCACGCAGGCCCTGCAGTTGCTCATCGAGCGCGGCGCGTTGCTCCTGCTTGTGGCTCATCGAGCCCTGCACGCCGGCCAGCATGGCCTCGGCACCCGCGATGTTTTCGCGCAGGCCGGCCAGTTCCATGTCCAGTGACTGACGCCGGCTGCTACGCAACTGGCGCTGCAGTTCCAGGGCGGTGGTTACCCAGGGCTCGCTGGCCAGTGCCCGCAACTCGGCCGGGAAAGTGATGCTTGCCAAGCCGTCACGCTCAGCTTGCAGGCGCGCCTCGCTGGCCCGGGCGTTGACGTATTGCACCCGCAACGAATCATGCTGGGCCTGGGCCTGGGTGGCGTCCATCTGCACCAGCACCTGCCCGGCACTGACGCTGTCGCCGTCGCGTACCAGCAGGCGCTCGATGGTGCCGCCGGTGGGATGCTGCACGGCCTGGCGGCTGCCGGCGACTACCACGTTGCCTGACACCGGCACGCCCTTGTCCAGCGGTGCCAAGGCGGCCCAGAGGATGAAACCGCCAAAGCCGCCGATCACCAGCCAGCGGCCCAAACGGCTGTGGCGGCGGGCATCGAGGGTCAGCAGGTTGTCGGGAATGGCGTGAGCGTGAAGCGACTGGGGGGCGGTCATGATCAGGATCTCGGGGTGCCGTAGCTCATGCTGACGCTGGCCGCGCTGCGCAGCGCCGAAGTAGGAGTAGGAGTGGGGATGCCGGCCGGCTTGTGGCTGCGCTGCAGGTCCTGCAACACCCGCGCGGTCGGGCCAAAGGCCTGCATTTGACCGTTCTGCAGCACCAGCAACTTGTCTACCGCCGCCAGCAGGCTGGATTTGTGGGTGATCAGGATCAGCGTGCGCTGCTGCGCCTTGACCTGTTTGATCGCCTCCAGCAAGGCGCGCTCGCCGAAGTCATCGAGGTTGGAGTTGGGTTCATCGAGCACGATCAGCGCCGGCAGGCCGTACAACGCCCGGGCCAGGCCGATGCGCTGGCGCTGGCCACCGGAGAGCCCCGCCCCGCCTTCGCCGAGCTGGGTGTCATAGCCGTTGGGCAGTTTCAGGATCAGCTCGTGCACACCGGCTAACCGCGCGGCGGCCACTACCAGCGACGAATCGACCTCACCCAGCCGGGCGATGTTCTCGGCAATGCTGCCAGCGAACAGTTGTACGTCCTGGGGCAGGTAACCGATGTGAGCGCCGAGCAGGCCCTTGTCCCATTGCTGCAGCTCGGCGCCATCCAGGCGCACCTTGCCGGCTGCAGGTGTGGCGACGCCGACCAGCAAGCGTGCCAGGGTCGACTTGCCGGAGCCGGACGCACCAATGATGCCAAGGCTGTCGCCGGCCGCCAGTTCGAAGCCAAGGTTGACCAGGCACGGCTTGCGCGTACCCGGTTGTACCGCACTCAACTGCTCCAGCAGCAAGTGCCCGAGCGGCGTCGGCAGTGGCATGCCGGCCGCGCGCGGCGGCTGCTCGCTGAGCAGGGTGTGCAACCGCTCATAGGCCTGGCGTGCCGAACCCCATTGACGCCACACGGCGATCAGCTGGTCGATCGGCGCCAGTACCCGGGCCATGAGAATGGAACCGGCGATCATCATCCCCGGGGTGATCAGTTGCTCGATCGCCAGCCACGCGCCCAGGCCCAGCACCAAAGATTGCAAAGCCAGGCGCAGGCTCTTGGACACCGCCGTCACCGCCGCCGTGCGCTCGCTACCGAGGTTCTGGCGCAGGAGAAAGCCGTGGTGCAATTTGGCCCAACGCTGACGCACCGCCGCCAGCATGCCCATCGCCTCCATCACTTCGGCATTGCGCAGATTGGCGCCGGCCTGCTGCCCGGCCTGCTGCGACAACTGCCCGGCTTCGGCGAACGGCGCCTGGGTCAGGCGCTCGTTGATCCAGGCGAGGATCGTCAACAGCACGGCGCCCACCAACGCCATCAGTCCCAGCCATGGGCTGAACAGGAACATCACCAGCAGGTACACCGGGAACCACGGCGCATCGAAAAAGGCAAACAACGCCTGGCCAGTAGCGAATTGGCGCAAGCTGGTCAGGTCGCTCAGTACCTGGTTCGCCGCGCCCTTGTGGCCGGCCAGGCTGGCTTGGTAAGCGGCCTCGAACACCCTTGGGTTGAGGCGCATGTCCATCTGCGTGCCGAGGCGGATCACCACCAGGCTGCGCACCCATTCCAGCAGGCCCATGAAGGCGAACAGGCCGAGGACCATCAGGCTGAGCATCAGCAGGGTCATCTCGTTGCCCGAAGACAGCACCCGGTCATAGACCTGCAGCATGTACAGCGCCGGCGCCAGCATCAGCAGGTTGATCACCGCAGTGAACAAGCCAATGTTGGCAAAGCCGGCGCGGCAGGCCTTGAGCGCCTGCAACACCTCGTTCGCAGGGCGGGAGCGGGTTGCTTTCATGAAGGACCTCAACAGGGCAAGCCCACGGGCGATTGACCTCGCCGGCGCAGGCTCGCAGAATTCGCACCACCGCAGCCTGGGCCCGGCAAAGACGCAGACGGCGGGGTAAGCAAGCAGCGAATGGAGGAGTGATCTTCCATTCGCTTTTTTTTGCCTGGGGTCAGGCGGCCAGGGCGAAGTCCTCGGCCAGGGCCTGGACACCCACCACATCGGCCGAAGCCACGCTCAGCGGACCGGCAGCCAGCGCGGCGCTGACCACATCGAAGCTGTCGTCGGTGGACACGCCGTAACCGGCCAGCAGGTTGTCCAGCACGCCTTCCAGGGCCGAGGTGTTGCCCTGCATCAGGCCGTAGATCACGCTCTGCACTTCGTTGCCGACGCGACCGGCGCCCAGCGCCGCATCCAGGTCCAGGCCGTTGAAGCTGACCACGTAGTTGCTCAGGGTGAAGTCGCTACCGCTACCACCGCCCAGAACCTGGCCCAGGGAAACATTGTCCAGCTCGCCCCACAGGTAGTGGTTGAGGTTGTCACCGGCTGGCAGGCCGCGGTCGAACACATAGTGCAGACCATTGGCAGTGTTGCTGTCGGCGATGAATGCGTAGTCGGAGCCCTGGCTACCATGGGTAGCGTACTGGTCGCCGCTCAGGCTGCCGTTGCTGAAGCCGCCGGTATTGCTTTGTCCATGACCTGCAGTGACGAAGCCCGAAGTCCAGAACGCCAGGTAGTCATCGATCGACGAGCTGGAGAAGGCGGCATCGTAAGTAACGGAAAGAGTCATAACGGTTCCTCGGTGCATTGCATGATTGCGAAGGCGTATTTCCTGCCTTCGTGTCGCCCGACATGGGCAAACCCGGTGTGGATCAGAATTTGTATTCGAGCATTCCGCTCAAGGTCCGGCCGCGGGCCAGCGACAGGTTGTCGGTGTCGCCCATGGCCACGAAGTAGGCTTCGTCGGTGGCGTTCTCCAGCGACAGCGCGAGGTTCAGGTTCGGCGTCATCCAGTAGCTGGCGTACAGGTCGTAGACCTTGTATTTGGGCCATTGCGCCTGGTCGATCAGGCGGTAGCCGTGGTCGTTGAGGTTCTCACCGTTGCCCTTGCTGTAACGCAGGCGGGCGCCGACATCGAGGGTGCGGTCAAGAAAGCGCATGCCGACCGTCAGCGAGCCACGGTCAGCCGGCATGTAGCTGGCGTTGCCCATGATGTGGCCGCAGCTGACGGCCTGGTCGAGGTCGGCGGCGTCCTCGGCACGCGAGACGCGTACCGGCAACATGATGACGCGGCTGCCGACCCGTACCGGGCGCATCACCGTTCCGGCGTTGGCCAGGCGCTGTCCGCCACCCATGTACAACTGCTTCGAGCAGAAATCATTGCTGCCGATCATGTGGGTGTAACTGAGTTGGCTGTAGTAGCGCCCTGCGTCGTAATCGAGGCTGTACTCAACCCCGCGAAAACGCGTCTGCTCAAGATTGTTCTGGTAGGCCGAGCGCCCGAGCGAAGTACCCAGCGCAGTTGCCCCGGGGAGATCGGCGTTGACATCCATGAACGAGAAATTGTCGATGCGGGTATCGAAATAGGCGACCTTGGCGCCAAAACGATCTCCTTCCTGCAACAGCGACTCCTTGAACAGGTTCACCCCCAGTTCCCAGTTGTGCGACTCCTCGGCCTTGAGGAACGGATTGGGATAGAGCATCTCGCTGCCACCGCCATGGGGGCGGCCGCTCATGAACACTTCGGTCACCGACGGCGGACGCCAGCCACGTCCCCAGCGGGTATAGACCTGCATCCAGTCGACACCGGGTCTCACCGCGATGCCGAAGGTGGGCGAGAAGCGGCCCTGCTCCTGTTCTTCGTCAAAGATCAGGTGGGTCTGGACACGTTGAAGGTTCTCACCAGTGACACCCCTTGGGTACATCCAGGTGGTGATACCGGTTTCGCCCGTCAGGCGATAACGGTCATAGCGTAATCCGGCATCGACCGTCAGCCAGTCGCCATGCTCGTACTGCACATCGCCGAACAGGCTAGCCATGATGCGCTTGCCTTCAGGCGTGGTGCCCTGAACGTAAGGCAAGGCCTGTTCATTAGGGGCCGGGACCCGGTCGGTGTTCGGCTTGAAGCTATCCTGGAACAGCTCGGTACCGTAGTTGAAGGTGATCTTGTCGGCATCGCCCAGGTAGAAGCGCGAAGTGTTTTGCAGCTGCAGGCCCCAAGTATCGGTCTGAAAACGATCGCCGTACGCCTCGACGCGGTTGTTGCTGCTGGCGGAGGCATCGTTACCGGCATTCCAGCGATCCTGCCGGGTCGAGACGAAATACAGCTTGGCCTTCAGATCGACCAGGTCGTTGTCTGGGCTGTAGCTGTAATCGAGCGAGGCATTCCTGGCGTTGAAATCACTGCTGCCGGTACGCTTGTAATAGAACTGCCGGGTTTGGTTGTCGTAGTAGGTCCAGGCGTCCTTGCTGTCGGTGTCGGTTTCCATGTAGTTGAGCTGCAGGCGCTGGTCGTTGGGCAGGTTCAGGCCCAGCTTGAGCAGTTGCGAACGGGTGACGCTGCCGGTCTCGCCGACTTCGGAGTGCAGCCAGTCCTTCCAGGCTTCGGGGTAGCTGGTCTTGCCGCGGATCTGGGTGCCGAGGTTATCGGCGTTGTTGGTGCCGGCGCGGTAATCCCCGAAGTGCCGCTCACTGACGCCCAGCAGTACATCGCCTAGCTCATTGCCGAAGGCAAACAATGCGCTGCCATTGAAGTTTGTGCCATTGCCCAGCTCGCCGATGCCATTACCCGCGCGCAGGCGGCCACCGTATTCCTTGTCGGGCCCGAGAAAATCACTGGCCTGAACTGTATTGAAGCTGGCGATACCGCCAATAACGCCGGCACCACCCATGCCCGCCTGGGTGCCTTTTTCGATCTCGATGGAGCTGATGAACTCCGGGTCGATGAACATCACCCCGTTGCGCTGCTGGTGGCCGTTGACGTTGAAGTTCTGGCGCATGCCGTCGATATTCATGTTGACCCGGCCATAGTCCTGCACGCCGCGAATGTTCACCGACAGCCCCGGGTCACGCTGGTTGACAGCGGTGTAGACGCCGGCGGTTTCTTCGAGCATGTCGGCGGCATGGCGTGGCGGGCGCTTGTCGATCTGCTCGCGGGTGATGACGCTGACCGACCGGGGCGTCTGATAGACCCAATCGGCATCGCTGTTCGAATCGACATGAGTTGCACCCAGCTCCAGCGCCTGACCGTCGTCCCGCACGCGCTCCAGGCCGACCCGGTCAGTGCCGCTGAAGCGATAGCGCACAGGCGAGCCGCGCAACAACAGGCCGAGCCCTTCCTGTGCCGAGTGCTCGCCACGCAAGCCGTCACTGCGCAGGCCAGCCAGCTTGCGGCTGTCGAAAAACACCTGCACCCCGGCCTGTTCGGCGAAGGCCAGCACGGCGCTGTCCAGGGCCTGGGCGGGAATGTCGAAGTGGATCAGTGCGGTGCGCTGGCTCGGGTTGGCGGGTTCGGCTGCCTGCACGCTGCCGATCCCCATCGGCAAGGTCCAGGCACCCAGCATCAGGCTGCTGGCAAGGGCTACCCGACCGAACGGTCGGGTGCGTCGTTGTTGTTGATTGCTCACGTCTGTTGCTCGCTGTGTTGGCGTTTTCTAGTAATGAAAATCAATCTCAACAAACAGACGTGCAACGCGGGGAAAGTCAGTAAAGAAAATCCAAAAGAAATTTACCCGGCGAACATCAGACGCCGCAGGTGAGCGCCGACTGCCCTTGTTCGCGGGCCTTGCCGCTGGTTTCGATGATCGATGCCGTCACCGCAACCTCATCGCCACTGGCCGACATGTCACCGTCTTCAGCCACGCGGTAGCTCAGCTTGCGAAACAGCGAACGCACCTGATCCGGCGGTGCATCAAAATAGATCCCGTGCCATTCATAGCCGATGAATACACCAGTGACCTTGATGCCATGGAAGGGCTGATTGACCGGAGAGCTCACCTCCTCTTCCTGCGCTTCTACAGGCAGCGCCTGACGTTTGGCGATAGCCTGATCGAAGTACGGCTCAAGCTTTGCGCCGAACTCGCACGTGGCGGGGTTGAACTGCACCAGGTCGTCGGCCGCCAGCACTTGGGTGCTGGACAGTCCGAGCAGCAAGGCGCCGGAGATGGATGAAGCAATACACGCGAAAAAACCACTGGCCATATCCCTGCCTTCAGATCGTCGTCAAAACGCCAGTTTCGTGGAAAACAGCGCTACCGACAATCGGCCATGCGGCACTCAATAGATCAGGGTCAGCCCAGGCAGGTCGAGGCGGCTGGCCTTGAGCTCGTCGGTCAGCATGCCCAGCGCGGCATCAAGGTTGTCCAGGCGAAACATGCCGCTGACTTCACGCCGGGCCAGGGCCTGGTCGGTGATCAGCACGTGCCCGCCACGATAGCGATTGAGTTGCGCGGCAACCTCGCCCAGCGGCTCGCGCTCGAACACCAGCACACCACGCTGCCAGGCGGTAGCGCGACGTACATCGTGCTCGGGCCATGGACGAATACCGTGGGTCGTGTCGTAGCGCAGGCTCTGACCTTCCTTGAGCACCTGCTCGGCGCTGCCCGCTTGCGGGGTGGCCTGCAAGGTGACTGCAACACTGTGTTCGAGCATGCCGACCCAAGTGCCGCCATCAGGCTCGGGGCCCACCACGAAACGCGTGCCCAGGACACGGCTGCTGCCCCCTGCCCGCTCGACCACGAACGGCCGTTGCTCATTGCCGGAGACCGGCGCAACGGTAAACACCGCCTCACCGGCCAACAGGCGTACACGACGCTCGCTGTCGCTATAGACCAGTTCGATGCCACTGTGACTGTCGAGGTCGACTTTACTGCCATCGGGCAAGGACACCTGGCGAACCTCACCTTTGGCCGTGGCGTAGTCAGCGCGCAATGCCAGTGAAAGGCTGGGCGCCTGCTCCACCCCCACCACCGCCAGCACCAGCAGCGCCGCCGTACTCAACGCCCAGCGCAGGCGTGAACGGCGTCGGCGCCCGGCCAGTGGACGAGCCACCGCAGGGAGCGCGATTGATACAGGCTGGTCCATACGCCCAAGACGGCCGAGGTCGGCCCAAGTCGCCTGGGCAAAATCCAGCGCCTGCGCATGGCGCGGATCACTGGCCAACCACCGCGCCAGCGCCTGCTCCTGCTCGGGGTTCAACGGGCCGGCGCTGCGCAGCACCGCCCACTCGGCGGCCTGCTCGCGAATGGCTTGCTCTGGCGAGTTCTGGCTGGTCACACGGTTCTCTCGAATTCTGGTTATGTGAGTGCTGACGTCTGAAGGCGCATTTCCCAGTAAACCGTTCGTCATCCTGGTTCCTGCAGACACTGCATCACATAGGCCAGGGCCTTGGCCAGATGCTTCTGTACCGAGCTGTCGGAAATATCCAGCGCCCGCGCCACCTCGGCGTGGGTCATGCCCTCAAGCCGATTGAGACGGAACACTTCCTGGGTACGTGGCGGCAAGTCGGCCAGTGCCCTGCGCAAGCGGCGCATGTGCTGTTCGGTGGCGGCGTTTTCGTCCAGGCCGGGGCTGTCTTCGACGATGGACTCCAGTGCTTCATGGGGCACCGAATCGGTCTTGCGCCGTTGCTGCTGGCGCACGTGATCGATCATCAGGTTGTGCGCAGTGCGATAGAGGTAGGCCGGGGTGTTGTCGATCCGTTCACGGCCCTGTTGCTCGGCCAGGCGCAGGAAGCTTTCCTGTACCAGGTCGGCGGCCAGTTGCGGGTCGCGCACCTTGCGCGTCAGCAACCCCTGCAAGGTTTTCGCGTGCTTGAGGAACAGCCGCTTCAAGTCGGACTCCGCCACGCGAACTCCCTGTGGATGGCCGGAAAGAAGACGGCATGCTACTCGTTAGTGAGAATCAGTTGCAACTTCAACCCGGCAAGCCTTGCACTTACCGGGGCTTTCAGGTCACTCGAACAACGCATCCAGCGCCTGCTCAAGACGGGTCACGGCAATCACCTGCAACCCGGGTGGCGCCTCTTTCGGCGCATTGCCCTTGGGCACGATGGCACGCTTGAAGCCATGCTTGGCCGCTTCCTTCAAGCGCTCCTGGCCGCTGGGCACAGGCCGCACCTCACCGGACAGACCGACCTCGCCGAACACCAGCAGGCCGTTGTCCAGCGGGCGGTTGCGCAGGCTGGACATGATCGCTGCCATCAACGCCAGGTCGGAGGCCGTCTCCAGCACCTTGACCCCGCCGACCACGTTGAGGAACACATCCTGGTCATGGGTAGGGATGCCGCCGTGGCGATGCAGCACCGCCAGCAGCATCGCCAGGCGGTTCTGGTCCAGGCCCAGGGTGACGCGCCGCGGGTTGGACAGGTGGCTGTCGTCGACCAGCGCCTGGACTTCGACCAGCATGGGCCGGGTACCTTCCCAGGTGGCCATGACCACACTGCCCGACACTTCTTCCTGGGCACGCGTGAGAAAGATTGCAGAAGGATTGGAAACTTCCTTCAGCCCGCGGTCGGTCATGCCGAACACACCCAGTTCGTTGACCGCGCCAAAACGGTTTTTCACTGCGCGCAGCAGGCGCAGGCGGCCGTCGGATTCACCTTCGAAATACAGCACGGTATCGACCATGTGCTCGAGCACCCGCGGGCCGGCCAGCGCGCCTTCCTTGGTCACGTGACCAACCAGGAAAATCGCTGTGCCGCTCTGCTTGGCATAACGCACCAGCAAGGCTGCACTTTCACGCACCTGGGAAACACCGCCGGGGGCCGACTGCAACTGCTCGGTGAAGATGGTCTGGATCGAGTCGATGACCATCACCTTGGGCTTCTCGACCCGTGCCGTGGCGATGATGGTCTCGATGCAGGTTTCGGTCATCACCCGCAACTTGTCCTGGGGCAGGCCCAGGCGCCGGGCGCGCATGGCCACCTGTTGCTGGGATTCTTCGCCAGTGACGTACAGCGCCGGCATGCGCGTGGCGATGTTGCACAAGGTCTGCAGGAGAATGGTCGACTTGCCGATACCCGGGTCGCCGCCGATCAGCACTACCGAGCCGTCGACCAGGCCGCCGCCGAGCACCCGGTCCAGCTCGGTGCTGGCGGTGGTGAAGCGCGGGATCTCCTCGACGCTTACTTCAGCCAGGGTCTTGATCTGTGCCTGCTGCCCGGCCCAGCCGGTGCGCCCGCTGGGGGCCGCAGCGGCACCGCTTTCCAGTACGGTCTCGACCAGGGTGTTCCAGGCCCCGCATTCACCGCATTGCCCGGCCCACTTCGGGAAGGTCGCGCCGCACTCGGTGCAGCCGTACATGCGCTTGGCCTTGGCCATGGGACGGTCCTCTGGAAAAAGGGACCATGATAGCCGACCTCGACCGCATGGGCGGCCACAGAAATCGACAAAACTATTCGGTATAACCGCAGTCTGTTGCAGCAGCGCGGAGCATGAAGCGCATAGCTGAATTACACTGCGTTTACCAAACTCATCTGTTACAAGGAATAAACCATGGGCGTGCTCAGTGAATTCAAGGCCTTCGCGGTCAAAGGGAATGTCGTCGATATGGCCGTCGGTATCATTATCGGCGCCGCCTTTGGCAAAATCGTTTCATCTTTTGTAGGTGACGTGATCATGCCGCCAATCGGCTTGCTGATCGGCGGTGTCGACTTCAGTGACCTGGCGGTAACCCTCAAGGCTGCCGAAGGCGACATACCGGCCGTGGTCCTGGCCTACGGCAAATTCATTCAGACCATTCTCGACTTCATCATCGTTGCCTTCGCGATCTTCATGGGCATCAAGGTCATCAACCGCCTGAAACGCGAAGAAGCTGCGGCGCCAACCCTGCCGCCGGTACCGACCAAGGAAGAAGAGCTGCTCACCGAGATCCGCGACCTGCTCAAGTCGCAAAACCAGCAACCCAGAGATCCGGTATAAAAAAACGGCGCCTGCGGGCGCCGTTTTTCTTGCTGCTTACCAGTAGGTCTCGACAGCCACCTGCCCGGGGCGGCGGCTGAGGCTGAGGTTCATGTCGCGCTGTTTGAGCACCTTGCGGGTGTCGTCGATCATCTGCGGGTTGCCGCAGAGCATCACCCGTGAATGCTCCGGGGTCAGCGCCAGGCCCGCCGCGCGCTCCAGCTCGCCATTCTCGATCAGGGTGGTAATGCGCTGGTTCAGCGCACCGGGATGTTGTTCGCGGGTGACGATCGGGATGAACTGCAGCTTGCCGGCATGTTCGGCCAGGTAGTCGCGCTGCTCCAGGCCGGCGATCAGGTCCAGGTAGGCCAGCTCGCGCGCTTCACGTACCGAATAGACCAGCTTGATCGACTCGAAGCGCTCCCACACCTCGAAGTCCTGGAGGATCGACAGGAACGGCGCAATGCCGGTGCCGGTCGCCAGCAGCCACAGGTCGCGGCCGTCGACAAAGCGGTCGAGGGTCAGGTAACCAAAGGCCTGGCGATCGATCAGCAGGCTGTCGCCTTCGCCCAGGCGGCTCAGCTCACTGGTGAATTCACCACCCGGCACCACGATGGAAAAGAAATCCAGATGCTCGTCGAACGGCGAGGACACCATCGAATAAGCGCGCCAGACCACGCTACCGTCAGCCTTGGTCACCCCCAGGCGGGCGAACTGGCCGGCACGAAAACGAAAGCCCTGGTCGCGGCTGGTGCGCAGGCTGAACAGGCTGGGGGTCAGCGGCTGGACGTCGAGCAGCGTCTGGCGGGTGAACTTTTCAGCACTGGCAGTCATGACTTACTCCAAAAAACAGATAGCCCAGTGTCGCGCAAACGCCGCAAGATAAACACCGCAGGTTTGTAGTGGCATCGGCCTGTGTCGATCCAACCGGGAATCAGCCAGGATGGCGCACTCCGGCACGCTGTAACAACATTTCAACAGCCAGAGGCGAAAATAGAAGCAGTGCCTGGTAATAGCTCAATGATTTCACACTGATATCAACCAAATAATAACGCGTCGCAACTTGAAACTAACTGCCACGCCTTAAAGAACCTGCCTATCGAAACGATCACATTTCTATAGCAAAAAAACCCAACAAAACCGTCGGCCTTTTCCTACACTGCTCTCCACGTTTATCCGTTGTTGGATCCACCAACAAGAGACTGGCCCCATGCCGCACTGGAAAGAACAGCAACTAGAGCAGTTGCTTGGCGAAACCGACGAAATACGGATGTTTGAGCTCGCGGTTTCCCTGGCCCAGCAACTGGACATGGAGTACCTGGCTTTCGGCATGCGTGTGCAGATAGCGACCCAGGCGCCTCAACTAAGAACCTTCAACAATTATCCCGATGCCTGGAACGACCACTACCAAAGCTGCAACTACCTGAACATCGACCCCATCGTCACCCACTGCCATCGCTCGCTGATGCCGATCCTGTGGTGCGATGACCTGTTCCGAGAGACGCCTCAATTCTGGGAAGACGCCAAATCCCACGGTCTGCGCCATGGCTGGAGCCAGTCGGCACACGATATGCGTCACAACGAAAGCATGCTCAGCGTCGTCCGCAGCCAACAGCCAATCAGCCTCGAAGAACTCTACGACAAGGCCGGCCAGACCATCTGGCTGTGCAACCTGCTGCACACGCTGATGATTGACCGGCAGCCGGGGCACGACACGCCGTCCTGCAATTTGTCCGCGCGGGAGACCGAAGTGCTGAAATGGTCTGCCGCCGGCAAGACCGCCGCCGATATCGCCTGCATCCTTTCGCTGTCGCAGAGCACGGTGAACTTTCACATCCGCAGCATCATCACTAAAACCAACGCGAGCAACAAAGCCGGCGCAATCGCCATTGCAGCGATGCGCGGCCTGATCTGAGGCAACAACCCCGCACTCTTTCAAAGCACGGTAGAATCACGGCCCTGTAGAGCGCGCCGCGCGCACGCACATCAATGCCCCAGAGCCTTACACCATGCCCCTGCTGACCAGCCCCTTCGCCGAACTCGACCTGCTTCGCCAGCCCGAGCAAGCCAACGACCCCCTGCAAGCCTTCGATGCTGCCGACGAGTATTTGCTGGAGCACATGGCCGAGCAGTCCCCTACGGCAATTACCCGGGTGCTGGTGCTCAATGACAGTTTCGGTGCCCTGGCCATCAGCCTGGCACCGCATGTATCGGTGCTCAGCAGCGGCGATTCGCACCTGGCTCATCTGGCCCTGGAAAAAAACCTGGTACGCAACGGCCTGGCCTTCGACGCAGTGCCGTTCGTGGCGGCCAGCAGCCCCTGGCAAGGCCCGTTCGACCGCGTGCTGGTACGCGTGCCGAAGACCCTGGCCTTGCTCGAAGAGCAGTTGATCCGCCTGCAGGGCCAGCTGGCGCCCGGCGCGCAAGTGGTTGCCGGGGCCATGATCAAGCACCTGCCACGGGCTGCCGGCGATCTGCTGGAGAAGTATATCGGCCCGGTGCAGGCATCGCTGGCGAAGAAAAAGGCCCGGTTGTTGATTGCCACCTTCGAGCCGAAGTCGCCATTTGTCTCGCCCTACCCGACCCGCTATCAACTCGATGCGCCACGCCTTGAGCTGCTCAACCACGCCAACGTGTTTTGCCGCGAAGGCCTGGATATCGGCACCCGGGCGTTCCTGCCACACCTGCCCAAAGACCTCGGCGACGCCCGAGTCGCGGACCTGGGTTGCGGCAATGGTGTGCTGGCCATTGCCAGCGCCCTGGCCAACCCGCAGGCGCAGTACACCCTGGTCGACGAGTCGTACATGGCCGTGCAGTCGGCGCTGGAGAACTGGCAGGCCGCACTGGGCCAGCGGGAAGTCACTGTCCGCGCCGACGACGGCCTGGCCGGGCAAGCGCCGCAGTCGCTGGATGTGGTGCTGTGCAACCCGCCGTTCCACCAGCAGCAGGTGGTCGGTGACTTCCTCGCCTGGCGGATGTTCCAGCAGGCTCGGGAGGCGCTGGTGGTCGGTGGCGCGCTGTATATCGTCGGCAACCGTCATCTGGGTTATCACAGCAAGCTGGCGCGGTTGTTCCGCGGGGTCGAACAGGTGGCGGCGACACCGAAGTTCGTGGTGCTCAAGGCGCGTAAATAAACCAGCACTGCGTCGCCTGCATCGCTGGCAAGCCAGCTCCCACAATAGACCGGTGTCCACTGGCCATGTGGGAGCTGGCTTGCCAGCGATGAGGCCCTAAAAAAACCCTCCGCAGCTGACGCTGCGAAGGGCTGTAAATCCGCCGCAAGGCGGGATGGGAAATAGCGTTTCAGTGCGTGCTCAGTCCGGCCGCACTCATGAACAGGCGCATCAGCCAGGCAACAATCGCCAGGCTCACCACGCTGCCCACCCAGATCAGCGCCAACCAGCCCAGGCGCTGCCAGAGCGGTTTTTTCTCTTCGTCAATCGTGCCTTTGCCAGTCATTGCCATGCTCCCCTAGTGGTAGCCATCTTCGTGGGTCACCTTGCCGCGGAACACGTAGTAGCTCCAGAAGGTGTAACCGAGGATGAACGGGATGATGAACAAGGTCCCGACCAGCATGAAGCCCTGGCTTTGCGGCGGCGCGGCAGCGTCCCAGATCGAGATCGACGGCGGGATGATGTTCGGCCACAGGCTGATGCCCAGGCCGCTGTAGCCAAGGAAGATCAACACCAGGGTCAGCAGGAACGGGGTGTAGTGAGCGTTACGCGCCACCGCCCGGAGCAAACCGTAAAGGGTCACCAGCACCAGGATCGGCACCGGCAGGAACCAGAACAGGTTGGGCAGGCTGAACCAGCGCTCGGCAATGTCCGGGTGGGCCAGCGGCGTCCAGATACTGACGATACCGGTCACCGCCAGCAGCACCAGGGCCAGCGGGCGCGCCAGGTCGTGCATCTGCAGTTGCAGCTTGCCTTCGGTCTTCATGATCAGCCAGGTGCAGCCGAGCAAGGCGTAGGCAACGATCAGGCCCAGGCCGCAGAACAGGCTGAACGGGGTCAGCCAGTCGAGGCTGCCGCCGGCGTAGCTGCGATCGACCACCTTGAAGCCTTCGATGAAGGCACCCAGGGCCACGCCCTGGAAGAAAGTCGCCGCGAGCGAGCCGCCGATGAACGCCTTATCCCACAGGTGACGCTTGGCCGCAGTGGCCTTGAAGCGGAACTCGAAGGCCACGCCACGGAAGATCAGCCCGATCAGCATCAGCATCAACGGCAGGTACAGCGCTGAAAGCACCACGGCGTAGGCCAGCGGGAAGGCGCCGAACAGCGCCGCACCACCGAGTACCAACCAGGTTTCGTTACCGTCCCAGACCGGGGCGACGGTGTTCATCATCACATCGCGGTCCTGCTCACCCTTGACGAAGGGGAAGAGGATGCCGATGCCGAGGTCGAAGCCGTCCATGACCACGTACATCATGATGCCGAAGATGATGATGATGGCCCAGATAAGCGGAAGATCAACACCCATGATTCAGTTCCCCTTGTTCAGGCTGGCGTGCTCGCCATTGTCATGATCGTCATCGGCGGCAGACAGCGGCCGTGCCGGGGTGCGTTGCTGGCCGGGGCCACCCGGGTTGGTCTCGTCGCCTTCACCGGTTTTCGGCCCTTTGCGCACCAGGCGCATCATGTAGCCCAGGCCGGTGCCGAACAGCGCGAAGTAGACCACCACGAACATCACCAGGGTCAGGCCGAGCTGGCCGTAGCTGTGGTTCGAGGCACCATCGGCGGTACGCATCAGGCCGTAGACCACCCAGGGCTGACGACCGATCTCGGTGGTGAACCAGCCGGCAAGAATCGCGATCAGGCCGGACGGGCCCATCCACAGGGTCAGGTAGAGGAACGGCCGCGAGCTGTAGAGCTTGTCGCTCTTGCGCAGCCACAGGCTCCAGAGGCCGACGAAGATCATCAACATGCCAAGGCCGACCATGACCCGGAACGACCAGAAGACGATGGTCGAGTTAGGTCGGTCTTCTTTCGGAAACTCCTTCATCGCTGGCACTTGCTTGTCCAGGCTGTGGGTCAGGATCAGGCTGCCCAGCGCCGGGATTTCCACTTTGAAGCGGGTGGTCTCGGCTTCCATGTCGGGGATGCCGAAGAGGATCAACGGGGTCGGTTCGCCCGGCACGTTTTCCCAGTGGCCTTCGATCGCGGCGATTTTCACCGGCTGGTGCTTAAGAGTGTTGAGGCCGTGGAAGTCGCCGATCACTGCCTGCACCGGCGCTACGATCAGGGCCATCCACATGGCCATCGACAGCATCTTGCGGATCGCCGGATTATCGCGGCCGCGCAACAGGTGCCAGGCGGCCGAAGCGCCGACGAAGAACGCGGTAGCAACAAAGGCGGCAGTAGCCATGTGTGCCAGGCGGTAGGGGAACGACGGGTTGAAGATCACCGCGAACCAGTCCACCGGCACAACCACGCCGTTGACGATTTCGTAGCCCTGCGGGGTCTGCATCCAGCTGTTGGAGGCGAGGATCCAGAAGGTCGAGATCAAGGTGCCGATGGCCACCATCACTGTGGCAAAGAAGTGCAGGCCACGGCCGACACGGTTCCAGCCAAAGAGCATGACGCCAAGGAAACCGGCCTCGAGGAAGAAGGCCGTGAGTACTTCATAGGTGAGCAGCGGCCCGGTGACGGAGCCGGCGAAATCGGAAAACTTGCTCCAGTTGGTACCGAACTGGTAGGCCATGACCAGGCCGGAGACCACCCCCATGCCGAAGTTGACGGCAAAGATTTTCGACCAGAAATGGTAAAGGTCACGGTAGACGCTGTTGTTGGTCTTCAGCCACAAGCCTTCGAGAACAGCCAGGTAGCTCGCCAGGCCGATGGTGATGGCCGGGAACAGGATGTGAAAGGACACGGTAAACGCGAACTGAATTCGGGCGAGATCTAGAGCCTCTAATCCGAACATAGTGCTTCCTCTGTCAGGTAATCCGGCGTCAGGCGGAGGCCTTGGCGCCAACTGCCCCCACGGTAGTTGAGTGCGGCAAGTTGGAATTGTTCTGTAAACATCACATCGCAGGGAATTCGGCCGTCTGGCCCTACCGTTGCAAATGAAACAATTGATCCAGATCAACGGTTGCCTGAAAGGATAGTCCTGAACGGGCTGCTCGCTTGTGTGGTTGATTGCCGCGTGACCGGTTGTCTCACCCCCTTTACCGCGCCCCAAAACAGTGCGCTTACCGCACAAACGCGGTATTCCTCGCAACCCGCTGTTACAAAGTGATGCTAATCTGCACCGCCGATCCGTTCGCCGAGGCTCTGTTTCGCCGATGTCAGACCCTGTTCTGCTGCTGCGTCATCACCGTCCCTTCCTGGCTTTCTGGCTGGCCCGGGTATTTACCGCCAGCGGCTTCCAGATGCTCACCGTGGCGATCGGCTGGCACCTCTATCAGTTGACCGGCAATGTCCTCGACCTGGGCCTGGTGGGCCTGGTGGAGTTCGCCCCGCGGGTGCTGTTCATGCTGCACACCGGGCACGTCGCCGACCGTTATGACCGGCGTCGGGTAGCCGCCCTGTGCCAGAGCGCCCAGGCCATGATCGCCCTGGTACTGGTACTTGCCAGCAGCACCAACAGTGTCAGCCGCGAGCTGATCTTCCTGTTGGCGTTTTTGCTCGGCAGCGCACGCTCCTTCGAGATGCCGGCGACTCAAGCGCTGCTGCCCAATGTGGTGCCTTCCGAGCTGTTCCCGCGCGCGGTGGCGGCATCGGCTTCGGCCATGCAGGCGGCAACCATCGTCGCGCCGGCGGTGGGCGGTTTTCTCTATGCCTTTGGCAGCGTCTGGGTCTATGGCCCGACGGTGGCGCTGTACCTGATTGCCTGTGTACTGACCCTGGGCCTGGTCTCGCGTCAGCAGCCGAGCAACCAGGGCCGTGCCAGTCTTGAATCACTGATGGCCGGAATTCGCTTTATCCGCAGCCGCCCGGACATTCTCGGCGCCATTTCCCTGGACCTGTTTGCCGTGCTGCTGGGCGGAGCCACTGCATTGCTGCCGGTGTTCGCCAAGGACATCCTGCTGACCGGCCCCTGGGGCCTGGGCCTGCTGCGTTCGGCGCCAGCGGTGGGCGCTTTGCTGATGTCGCTGTGGCTGGCGCGCTTCCCGGTGGAGCGCAAGGTCGGGCGGGTGATGTTCACCGCCGTGGGGGTGTTTGGTGTGGCGACCATCGCCTTTGGCCTGTCCACTTCGTTCTGGTTTTCCCTGGCCGTGCTGGCGGTGCTGGGTGCCGCCGACATGATCAGCATGGTGATTCGCGGCGCCTTCGTGCAACTGGAGACACCGGATGAGATGCGTGGCCGGGTGAGTGCGGTGAACGGATTGTTCATCGGTGCGTCGAACCAGCTCGGTGAGTTCGAGTCGGGGGTGACGGCGCACTGGTTCGGCACGGTGCCGGCGGTGGTGCTGGGCGGGGTCGGGACCCTGGTGGTGACCGGGGTGTGGATCAAGCTGTTCCCGACCTTGGCTGGACGCGATCATATGCAGAACAGGCCCGAGGATTGACCTCAGGGGCCTCATCGCTGGCAAGCCAGCTCCCACAAGTCCGGTGCATGCAAAACCTGTGGGAGCGGGCTTGCCCCGCGATAGTCACACCCGCAGCTCAGTTGCCACCCGCTTGCGCACCACCCTGCCCGCCAGTTGCTCGACCAATACCAAGGCAAACTCCAGCGCCGCCGCCGAGCCCTGCGCGGTGATGCAATTACCATCCACCACCACCGGCTGATCGACAAAACTGCACCCGGACAATCCCTGGCTGACAGCCGGATCACAGGTCATGCGCCGCTGGCGCAACACCCCGAAGGCCTGCAACGCCAAGGGCCCTTCGCCGATGGCGGCAAAAAACTTCCCGGTCTTGGCCTGGTCCTTCACCTGCTGCGCCAGCGGTTGGTGCGCAGCCATGTGCTGCGCGCCTTTTTCGCCCCCGGGCAACACGATTAGATCAAACGGCTGGGCCAGCAGATCCACCAGCATGCCGTCGGCGGTCAAGCGCGTGCCACGGGCACAGGTGAGCATCCGCCGGCCTTCGATACTGGCCACCACCACTTCCACCTTGGCCCGACGCAGCACGTCGATCAAGGTCACGCTTTGCAGGTCATCCACGCCTTCGGCGACTACGATCAGGGCTCTGTGGGTCATCAACTGCTCTCCGCCGGGGTATCTAACAAGCTTAGTCGCTCATAGCAGCAGGGTCAGTTGACACTCATGGCCCTTGCGCGCGCGGTAGCCGTCACCGCTGTCGACCCAGCCGGTGGCCCGGTAAAACGCCAGGGCGGTGTGGTTGCCCGGGTCCACCGACAGTTGCAAACAGCGCACGTCGGGCCACAAATCGCGCACCAGGCCCGGCAGCGCCTGCATGAAAAATCGCCCCAAGCCGCGGCCCTGCAGGCGCCGATCCACCTGCAAGGCATTGATTGTCGCGGCATCGGGCCGGGCCCAGGGCGCCAGGAACGCCCCACGCTGGAGCAGCAGGAAGGCGCTCGGCACATTATTCACCAGCAGCGCCACGCCGCGCAGGTCAGGGCTGTCGGTACTCAGCAGGATGTACAGCGCGCTGGCCATATCGCCGGCAAAGTGCTGTTGTTCGGGCCGCACCTGGATATCGATCAGTTGCTCGCGCTGGGCCGGGGTGAGGTCGCGGTAGTCGGTCAGTTGCACAGCATGGTCAACTCGGGATGGGGGGAACGGCGCAGAACCTGCAGATATCTGCAGTGTATCGCGACATTAATTACCGCTGCCCGAGCATGCTGGTATGATGCGCGGCTTTTTTCCGACCCAGGGAAAAACCACAGTCTCCCGGTACAGTCTGTGCTTTGCTAACTGGGTCGATACATTCACGGCGCCGGGAGCGCCACGGGGAGCAGGCATGCTGGAAAGGCTGTTTCAACTAAAAGCACACGACACCAATGTCCGCACCGAGATTCTCGCGGGCGTGACCACCTTCCTGGCCATGGCCTACATCCTGTTCGTCAACCCGAGCATCCTCGGCGAGACCGGCATGGACAAGGGTGCGCTGTTCGTCGCCACCTGCCTGGCCGCAGCCATCGGCTCGACCACCATGGGCCTGATCGCCAACTACCCGATCGCCCTGGCACCGGGCATGGGCCTGAACGCCTTCTTCACCTACACCGTGGTCCTGCACATGGGCCACACCTGGCAGGTGGCATTGGGCGCGGTGTTCATCTCGGCGGTGTGCTTCTTCCTGCTGTCGATCTTTCGCATCCGTGAATGGATCGTCAACAGCATCCCGTTGCCGCTGCGTTCGGCAATCGCCGCCGGTATCGGCCTGTTCCTGGCACTGATCGCCCTGCACAACGCCGGCATTGTGGTCGATAACCAGGCCACCCTGGTGGGCCTCGGCGACCTCAAGAAGCCAGCGCCGATCCTTGCCACCCTGGGCTTCTTCCTGATCGTCGCGCTGGAGGCCATGAAGGTCCGTGGCGCGGTGCTGATCGGCATCCTGGCGGTGACCGTGGCCTCGATCGCCCTGGGCGTCACCCCGTTCAACGGCGTAGTGTCGATGCCGCCGTCGCTGGCACCGACCTTCCTGCAGCTGGACATCAAGGGCGCGCTGGACGTCGGCCTGATCAGCGTGATCTTCGCGTTCCTGTTCGTCGACCTGTTCGACAACTCCGGCACCCTGATCGGCGTCGCCAAGCGCGCCGGCCTGATGCGCAAGGACGGCCACATGCCGAAGATGGGACGTGCGCTGATCGCCGACAGTACTGCGGCCATGGCCGGTTCCCTGCTGGGCACCTCGACCACCACCAGCTACATCGAATCCGCCGCGGGCGTGAGCGCCGGTGGCCGCACCGGCCTGACCGCCATCGTGGTGGCCATCCTGTTCCTGCTGGCGCTGTTCTTCGCGCCGCTGGCCGGCAGCGTGCCAGCCTTCGCCACGGCACCTGCGCTGTTGTTCGTCGCCGTGTTGATGGCTTCGGGCCTGGCTGAAATAAACTGGGACGACATTACCGAAGCCGCGCCGGTGGTGGTTACCGCCCTGGCCATGCCGCTGACCTACTCGATCGCCAACGGCATCGCCTTCGGTTTCATTGCCTGGACCGCGATCAAGCTGCTCTCCGGCCGTGCCCGTGACCTCAACGCGGCGCTGGTGATCCTCTCGATCCTGTTCGTCATCAAGCTGGGCTGGTTCAACGCATGAGTGCTGTCTTCGACCCTTCGACCTACACCCAGCAGCTCGACGCCAAGGTCGCGCGCCTGCGCGAGCTGCTGGCGCCATTCGCGGCTCCCGAGCCTGCAGTGTTCGACTCGCCGCGCGAGCACTATCGCCTGCGTGCAGAGTTTCGCCTGTGGCGTGAAAACGAGCAGCGCTTCTACGCAATGTTCGCCCCGGGCGAGAAGTACACGCCGATCCTGATCGAAGACTTCCCGATTGCCAGCCAGCAGATCAACGACCTGATGCCGCGGCTCAAGGCCGCCTGGCAGGCCAGTTCGGCGCTGAGTTTCAAGCTGTTCCAGGTGGAGTTCCTCACCACCCTGGCAGGCGATGCGATGATCACCCTGTGCTACCACCGTCCACTGGACGAGCACTGGGAAGCCGCGGCGCAGCAACTGGCCAGCGACCTGGGCGTGAGCATCATCGGCCGCTCCAAGGGCAAGCGCGTGGTGATCGGCCGCGATTACGCGGTCGAAGAACTGCAGATTGCAGGACGCACCTTCCGCTACCGCCAGCCTGAAGGCGCCTTCACCCAGCCTAACGGCGCGGTCAACCAGAAGATGCTCAACTGGGCCTATGAGGCCCTGGGCGAGCGCCAGGACGACCTGCTCGAGCTGTACTGCGGCAACGGCAACTTCACCCTGCCGCTGGCCACCCGGCTACGCAAGGTGCTGGCCACCGAGATCAGCAAGACTTCGGTGAATGCCGCCCTGCACAACCTCGACGACAACGCTGTGGATAACGTGCGCCTGGTGCGCCTGTCGGCTGAAGAGCTGACCGAAGCGCTGAACGAAGTGCGCCCGTTCCGCCGCCTGGAAGGTATCGACCTGAAGAGTTACCAGTTCGGCAGTGTGTTCGTCGACCCGCCGCGCGCCGGCATGGACCCGGACACTTGTGAACTGACCCGGCGCTTCGACAATATCCTGTACATCTCCTGCAACCCGGAAACCCTGGCGGCGAATATCGCCCAGTTGCACGACACCCATCGCATCGAGCGTTGCGCGTTGTTCGACCAGTTTCCGTATACCCATCACATGGAGAGTGGGGTGTTGCTGGTTCGGCGTTGAAGCTATCGCGGGTCAAGCCCGCTCCCACAGGTTTTGTGGGAGCGGGCTTGACCCGCGATCAGGGCCCTTCAGCCCTTCCCCGAACACATCAACAACGGCACCAGCTGATCCTCATCGGTCAACGCCCCATGGTGCCCCCGCCACTGACTGGCGTGCTTCTCCACCTCGCTGCGAATGATCCCGCCGGCCCCGCTCGGGACCACGATCAGATCGCCAATCCGCGCTTCAGCCTGGCTCAGCAACACATCGCCGAACAGCCCCTTGGCAATTGCCTGGGCCTTGCTCAATATCCGGTATTGATCCCCGAGACGATTCTGCCAACGCTCGTGTACACGATCCTGCTGGTGCTCATGGGTGTACAGGTAGCGCGCGCGGATATCTCCGGCCATCGCCCGCACGCCCTCCTGCAGCACCGGATCCTGGTCAAAGTCACGCACCTGTTCGCTGTCCAGCGCCAGCATGCCGTGGTCGGCAATCACCATCAGCCGCGCCTGCTCGGGCAAACGGCGGGCGATGGCCTGGGCCAGCTGGTCGGCAATCTGCAGTTGCTTGAGCCAGCCCTCGGAGCCGGGGCCGAACAAGTGTCCGGCAAAGTCCAGGTCACCGAAATAGGCAAAACAGAACGCCGGCTCCGGCACCGCCAGGGCGGCATTGACCAGTTCCGGATAGGCGTCATAGGCCGGCGCAGGGAGAATCCTGCCAGCCTTGTAGATCGCCCGAGTGAAGTCGGAACTGGCATAGCGCCCGAGCATCACCGTGCTGATGGCGATGCCCTGCGCGGCGGCCTGGCTCCAGGCATCGGCAGGCACGATAAAGCTCTCCGGCAGCGGCGCGATGCTGGGCTGCGCCTCGACCTGCAGAGGCGACGTGGTCCACGACAGCGGCGACAGTTCGGTCTGCTCATCCAGGGCGAAGCCGCAGCCAACGATGCCGTGGGCGCCGCTGCCCAGCCCTGAGGTCACCGAGGCCAGGCTGGTCGCGGTGGTGGCCGGAAAACCCACCTTGAAGTGGCTGTCCGGCTGCATCAATGAGGCAAGAAACGGTGCATGCCAGGCATGGGCCTGCAGCAGGTTCCAGCCCAGGCCATCGATCAGCATCAGGCAAGTGCTGCGCGAATGATCAAGGCGAAAGGCATTGCGAAAACCATGGCCACCCAGGGCCGCGAAGATCGACTGGGTCAGGTTGGCCAAGCCTGGCCAGGTTTCACCCAGCGACTGCAGGTCGTTGATCGGCGTTGCCATGTCTCCCTCCGTGGTCAGGTACAAAGCAACAGGTGTAGCACAGGCTGTGCGATCAGCGCACAGAAAACACGCCTGCGACCTTGCGGCCAATTGACCAAATTAACCATTCGGTACATTTTCTAACTGAATCACTCCCATCCCATCACCAAGAACAACAATGGAGTTTTCAGCATGAGTTTGGCCCCCTCCTCCGGCATTCTCGCCGGCCTTATCGGCGCCGGCATCCAGGCCTCGCGCACCCCGGCGCTGCACGAGCGCGAAGGCGCCGCGCAAGGCCTGAATTACCTGTACCGGCTGATCGACCTGGACCAGCTCAAACTCGACAGCAGCGCCCTCGAAGAGCTGCTGACAGCAGCTGAGTACATGGGCTTCACCGGCCTGAACATCACTTTCCCATGCAAACAGGCGATCCTGCCGCTGCTCAACGAGCTGTCGCCGCAAGCCCAGGGCATCGGCGCGGTCAACACCGTGGTGCTCAAGGATGGCAAGCGCATCGGCCACAACACCGACTGCCTGGGCTTTGCCGAAGGCTTTCGCCGTGGCCTGGCCGATGCGGCGCGCCGTCAGGTAGTGCAGATGGGCGCTGGCGGCGCAGGGGCTGCAGTGGCCCATGCGCTACTGGAAGAAGGCGTCGAACAGCTGACGGTATTCGATGTAGAGCTGGCCCGGGCCCAGGCCCTTGTGGATAACCTCAACCAGCACTTTCCAGGTAGCCGGGCCAGGGTCGGCCATGACCTGCGAAGCGCCATGGCCAGCGCCGACGGCCTGGTCAACACCACGCCCATGGGCATGGCCAAGCTGCCGGGCATGCCGGTGCCCAAGGCGTTGCTGCGATCGGATCTGTGGGTGGCGGAGATCGTTTATTTCCCGCTGGAAACCGAGCTGCTATGCGCAGCCCGGGCCCTGGGTTGCCGCACCCTGAGCGGGGCAAACATGGCGGTGTTCCAGGCGGTGAAGGCGTTTGAACTGTTCAGCGGAGTGAAGCCGGATGCGGCGCGGATGATCGAGCACTTCAACAGCCTGGGTGACTGAAAAGCATCGCCGGCAACGCCGGCTCCCACAATGGATCTGCATGCGCCGCAACTGTGGGAGCTGGCTTGCCAGCGATGGGCCGCAAAGCGGCCCCGGATCCTCAGGCCTGCAAGAACCTCAGCACCGCCTCGCAAATCATTTGCCGATGCCGTTCCTTGACCGCCTTGTCCTCGAAATCCACCTGGAAGATCTCGCCAAAGGTATGCCGGTTCGATACCCGGTAGAAACAGAACGAGCTGATCAACAGGTGCACATCCAGCGCCTCCAGCCCCTGGCGGAACACTCCTGCACCAGCCCCGCGCTTGAGCACTTCGTCCAGCGCCGTGAGCACGGTCTTGTTCATCGAGCGGATGGCCGACGAGCGCTTGACGTACTCGCCGTGGTGCATGTTCTCGTTGCAGACGATGCGCACGAAGTCGACGTTGCGATCATGGTGATCAAAGGTGAACTCCACCAGCCGGCGGATGCCCAGGCGCGGCTCGAGCTCGGCCAGGTGCAGGTTGCTTTCGGTACTGCGGATATCGCCGTAGAGCTTCTCCAGCACCTCGACGTACAACTGCTCCTTGCTGTTGAAGTAGTAGTAGATCATGCGCTTGGAGGTTTGCGTGCGCTCGGCGATCGCATCGACCCGGGCGCCGGCCAGCCCCTGCTGGACGAATTCGCTGATCGCCGCCTGGAGAATATTCTCGCGGGTCTTTTCCGGGTTGTTCTTGCGGCCCTTGCGCGGCGCGGGTTCAGGGGCTGCGCAGAGTGCTGGGGTAGTCGTCATACGGGACTCATGGCCATCGGTTAACCCGGCAATTATGAGCCCCGGGTGCTGAGTAAGGAAGCCTCGCAGCCTGTGCCCTACAACTTGGCCTGCGCTGGCGAGCCGGCGCGCGCCTTGGCCATCGCGGCCAGCCGCACGGCGACGTTGGCCGCGCCATAGCCACTGTAGCCGTTACGCCGTTGCAGTACCTCGAAGAAGAAGCGCTCCTCGAACGGCTCGGTGTACACATGAAACAGCTCACCGCCCTGGGCATCGCGGTCGTAAAGCACGTTGTAGTAGGCCAGCTCGCTGAGGAACTCGTCGTCGAAATCAAAACGCGCGGCAAGGTCGTCGTAATAGTTGAGCGGGATGTCGAGCAAGGCCACGCCAGCTTCCTTGGCCTGTTTGACCGCGGTAAAAATATCCTCGCAATCAAACGCGATGTGGTGCACGCCCGAACCGCGGTAATGCGACAAGGCATGGGCAATCGCCGTGTTGCGGTTTTCCGAAATGTTCAGCGGCAGGCGGATGGTGCTGCAGCGGCTGCGCAAGGCGCGGCTCTTGACCAGGCCGTAGGGGTCGGGCAACACCACTTCGTCATCGGCGCTGAAGTCCAGCACGCTCTTGTAGAACAGCGCCCAGCTGTCCAGGCCGTCGGCCGGCAAGGCCAGGGCCATATGATCGATGCGGGTCAAGCCGAGGCTGCTGCCCGCTTGCTGCTGCACACTGAAGTCGGTGTCGTAGATGGTCCGGCCCTGGGCGTCCTGATCCACCAGGTAGATCAGGCTGCCATCCGGTGCGCGCACCGCCGCCAGCTCGCGCTCGTTGGGGCCGACCAGGCCACGGTAGGGCTGGCCATGGTAGGCCACGGCACGGGCCAGGGCCTGGGCGCTGTCCTTGACCCGGATCGCCGTGGCGCACAGCGACGGGCCATGGCTTTCGAAAAAGTTGTGGGCGAACGAATAGGGTTCGGCGTTGAGGATCAGGTTGATGTCGCCCTGACGCAGCAGGCTGACATTCTTCGAACGATGCACGCCGGCGCGGGTAAAGCCCAGGCACTCCAGCCAGTTGCCCAGCTTGGCACCCAGGGCGTCGTCGACGGCAAATTCGAGGAACTCGATACCGTCATAGGCACTGGCAGGCGGTGGGGCGAACAACAGGTCGTCGCTGGCCGGCGCTACGCGGTCTTGCTCCAGGCGCTGACGGGTCTTCTCTTCCAGGTACAACAGCGAGCGCAATCCATCGGCGGCATTGGCCCGTGGCGGCGCGGCGCGGAAGCCATCGTTGAAGATTTCCAGCGACAGCGGGCCGCTGTAACCGCTGGCCAGGATCGGCGCCAGAAACCCCGGCAGGTCAAACTCGCCCTGCCCCGGGAAGCAGCGAAAATGCCGGCTCCACTCCAGCACGTCCATGGCCAGGATCGGCGCGTCGGCCATCTGCACGAAGAAGATCTTGTCCCCCGGCACCTGGGCGATGGCCCGTGGGTCGCCCTTGAGCGACAGGGTGTGGAAACTGTCGAGGATCATCCCGAGGCTGGCATGGTCGGCGGTTTTGACAATGTCCCAGACCTGCTCCCAGGTATTCACATGGCGGCCCCAGGCCAGGGCTTCGTAACCGATGCGCAGGCCACGGGCACCGGCGCGCTCGGCCAGCAGGCGCAGGTCGTCCACCAGCAGCTGGCGCTCACCGAGGGAATCGGCGGCGACGTTGCTGCACACCAGCACCAGATCGGTGCCCAGCTCCTGCATCAGATCGAATTTGCGCTCGGCCCGTTCCAGGTTGCGCGCCAGGCGATCGCGGCGGCAGCCCTCGAAATCGCGAAACGGCTGGAACAGGGTAATTGCCAGACCCAGGTCGGCGCAGCGCTGGCGAATTTCGCGCGGACTGCCGGCGTAGTACAGCAGGTCATTCTCGAAGATCTCGACCCCGTCGAAGCCTGCGGCGGCGATGGCTTCGAGTTTTTCTGGCAAAGTACCGCTCAAGGATACGGTGGCGATCGAACGCTGCATTATTCTGGCTCCGATGGGCAGGCAAAAACCGGTGGAGGAATTATTGGCGTTGGCCAATTTTTGCTCAATGCAAAAGGTACGAACTAGTTAGTTTTGTGTTCGATTATCGCCCAAAATAGCGTTCAGCGAATTGACCCTTTTTTGACCACGGGCGCACCATTTCAACACCAAGGCTTGACCCATAAACATAAAAATACGGGTAACCCGCGATGATCCACACTCAATCCACCCGCATGGCCCAGCCCCTGGGCAGTACTCCGCACGCCGGCATCGGCGACAAGTTGCGTGGCGCCATGGCCGTCGGCAAGACCCGCTGGGTCATGCTCGCCCTGGTGTTCTTCGCCACCACCTTGAACTACATCGACCGCGCCGCCCTCGGGGTGATGCAGCCGATCCTGGCCAAGGAAATGAGCTGGACGGCGATGGATTACGCCAACATCAACTTCTGGTTCCAGGTCGGCTACGCCATCGGCTTCGTGCTCCAGGGCCGCTTGATCGACCGGGTCGGGGTCAAACGCGTGTTCTTCTGCGCCGTGCTGCTCTGGAGCCTGGCCACCGGCGCTCACGGTCTGGCCACCTCGGCGGTGGGCTTCATGGTCTGCCGGTTCATTCTTGGCCTGACCGAAGCGGCCAACTACCCGGCCTGCGTCAAGACCACCCGCTTGTGGTTCCCGGCCGGTGAACGGGCAGTGGCCACTGGCATCTTCAACGCCGGTACCAACGTCGGCGCCATGTTCACACCGATGCTGCTGCCGTTGATCCTCACCGTGTGGGGCTGGCAAGCGGCGTTCATGGGCATGGGCGCGCTGGGCCTGGTGTGGGTGGTGTTCTGGGGCCTGAAATACTTCAACCCCGAAGACCACCCGACCGTCAGCAAGGAAGAGCTGGCCTACGTGCAAGGCGAAGCAGAAGCGGATCAGGCTCGCGTGCCGTTCTCACGCATCCTGCGCATGCGCGGCACCTGGGCCTTCGCCCTGGCTTACTCGGTGACCGCGCCGGTGTTCTGGTTCTACCTGTACTGGCTGCCGCCGTTCCTCAACCAGCAATACAGCCTGGGCATCAGCGTGACGCAGATGGGCATCCCGCTGATCGTCATCTACCTGAGTGCGGATTTCGGCAGTGTCGGCGGCGGCATTCTCTCGTCGTTCCTGATTGGCCGCGGCATGGCCCCGGTCAAGGCGCGGCTGCTGTCGATGCTGTTGTTTGCCACCACCATCATCGGCGTGATCTTCGCCGCTGGCGCCAGCAGCCTGTGGGTCGCGGTACTGGCGATTTCCCTGGCGATCGCCGCGCACCAGGCCTGGACCGCCAACATCTGGAGCCTGGTGATGGACTACACGCCCAAGCACATGATGAGCACGGTGTTCGGTTTCGGCGGCATGTGCGCGGCCATCGGCGGCATGTTCATGACCCAGTTGGTGGGTTATATCCTCACCACCACCAACAACAATTACACCCTGCTGTTCACCATGATCCCGGCCATGTACTTCATCGCCCTGACCTGGATGTACTTCATGGCCCCGCGCAAGGTGCCGACAGTCGAGGCCTAACGACGCCGCTGCAGCCAGGCGGCGCCCAGGCCGCTCAGGCAGATCAAGGCAATCCCCACCAGCCCGGCCATGTCCGGGCTGTGTCCGAACAGCACCAGGCCGAGAATCCCGGCGAACACGATCTGACAGTAACTGAACGGCGCCAGCATGGCCGGCGGCGCATGGCGGAAGGCCTGGGTCAGGAACAGGTGTGCGGTCATCCCGCAGGTGCCCAGGGCCACTGCCATCAGGCCGTGGATCAAACTTGGAGTCTGCCAGAACATCGGCACCACGGCGCTCATCACCAGGGTGTTGAGCAGGCCGGTGAAGAAGTTGCTGGTGGTCGGGCTGTCGGTGCCGCTGAGCTTGCGCGTCAGCAACTGGTAGAAGCAAAAGCACAAGGCCGAACCGAACGGCAACAACACCGCCGGGGTGAACAACGCCCCACCTGGATGAATGATCACCGTCACCCCGACGAAACTCACCAGCACCGCCACCCACTGCCCGCGCGTGACCTTCTCGCCCAGCAGCGGCAGCGACAGCGCAGTGACCAGCAAGGGGGCAAGGAAGTTGACCGCAGTCGCCTCGGCCAGCGGTATGTACTGCAAGGCCGTGGTGAACAACAGGCTGGTGCCCAGCAGGCATAGCGCGCGCAAGGTCTGCAGCCCCGGCCTTCGCGTACGCAGCACGCGCAGGCCCGACTGCGGCAGGAAGATCACCATCATCAGCAGGGTGTGCACCAGATAGCGCGCCCACACCACCCAGAGAATCGGATAGAACCCCGCCAGGTACTTGGACAAGGCGTCGTGGCTGGCGAACAGCAAGGTCGCCAGAACCACCAGGGCAATGCCCTTGAGCGGTTGGCTGACAGCGTCGAGCGCAGTGGGACGGGGCATCGGTAAAGGCTCGCGGGTTCAGAGTTGACGGAGCAGCTGACAGGTCTTGTCCAGGGCCATCTGCGCCCGCTGCAAGGCACTCAGGCCCTGGTCGCGGACGGGGATTTCCAGGCTCAGCGCGATGTTCTGCGGCAGGCTACGCAACAAGCCGGGCAAGTCGCAATTGCCATCACCGGGAAAGCGCCGCTCGTTGCGCGCCTGGCGCAGGATCTCGGCCATGTCGTCCGGACGCGGACCGGCCACGTCACACAACTGTGCATAGCGTAGCCGCGAGGGCGGCACCTGGCGCAACTCGTCCAGCGATGAAGCCGAGCGGTCGAAGTGAAAGGCATCGACCAGCACCCCGCCATTGTCGCGTCCGGCTTGCTCGACGATACGCCTGGCCTGAGTGAGGTTCTTCGCATCGGTCCAGGGCATGAATTCCAGGTGCGGGTGCAGGCCGTACTGCCCGGCCAAATCGCACAGCGCGGCGAAGTTGTCGGTCTGGCGCTGCTCGTCGGGGTCATTGCCGGCGACCAGCAGCTCACTGGCGCCGAATTCCGCGCCCACTGCCAGCAGCGCTTCGAAGTCGGCGACAAGGGTGTCGGGCTTGAGCCGCAGGATCTCCACATCCAGCACCTTGATGCCGGTGTCACGCAAGCGCGCAGCGGTCTGCCGACGCAGGCCGGCGTCGGCCACCAGCGGGAAGTGATGCTCCTCGGCCGTGGCCGGCTCCAGACGCAAGCCGACATGGCTGTAACCGGCGCGAGCGGCGACCTCGACCATTTCCACCGGCGACAGCTCGAGTACCGTCAGGGCGGCGAGGGACATCACGCGTTGAGTCATTGTTGTTGTCTCGGCGAGTTGAATTTGGAAATATTTAGAACTTAGTTCCAATTTCAATGCAAGCAAAAAAACGACACCCATCGCTGGCAAGCCAGCTCCCACAGGTTCGGTGTATGCAGTACCTGTGGGAGCTGGCTTGCCAGCGATGCTTTTAAACGAACAACTCGGACGCAGGACTCGCCGCCGACAACTCCGCCACCGCCGCCAGCAACACCGGCGCCAGCTCGTGCATGCGCGCCTCGCTCATCCGTGCACTGGGACCGGCGACGCTGAGCACCCCCAGCGCGTGGCCGTCGAGCGGGTGACGCACTACTGCCGCCAATGCCGAAGTACCCACCGCCGAACTTTCCACCACCCAGGCATAACCATGCTCGCGGGCAATACGCAGGCGTTCGAGCAGCTCGGCATTGGATTTCGGCGCATTGGGGCCGAACTCCGCCGGGTCGGCAATCCCCTGGCGCTCCACCAGCAACAAAGCCTGGGCATCACTCAGGCTGGACAGCCAGGCATGCCCGGAGGCGGTGTAGAACAACGGCGCATCACGGCCCATGTCGGGGTCGTAACGCAAGCCGGAACGGGCGCCCTGGGCCTTGGCGATCCAGGTCTGACGCTCGCCGTCGATCACCCCCAGGCGCACCAGTTCGCCAGTCTGCTGCGCCAGTTGCTCGAGGATCGGCTGGACAATATCGGCGCCACTACTGGCCAGGTAGCGAAAGCCCATGGCCACCAGGCGAGTGCTCAGGTGATAGCGGCTGCTCTCGGCATTCTGGCGCACATAGCCCAGGCGCATCAGCTCGGCGAGCATGCGGTGGGTGGCGCTCTTGGGGATGTCCAGCTCTTCGGCCAGGGTCTGCAGGGGCAGCCCGCGCGGGGCGCTGGTAAGGCGTTCGAGAAGGTTGAACGCGCGTTCGATCTGACTGCCGGCCATGGTCATGGTCCCTGAAATTTGTGCCGATTCTAAAGAGCCCCGGCGAAAGCGCAAATCACTGTCCGATCTTCGCCCACTTTGTCGTGGCACGCCTTGGCTGAGCGATCTCTCGAACCATAGAATATGGAATCAAGTTCCAAAATATAACAAAACTTGTTGGAGGATACTGCTCATGCCCGTCGACACCCCGCTGGTCGAATGCGATGTACTGGTCATCGGTTCCGGCGCCGCCGGACTGGCCGCTGCGGTGACTGCCGCCTGGCATGGTGAAAAAGTCATCGTGGTCGAAAAAGACCCGGTGTTCGGCGGTGCCACGGCCTGGTCCGGCGGCTGGATGTGGGTGCCGTGCAACCCGCTGGCACAGCGCGCCGGGATCATCGAAGAGCGCGCCCAGCCGCGCAGCTACCTGGAGCATGAACTGGGCGAGCGTTTCGATGCGCCAATGATCGATGCGTTCCTGGAAGCTGCGCCCAACATGGTGTCGTTCTTCGAGCGCCATACCCAACTGCAATTTGCCGACGGCAACGGCATTGCCGACATTCACGGCAACACCCCCGGCGCCGGCACCGGCGGGCGTTCGGTGATTGCGGCGCCTTACGACGGACGCCAGGTGGGTAAGAAGCTGCTCAAGCGCCTGCGCAAAACCCTGCGCGAAACCTCGTTCATGGGCATGCCGATCATGGCCGGCAAGGACCTCGGTGCCTTCCTCACCCTCACCCGTTCCTGGCGTTCACTAATGCACGTGAGCAAGCGTTTAAGCCGCCACCTGCTCGACCTGGCGATCCACGGCCGAGCCCTGCAACTGGTCAATGGCGTAGCGCTGGTTGCGCGATTGGCCAAATCGGCTGAAGACCTTGGCGTGTTGCTCTGGGAGTCAGCAGCGGCTCGCCAGTTGATCCAGGATCAGGGCCGGGTAAGCGGTGCCGTTATTGAAACCACCCGCGGGCCGATCCGCATCCATGCCCGCAAGGCCGTGGTACTGGCCGCCGGCGGCTTTGCCAATGACGTCGAACGGCGCAAGGCGCTGTTCCCGCGAACACCCACCGGCCACGAGCACCTGGCCCTGCCGCCGCTGGGCGCCAACGGTGACGGCCTGCGCCTGGGCGAAAGCGTTGGCGGCCAGGTTGCCGATGACTTGCACAGCCCGGTGGCCTGGGCGCCGGTGTCGCGGGTGCCGCACACGGACGGCAGCATTGGGCATTTCCCGCACATCATCGATCGGGCCAAGCCCGGCATCATCGGCGTGCTCGCCGACGGCAAGCGCTTCGTCAACGAGGCCGACGGCTACTACGACTACGTCAGCGCCATGGTCGCCCAGGCGCCCGGGGACAAGGTCGAGTCGTGGCTGATCTGCAGCCATGCCTTCCAGCGTCGTTATGGCCTGGGCATCTCGCGGCCGTTTCCTTTACCGGTGCAGCCGTTGATCAATTCCGGCTACCTGAAAACCGGCGATAGCCTCGAAGCCCTGGCGCGGGCCTGCGGGATTGACGCTCAGGGCCTGGTCGCGACGGTCGCCGAGTACAACCTGCATGCCCGCAACGGCGAAGACCCGCAGTTCGGGCGCGGCTCCACGCCTTACAACCGCAAACAGGGTGATGCCCTGCACGGGCCCAATCCGTGCGTGGCGCCGATCGAACAGGGGCCGTTCTATGCGGTGAAAGTCGAACCGGGCTGCTTCGGCACCTTTGCCGGGCTCAGGACCAACGCCCATGCGCAGGTACTGGACGAGCAGCGGCAGGCGATTGCCGGGCTGTATGCGGTGGGCACTGACATGGCCAGCATTATGGGCGGGCACTACCCGGCGGGCGGGATCAATCTGGGGCCGGCGGCGACGTTCGGCTATATCGCCGGGCGGCATATTGCCGGGGTGACAGATTACGAGTAAGGCGTACCTTGCAGCATGGCATCCCAGGGAAAGCAGACAGGCTGCTCACGATTATCCGCCACGCCAATACTTCACGGCCCCGGCGACCGTTCAAAAGGAATTGAATCGTGAACAACCTGACCCTACCCGATGGCGACGCAAAGCCAATCGATCAACTGTTTTCCTGTACCACTGCCCGCGTTGACTTGTGGCGTGAGCTCAACGCCCTGTGTCGCCGCTGGCGCAACTGCAAAGATCAGCCCGCTAGCGCGAAGGTCCAGCAGCAATGCCTTGCCCAACTCGAGCAGCTTGCGCAATTGGAGGCTTACCAGGCCTACCCGGGCCCTCGCCTGCTGGCCCTGCTGGTCGAACGCGTAGCAGCGGGCAATGGCATCGGAGCCCTGCATCTGGCTCAGCGCATCAGCAGTTCGCTGCTCGACCGCAGTTACAAGCAAGACGCAAACGACTGGGAGGCCAGCGAAGACCTGCCCGACGCACCCGCGCCCCGTAGTTTCGCCGCTGCGTCCGCACATCGTCCGTATTTCGAAACACTGATTGTCAGCCCCGCGCCAATCTCGACATGGCCGCAGCACCTTCAGGCCATTCGCCAGTTGCGCCGCCACCAGGACCCCTTCATCTACGAGCCCGTCATGACCGGCTCCTTTGAGGATGCGTTGCTCGCGGTGATACTCAACGTCAACCTGCAAGCGGTCGTGATCTACGAAGGTTTCGCTTTTACATCGAGCTGTCGCGCCGCCTGGGTGCGTGAGCTGCTGGCCCCACACCTGGGCAACAGCCCGGACGACGAAGACTCCACGAACCTGGCCTTGCCACTGGCCCGAGCGATCAAGTCCATCAGGCCGGAGCTCGATATCCTGCTGCTCAGCGATCGTCAGGTTGAGCGAATTGCCGGTGATGAAGACTACGCGTTCATCAGCCGGGTGTTCTACGAAGTCGAGGAGCCGCTGGAGATCCACCTGAGCCTGCTGCAAGGCGTTGCAAAACGCTATGAAACGCCGTTTTTCAACAACCTGAAACACTATGCTCAACGTCCTATCGGCACCTTCCATGCGCTGCCCATTGCCCGCGGAAAATCGATATTCAAGTCGAACTGGATCCGCGACATGGGCGAGTTCTACGGCATCAACCTGTTTCTGGCCGAAAGCTCCGCCACCACGGGGGGGCTCGACAGCCTGCTAGAGCCCACCGGCAACATCAAAAAGGCCCAGGACCGGGCAGCCCATGCGTTCGGCGCACAGCAGGCGTTTTTCGTCACCAATGGCACCTCGACCTCGAACAAGATCGTTGAACAAGCCCTGCTTGCGCCCAGTGACATTGTGATTGTCGATCGCAACTGCCACAAGTCACACCACTACGCCATGGTTCTGACCGGCGCCTACCCGCTGTATGTCGAAGCCTACCCGCTGCCCCGATACTCGATGTACGGCGCAGTGCCACTGAGCGCTATCAAGCAAGCGCTACTCGACCTGAAAAAGGAAGGAAAGCTGCATCGGGTCAAACTGCTGGTGTTGACCAACTGCACCTTCGATGGTCATGTCTACAACACCTTCCGGGTCATGGAAGAATGTCTGGCGATCAAACCGGACCTGGCCTTTCTCTGGGATGAAGCCTGGTTTGGCTTTGCACGCTTTTCACCCCTGCTGCGTCGTCGAACCGGCATGGGCGCCGCCGCACAACTCAAGCAGGCGCTCAGTTGCCCGCAGTACCGGCACGCCTTCGAATGCCAGCGCGAACGACTGCAAGCGCTTGCTGCCGATGACCCTGCGCTGCTGCAGGAGCACCTGCTGATGGACCCGGACACCACCCGCGTGCGCGTCTACCAGACCAACTCCACCCATAAGTCTATGTCGGCGCTGCGCCAGGGCTCGATGATCCTGGTCGACGATCAGGACTTCCATCACGTCGAAGCATCGTTCCGCGAGGCGGTATTTACCCACACGTCCACCTCCCCCAATCAGCAAATCATTGCTTCCCTTGATGTTGCCCGTCGGCAAATGGAGCTGGAAGGCTATGAACTGGTGATGTCGGCAACCCAGTTGGCCTTCGACATCCGTCGAGAGGTCAGCCGCCACCCGCTAATATCAAAGTATTTCAAGATACTCACGATCGAGGACCTGGTGCCAACGGTCTATCGGGCTTCAGGGCTGCAGGATTACCTGGCCAAGGGTACTGCGTGGTCCACCGTCGTCGATGCCCTGAACACCGATGAAGTCGCCCTGGACCCTACCCGCCTGACGCTGGTCTGTGGCCATGCAGGCTTTGACGGCACCACGTTCAAGAACTTGCTGACCAACCGCTACGATGTTCAGTTGAACAAGACCTCTCGCAACAGCGTGCTGCTGCAAACCAACATCAACAACACTCGCAGTGACGTAGCACACCTGATCCGGGTGCTGGTACGAATCAGCCGCGAACTGGAGGATCGCCTGCGCACCAGTGATGGCAAACTGCGGGACACCTTCAATGCCCGAGTCCAGTCACTCATGGAAGATGTGCCGGACCTGCCCGACTTCAGCTGTTTCTACCCCGCTTTTCGTGAGTCGGCGAACAGCAGTACGGCAGAAGGAGACATTCGTAGTGCTTACTACAAAGCCTACGACAGCGCAGCGTGCGAGCATATTCGTCTGTTCGACAAAACCATCGACGAACGCCTGGAAAACGGCCCGCCGCTGATCTCGGCAAACTTCGTGATCCCCTATCCGCCGGGGTTTCCAATCCTGGTACCGGGGCAGGTGATCACTGCTGAAACGCTCTCGTTCATGCGCAAGCTCGATGTGAAAGAGATTCATGGCTACAACGCCGATGAAGGCTTGAAACTGTTGAAGTCCGAATCCATCGGCGTTACGACACCACGCTGATCAGAACAAAAAGCCCGCCAATGGCGGGCTTTGCTCATGTCACTCGCTTCAACATTCAAAAATCGAAGAATACCGTCTCGCCTTCACCCTGAATGCGGATATCAAACCGATACGCCAGCTTGCCGTCTACCTCGCAACGGGTCGCAACCAGCGTCTCGCGCCGCTGCGGCTGCTCGATCAGGTTGAGCACCGGGCACTTGGCATTGGCCTCGGCTTCGTCATCGAAGTACAGGCGGGTCTGCAGGTGGATGTTGATGCCACGGGCAAACAGGCTGATGTTGATGTGCGGCGCCATCGGCACGCCCGCGGCGTTGTTCGCCACACCCGGCTTGATGGTGTGCAAGGCCCACTCACCGGCATCGAACGTCGTGGCCGTGCGGCCGAAGCTGTTGAACGGTTTTTCCGGATCGAAGTCGCCCTGGTAGTCGCCATTGTGGTCGGCCTGCCAGAACTCCAGGAACGAGTCGCGCACCAGATGGCCGTTGCCGTCATAGACATTGCCGAACACCAGGATGTGCTCGCCCGGGGCGTCAGTCCGCGCCATGCGGTTCCAGATCTCCTGGTCGCGGGTCGGGTTGCCGGCGGCCTCCAGGGCCAGGCCGATGTGCACGTAGGGGCCGGCGGTCTGCGAAGGGGTTTCCGGCAGCAGTTCGATAGGCATGGGGCACCTCCTCAGCAGTTTTCGAAGTGGGTCTTGCGCTGCCCGCGCAACACGATGTCAAAGCGGTAGGCCAGGCAATCCATGGGGTTGGCATTGCTCATGTCCAGCCGTGCGATCAGGCTCTGCACCGCGTCAGGGTTGGCAATCGACTTGACGATCGGGCACATCGGGATCAACGGATCGCCTTCGAAATACAGCTGGGTGATCAAGCGCGTGGCAATCGACGGGCCGCTGATCGACACATGGATATGCGCCGGACGCCAGTCGTTGGGGCCGTTGCGCCAGGGGTACGGACCCGGCTTGATGGTGCGGAAGCTGTAGTAGCCTTGGCTGTCGGTCAGGGCCCGGCCGACGCCACCAAAGTTGGGGTCCAGCGGCGCCAGGTAGCGGTCGTTCTTGTGCCGGTAGCGGCCACCGGCGTTGGCTTGCCAGATCTCGACCAGGGTGTGCGGGATCGGTTTGCCGTGCTGGTCGCAGACGCGGCCGGCCAGGACGATGCGCTCACCGATCGGCAGGCCGCCGTTGTTGAAGTTGAGCAGCAGGTCGTGGTCGTGCGGGCCGAACTTGAGGTGCGAGAAATCCGGGCCGGTGCTTTCGCTGACCGACTGCGGGATGCTCACCAGGGCCTGGCGCGGCGAACGGGCGACGGAAGTCTTGTAGTCCGGGGTGAAGGCTTTCGGGTGCCAGTTGCGATCACGGATAGCGAAGCGACTGTTGTCTTGCGCAGACATGCCGTTCTCCTGTCTTGGAATTATTGGAGGGCCTGGGCGTGGCAGGCGAGCATGCAGTTTCCGGTATGCGGGGCCCGGCGAATACTGAAAAGAACCGCACCATACATAACCAAATGGTTATGAATAGATCAGGAATCTGACAGAGCCCCACGCGGTGAACTAATCTTTGTCCTCATGTTTCCAAGCTCCGGAGAGCACTCATGCAATGGCGAAAAGGCAGGCGTAGCGACAATGTGGTCGATGCCCGTGGCGAGGGCGGTGGCGGCATGCGCTTCGGCGGTGGCAAAGGCCTGAGCATCGGCGCGATCCTGTTGATTGTCGGGATTGGCTGGATCACCGGCCAGGACCCGCTGCAGATCCTCGGCCAACTGGCCGGGCAGATGGGCCAGGAACAGACCGCACCGGTCAGCCCTGGCACCGGCAAGGCGCCGCCGGCCAACGACGAGCAGGCGGAATTCGTACGGTCCGTGCTGGGCGACACCGAAGACACCTGGAAGGCCATCTTCGCCCAGGCCGGCCGCCAGTACAAAGACCCCAACCTGATCCTGTTCAGCGGCCAGATCAACTCGGCCTGCGGCTTCGCCTCTTCGGCGGTCGGCCCGTTCTATTGCCCGGCCGACCAGAAGGTCTACCTGGACATGAGCTTCTTCCGCGAAATGGAGCAGCGTTTCTCGGCCGCCGGCGACTTCGCCCAGGCCTACGTGATCGCCCACGAAGTCGGCCACCATGTGCAAACCCTGCTCGGCGTCTCGGCCAAGGTCCAGGCCGCGCGCCAGCGTGGCGAGCGCATGGAAGGCGACAACGGCTTGCTGGTGCGCCAGGAACTGCAGGCCGACTGCCTGGCCGGCGTCTGGGCTTTCCAGGCGCAAAAACGCTTGAACTGGCTGGAGCCCGGCGATATCGAAGAGGCCCTGAACGCCGCCAACGCCATCGGCGACGACCGTCTGCAGCAGCAGGGCCAAGGCCGGGTGGTCCCGGATTCGTTCACCCACGGCACCTCGCAACAGCGCCAGCGCTGGTTCAAGACCGGCTTCGCCAAGGGCGATATCAACCAGTGCGACACCTTTAGCGCACGCTCGCTCTGACCCGCCTGCCCCACCGTTTCGCGGCCACCTGAAGTCTCAGGCTGGCCGCAGAAATGCCCTGTTACCTACCGCTGATCATTTTTGCTGAAAAAGCGTTTCAGCTCCGGCGCAAGCCGCCGATAAACCCTGCTCAGAACATCGGCTGGCCATCAATAACAACAACCTTCCACCGATTCGGATCAAGAAGCACAACGTTCCTGGAGGGATTGCATGAATAGCTGGTTTGCCAACATCAGCGTCAACCTGAAACTCGGCCTGGGCTTTGGCCTGGTGCTGTTGCTTACCGGCCTGCTGGCCCTGACCGGCTGGAACAGCCTGGGCAGTCTGATCAATCGCAGTAACTGGATGAGTGACATCACCCAGCTCAACAGCGACTTGACCAACCTGCGCATCACCCGCCTGCAGTACATGCTGACCAACGGCGACGATGCGGCGGCCGGCAACGTTCAGGTCAAGCTCAATGCCTTCAGCGAACAGCAGCAAAAACTGCTGAAGAGCTTCAAGAGCCCCGAGAACATCAAGCTGCTCCAGGACCTGGGCCAGACCATCAGCGAATACCAGGTGTCGATCAACAAGATGCGCGCCGGCTACAAGACCAGCCTGGCCGCTCGCGATTCGATGAACCAGGCCGCGGCCCGCGCCATCGAGCTGATCGAAGCGATCAACCGCGACGTGCTGGCCCTGCCCGAGGGTGACGCCAGCCGCCTGGAGCAGTTCCGCACCACCACCCAGGCCAAGGAACAACTGCTGCTGGTACGCCTGGCCGTGCGCAGCTACATCGCTGACATCAGCAGCGAGACCGAGCAACTGGCCTTGCGTCAGCTCGACACCGCCCTGGCTGAAATCGCCAGCCTGAACCGCCAACTGCCTGGCGAAGCCGCGCGCATCAAGCAGTTCGAGACTGCCGTCATGGCTTACCGCGACGCCGTGCGCCAGTTCCGCGACGCCACCGCTGATATCGCCGTGTCACGTCAGGAGATGACCGTTCAAGGTGCCGACATCGTCAAGACCAGCGACGCCCTGTACCAGATCCAGCTCGACCGTCGCGACATTGAAAGCGCTCAGGCCCGCACCCTGCAACTGACCGCCACCTTGCTGGCGCTGCTGGTCGGTGTACTGGCCGCCGTGATCATCACCCGGCAGATCACCCGTCCGCTGCGCGAGACCCTGGCCGTGGTCGAGAAGATCGCCGCCGGCGACCTGACCCACAACCTGCGCGTCACCCGCCGCGACGAACTGGGTGTGCTGCAGCAAGGCATCCAGCGCATGGGCTCGACCCTGCGCGACCTGATCACCGGTATCCGCGACGGCGTCACCCAGATCGCCAGCGCCGCCGAAGAGCTGTCGGCCGTCACCGAAGAAACCAGCGCCGGGGTCAACAGCCAGAAGGTTGAAACCGACCAGGTCGCCACCGCCATGCACGAAATGGCTGCCACTGTTCAGGAAGTCGCGCGCAATGCCGAGCATGCTTCCGAGGCTGCCACCGAAGCTGATGGCCAGGCTCGCGCCGGTGACCAGGTAGTCGCCGAAGCGATCAGGCAGATTGAACGCCTGGCCGAAGAAGTGCACCGCTCCACCGAGGCCATGGGCCAACTGCAGCAGGAAAGCCAGAAGATCGGCAGCGTCATGGACGTGATCAAGTCGGTGGCCGAGCAAACCAACCTGCTGGCGCTCAACGCTGCCATCGAAGCGGCCCGCGCCGGTGAAGCCGGTCGTGGTTTTGCCGTGGTGGCCGACGAGGTTCGCGGCCTGGCCCAGCGCACGCAGAAATCCACCGAAGAGATCGAAGAGCTGGTCGCTGGCCTGCAGAGCGGTACCCAGCAGGTGGCCAACGTGATGCTCGGCAGCCGCAACCTGACCGACAGCAGCGTCGAGCTCACCCGCAAGGCCGGTGCCTCGCTGGAAAGCATCACCCGCACCGTGTCGAACATTCAGTCGATGAACCAGCAGATTGCTGCAGCGGCGGAGCAGCAGAGCGCGGTGGCCGAGCAGATCAGCCGCAGCATTCTCAATGTGCGCGATGTGTCCGAACAGACGGCGGCGGCCAGCGATGAGACCGCAGCGTCGAGTGTTGAACTGGCGCGCCTGGGTAACCAGTTGCAAACCATGGTCAGCCACTTCCGCGTCTGACCCGCTGAAGCCGGGGCTGCTTTGCAGCCCATCGCCGGCAAGTCCGGCTCCCACAATGGATCTGTTTACACCGAACCCTGTGGGAGCTGGCTTGCCAGCGATAGCTTCACCACTTATTTAACAATCTGCCCCACTCCCCGCCCACGCGGATCGGAAGCGGTTTCCAGCGCCGTGCCATTAACCCGGATGGCCTGGATGTCGCCCATCTCCCAACCCTGATCTTCCAGGGTGTAGCCCATCTTCTTCAGCTCTTCAGCGACCTTGCCGTTAAGCGGTGCAAAGGCATCGAAATAAATGGTGTCCTTGGGCAGCAACTGGTGATGCACGCGCTGCGCAGCCACGGCTTTTTCCAGCGGCAGGTTGTAGTCATAGAGGTTGTTCAGCACCTGGAAGATCGAGGTGAAGATCCGCGAACCACCCGGGGTACCCAGCACCAGGGTGACATTGCCATCGCGGGTCACCAGGCTCGGGCTCATCGACGAGAGCATGCGTTTGCCCGGCTCGATCGCGTTGGCATCGCCACCGACCACACCAAAGGCGTTGGCCACACCCGGCTTGGAACTGAAGTCGTCCATTTCGTCGTTGAGCAAAAAGCCCGCGCCCTTGACCACCACGCCGCTGCCGTAGTCCCAGTTCAGGGTGTAGGTGTTGCTGACCGCGTTACCGTCCTTGTCGACGATGGAGAAGTGCGTGGTCTGGTGCGGTTCGAGGCCCGGGCGGACTTTCGCGGTTTCCGAGATGGCGGTCGGGTTGACCTCCTGGGCGCGCTTGGCAATGTAGTCCTTGGCGATCAGCTGCTCGACCGGCACCTTGGAGAACGCCGGGTCGCCGAGGTAGTCGGCGCGGTCGGCAAACACGCGTTTTTCGATTTCGGCCAACAGGTGGATGTAGCGCGCCGAGTTCAGCTCGACACCCTTGAAGTCAGCGGCGCGCGCTTCCTTGATGCCCAGCAGCTGGGCCAGGGCGATACCGCCCGAGCTTGGCAGCGGCGCGGTGTAGACGGTGTTGCCACGCCAGTCGATCTTCATCGGCTCACGCCATACCGCTTTGTAATCCTTGAGGTCGTCCTTGCTGATCAGGCCCTTGTCGGCCTGCATCTGCGCCACCAGCAGGTCGGCGGTCTTGCCCTGGTAGAACTCGCTGACGCCCTTGTCGGCAATGCGCTCCAGGGTTTGCGCCAGCTCCGGCTGCTTGAAGGTCTCGCCGACTTTCATGCTGCCGAAATAGTCGTTGAAGTTGGTGCTGTCCTTGAACAGGCCCAGGGCATCTTCGCGATACTGGTACTGCTTGGACGCGACCTTGAAGCCATTCTTGGCATAGCCAACCGCCGGGGTCAGCAGCTCGGCCCAGGGCAGCTTGCCGAATTTCTGATGCGCCTCCCACAGCCCCATCACCGTGCCAGGCACGCCAGCGGCACGGGAGCCGACCAGGCTGAGGTTCTCGATGATCTCGCCCTTGTCGTCCAGGTACATGTTGCGACTGGCGGCCTTCGGCGCGGTTTCGCGGTAGTCGAGGAAGTAGGCCTTGCCGTCGACATAGAGGGTCATGAAACCACCGCCACCGATGTTGCCCGCCTCGGGGTAGGTGACCGCCAGGGTGAAGGCGGTGGCCACTGCCGCGTCCACCGCGTTGCCGCCTTTTTTCAGGATATCGGCGGCGACCTGTGCACCATATTGATCGGGTGCAGCGACCGCACCGCCCTCCAGACTAACCGCGTAAGCCGCGTTACTGGCGAGGATCGCGGCGCCCAGGGCCAGGGATCGGAAAATCACAACGCGCATGAGAGCTTCCTTAGTGTTGTTTTCGTTGAACAGCCATTAAGGCTGATGTCAGACGAGTTATCAAACACGGCAGGAAATTTCGCCGCTCACAGGCAGAAGCTGTCGCGGATGGATGCTTCAGCAGGCGTAGATCGCCAGCTTGTTCTGGATGAAATCGAGAAAGCACTGGATGCGCAGCGCCAGCTGGGTGTTGCGGTAGTACACCGCATTGATCGGCTGGCGATAGCCACTGTTGTGCTCGGGCAGGAGCACCTGCAGGCGCCCGCTGCGGATGTCTTCATGGGTCATGAAGTGCGACAGGCAGACGATACCTTCACCGGCCAGGGCCAGTTCGCGCAGGGTTTCACCGCTGGAGGCCGACAGCGCCGGACGGATCAGCAGGCGATCGCCTTCGGCATGGCGCAGTGGCCAGTGGTTGAGGGTCTCGGTCTGGGTGAAGCCGAGCAGCGCATGGCCTTGCAGGTCTTCAACCTGCTCGGGCGTGCCATGCCGGGCCAGGTACTCGGGGCTGGCCAGCAGGTTCAACGGGCTGCAACCGAGCGCGCGGGCATGCAGGCTGGAGTCGGCCAGCTCGCCGATGCGAATGGCAACGTCGGTGCTCTGTTCGATCAGGTCGATGATCAAATCGCTGGTGTTGAGCTCCAGCTGGATCTGCGGGTACAGCGCGCGGAACTCACCGACCCAGGGCACGATGGCGTGCAGCATGAACGGCAGCGCGGCGTTGATGCGCAAGCGCCCGGACGGCGTCTGGTGGTGCACCGACAGATGCTCTTCGAGCTCGTCCATCTGCTGCAGGATCGACTTGGCCCGCTCGAAGAAAAACCGCCCTTCTTCGGTCAGGTCCATGCGCCGGGTGGTGCGGTTGATCAGGGTGGTGCCGAGCTTGGTTTCCAGGCGCGACAGGGTCCGGCTGATCGCCGACGGCGTCTGCCCACCCTGCTCGGCAGCCGCGGAAATCGAGCCGCACTCGATCACCGAGACGAACACCTGCAATTCATCGGACCTGGCTTTCACGGCTATACCCCGGGGTTGGCAACAGCCGTGATAGATAGCCGCTTGGCGCGGCCAGCGCAAGGCTTCATCAGGCTTGAGCCTGGAAAACCTCGGCCAGGTGCTGCTCGTAGGCGGCCACGGCGGCTTCGACGTTGGGGCGCTTCATCACATCGACGGCAAGGTAGGTCGGCAGGCCGCTCATGCCGAGGAACTGGTTGGCCTTGTGGAACGGGAAGTACACCGCGTCCACGCCCTTGCCTTCGAAGAAGTCGCTGGGGTCGTCGAAGGCTTGCTGCGGTGCATTCCAGGTCAGCGACAGCATGTACTGCTTGCCCTGGATCAAGCCGCCGCTGCCGTACTTTTGCGAAGCATCGGATCGGGTGCGGCCGTCGCTGGCGTAGAGGCTACCGTGGCCGGCGGTGAAGACTTCGTCCAGGTACTGCTTGACGGTCCACGGCGCGCCCATCCACCAGCCAGGCATCTGATAGATGATGACGTCGGCCCAGAGGAACTTCTGCACCTCTTCGGCGTTGTCGTAGCCGCCGTCGATGTAGGTGGTCTTGACGTCGAAACCGGCGCGGTCAAGGAATGCCAGTGCGGTTTCATGCAGGGTTTCGTTCAGGCGGCCATCGGAGTGGGCGAATTTTTTACCACCGTTGAGCAACAGGACTTTTTTCATGGGGTGCCTCATCTGTGTTCGATCAGGGGCAACGGAGCCTGTGACCGAGTGAATTTGATGGCGGCAGAATAGGGGTCGGCCTCGCGGGGAAACAGCCGCGCCGGGGCAAAATACATTTGACCAAAAAGCACGAATAGCACGCTTATTGTTGCCTTAGAATCGTTTCACCCCTTCCTTTCAGAGGCCTCTTCATGAGCGAGCAATACGGTTTCATCCTCAAAGCCAAGACCCGTCCGGAAATGTCCGAAGCCTTCGAAGCGCTGTTTCGCGCCTACGTCGAGCCAAGCCGAGAGGAACCGGGCTGCGTCGAATACCACATGCTGCGCGACCAGCAAGACCCAAGCCTGTTCGTCTTCTACGAGATCTGGGCCAGCAAGGCGGCGCTGGATGTGCACTCGGCCCTGCCGCACATGGCGGCGTTTTTCGAGAAGCGCATGGACTACCTGGAGCGTGACTTCGATATCCAGTTGATCGACATGCTCAGCCCCTCTTCGGCTAGCCGTTGAGCAACAGGTGCGCGCCGAGCAGGGCCAGGCCGGTAAAGAAGCAGCGCTTGAACAGCACGGCGCTGATGCGCTGACGCAGCCACTGGCCGCCGAGCATACCCAGCAGCGCCGGCGCCAGCACCAGCAATGACGCGCCCAGGGCCTGCGCACCCAGCGCATCCTGGCCCGCCAGGCCGATCGCCAGGGCCAGGGTCGAGACGCTGAACGACAGGCCCAGGGCCTGGACCATTTCGTCGCGGCTCAGGCCCAGGCTCTGCAGGTAAGGCACCGCAGGAATCACAAACACCCCGGTGGCAGCGGTGATCACCCCGGTGCTCAGCCCGCAGAGCGGCCCAAGCCAGGGTTCATGTGCAGCCGCCAGGCGCACTGCTCGGCCGAACAGGCCGTACAACGCATACGCCAGTAACGCCCCACCCAAGGCACGCGCCGCCCATTCGCCACTGTTGATGCCCAGCCAGGCGCTGCCCAGCAAGGTGCCGACAAAAATCATCGCCAGCATCGGCCACAGCCTTTTCAGCAGGGCCCGCAAGTGTCCACCAAAGGCCAGTTGCCAGAGGTTGGTCAGGGTCGAGGGCACGATCAGCAAGGCCGCTGCCTGCGCCGGGGACATAGCCATACCGAGCAGGCCCATGGCTATGGTCGGCAGGCCCAGGCCAATCACGCCCTTCACCGCGCCGGCCAGCACGAAGGTCGCCAGAACCAGCAGCGTCAGCGCTGGACCGATATCCTGATAGAAGCCGAACAAGGTAGTCATGGCGCTATCCTGCACCTCGCCACTGAGACTGAAAATCTGCCATATACTCAGCCAGACTATTGCCCAGGAAGAGGCTGATGCATTTCGATCTGATTGACCTGCGACTGTTCCAGCACACCCTGGAGTGCGGCAACATCACCGCTGGCGCCCAGCGCAGCCACCTGTCGCTGCCGGCCGCCAGCGCGCGCATCCGCGCCATGGAAAGTTCGTTGGGCACACCGCTGCTCGAACGCAACCGCCGTGGCGTGCAGGCCACGCCTGCGGGGCAGGCGCTGCTGCAGCATGCCCGGCTGATCGCCCAGCAGGTCGAACGCCTGCAGTTCGACCTCGGGCAGTACGCCCAGGGCCTGCAGGGCCAGGTGCGACTGCTGTGCAACACCGCAGCGTTGACCGAATACCTGCCGGAGCTGCTTGCCGGGTTTCTTCAGCAGTACCCGGCCATCGACCTCGATATCCATGAACTGCCGAGCCTGCGCATCGTTCAGGCGATCACCCAGGGCGTGGCGGATATCGGCATCATTTCCAGCGCGGTGGCCAGCGAACACCTGCAGACCCTGGCGTTTCGCGACGACCCGCTGGTACTGATCATGCCGCCCGCTCACCCACTGGCCGTCGACGCCAGCCTGCGCTTTGCCGACACCCTCGGCCACGGCTACGTCGGCCTGCAGGCCGACAGCGCCCTCGCCCTGCACCTTGAAGAGCAGGCCCTGCACCTGGGCCGGCGCCTGCAAGTCCGGGTGCGCGCCGAAGGCTTCGACGGGGTGATCCGCATGGTCGCCCATGGCGCCGGTTTGGGAATCGTGCCACTGGCAGCGGTACAGCGCTGGCAGGGCGTGTTGCCGTTGCACAGCCTGGCGCTAAACGAGCCGTGGGCCAACCGTCAGTTGCGCCTGTGCAGCCGGGATTTTGCCGGACTGCCCGGGCATGCGCAGGCCTTGCTCGACTGCCTGAGTGCCGGCGCTATTGCTCCGGCAGGGGCAATCCACCGACAATCGCCCCCGCGGACCTAGTTGTTGCTGCACTGATCGCCAACCGAGTCGTAAAGGGAGTTTCACCGTGCCGTCGATCTACCAGCTCAAACCCCGCTTTCAGGCGCTGTTGCGCCCGACGGTCGAGCGCCTGTACCAACGCGGCGTCACCGCCAACCAGGTGACCCTGAGCGCCGCCGTGGTTTCCGTGTTGCTCGGCCTGTTGCTGGCCTGGCTGCCACACCTCACCTGGCTGTTCGCCCTGGTGCCGGTGTGGATGCTGCTGCGCATGGCCCTCAATGCCATCGACGGCATGCTCGCCCGCGAATTCGGCCAGCAATCGAAGCTCGGCGCCTACTACAACGAACTCTGCGACCTGGTCGCCGACAGCGCCCTGTACCTGCCTTTTGCCTTGCTGCCGGGCGTCTCATCGGCGCTGGTGGTGATCGTCGTGCTGGCGGCGCTGATCAGCGAATACGCCGGTGTCATGGGCCCGCTGGTCGGCGCCGAGCGCCGCTACGACGGCCCCATGGGCAAGAGCGACCGGGCCTTTGTCTTCGGCGTGCTCGGTGCCGGCGTCGCCGCAGGACTGCTGCCTGCCAGCTGGATCAACGGCGTGCTGCTGGTGATCTTGCTGCTCTCGCTCTATACCCTCTACAACCGGGTCAGCCGCGGTCTGGCGCAAACCCGCTGAAGCTCTTTGTGCCAGATAAGGATATTTGCCATGCGCAACGCGCAATCGCTGCACTTCACCACCCACGACGGCGTCGAACTGCATTACCGCCACTGGCCCGCCAACGTCGCTGACGGCCAGCCACGCCGCGCCGTGGTGCTGTTCCACCGCGGCCACGAACACGGTGGGCGCATGGCCCATCTGGCCGATGAGCTGCAGTTGCCCGACCATGACTTCTTCGCCTGGGACGCCCGTGGCCACGGCCAGTCGCCCGGGGCCCGTGGCGACAGCCCGAGCTTCGCCTGCAGTGTGCGCGACGTGCAGACCTTCATCGAACATATCGCCCGCGAGCACGGCATCGCCGAAGAGGACATGGCAGTACTGGCGCAAAGCGTCGGTGCCGTGCTGATCGCCACCTGGGCCCACGACTACGCCCCCAAGGTGCGCTGCCTGGTGCTGGCCTCGCCGGCCTTCAAGGTCAAGCTGTACGTGCCGTTCGCCCGCCCGGGGCTGAAGCTGATGCGCGCCTGGCGCGGCAACTTCTTCGTCAACAGCTACGTCAAGCCGCGCCTGCTCAGCCACGACCCCGAACGCATCGCCTCGTATGAAAGCGACCCGCTGATCAGCCGGCCGATTTCGGTGACCATGCTGCTTGGCCTGTATGAAGCAGCCGACCGCGTGGTGGCCGATGCCCAGGCGATCCAGGTGCCGACCCAGCTGTTGATTTCCGGCGCCGATTTCGTGGTCAAGCGCAAACCCCAGGAGCAGTTCTTCGAGCGCCTGGGCAGCGTGCACAAAGAAAAACACATCCTCCCCGGGTTCTTCCACGACACCCTTGGCGAACGTGACCGCAGCCATGCCCTGGCGCGGATCCGCCGGTTTATCGGGCACTGTTTCAGCCAGGCGCCGCAGCGCCCTTCCCTGCTCGCTGCCGACCAGCTGGGTGCCAGCTGCGCCGAGGCCGAAAGCCTGGCCGCGCCGCTGCCACGCAACTCGCCGGCCGACCTCTACTGGCGCGCCACCCGCGCCAGCCTACGGCTGGGCAAGGGCTTGTCGGACGGGGTCAAGCTGGGCTTCGACACCGGCTTCGACTCCGGCAGCACCCTGGACTACGTCTACCGCAACCAGCCCACCGGCAAGGGCGCGATCGGGCGGATGGTCGACCAGAACTACCTCAACGCCATCGGCTGGCGCGGCATCCGCCAGCGCAAGCTGCATGTCGAGGAACTGCTGCGCCTGGCCATCGAGCGCCTGCGCGAACAGGGCAAGCCGGTGGATATCGTCGATATCGCCGCCGGCCATGGCCGCTACATCCTCGAAGCGCTGCAGGGCCTGGAGCGCAAGCCGGAGTCGATCCTGCTGCGCGACTACAGCGAGCTCAACGTCCAGCAGGGCAGCGCGCTGATCGCCGAAAAAGGCCTGGCCGACATTGCCCGCTTCGTCCAGGGCGATGCCTTCGATGCCCAAAGCCTGGCCAGCCTCGACCCACGCCCGACCCTGGCAGTGGTCTCGGGCCTGTATGAACTGTTCGCCAGCAACCAGATGGTTGGCGACTCCCTGGGCGGCCTGGCCCAGGCCGTGGAGCCCGGCGGTTACCTGGTGTACACCGGCCAACCCTGGCACCCGCAGCTGGAGATGATCGCCCGCGCCCTGACCAGCCACCGCGCCGGCCAGGCCTGGGTGATGCGCCGGCGCAGCCAGGTGGAGATGGATCAACTGGTCGAGGCGGCCGGCTTTCGCAAGGTCTGCCAGCGTATCGATGAGTGGGGCATCTTCAGCGTCAGCCTGGCCCAGCGGGTCGCTTGATGAGCACTGCGCGCGAGCCAGGCTTGATCAAGCGCGGGGTGCTCTGGCTGCTGTTGCTCGGCCCGCTGTTCTTTCTCAGCTACGGCCTGACCAACACCTACACCGCCGGGCGCAGCGACGTCGGCAGCCTGGTGTTTGCCTGGGAAGGCAGCATCCCGCTGTGGCCCTGGACCATCATCCCGTACTGGTCGATCGACCTGCTCTACGGCCTGTCGTTCCTGCTGCCGCTGAGCCGTCGGGAGATGGACCGCCATGCCCTGCGCCTGCTTAGCGCGCAGGTCATCTGCATCCTCGGTTTTCTGCTCTGGCCGCTGCGTTTCACCGTCGAACGGCCAGCGCTGGATGGCCTGTTCGGCTGGTTGTTCGATGTGCTGATGGGCTTCGACAAACCGTTCAACCAGGCGCCGTCGCTGCACATCGCCTTGCTGGTGATCATCTGGGCGATGTTTGCCCGGCATATCCACGCCAGGCTGCCACGCTTGCTGGTACATGGCTGGATGGCGCTGATCGGCCTGTCGGTGCTGACCACCTGGCAACACCACTTTATCGACCTGCCCAGCGGCGCGCTGGTGGGGGTGCTGTGCGTTTGGCTGTGGCCGGTTGACGGCCGGCCGGTGCTGCGCCATCTGCAACTTGCCCGCGATCCGCAGCGCTGGCGCCTGGCGCTGCGCTATGGGGCCGGGGCGGCAGTGCTGGTGGGACTGGCGCTGTACCTGGGCGGCGTCGCCCTGTGGTTGATGTGGCCGGCGGTCGCGCTGCTGGTGGTGGCGCTCAACTATGCGCAACTGGGCGCCGAAGGCTTTCAGAAAGGGTCCGATGGCCGGCTCTCGTATGCCGCGCGCTGGTTGCTGGCGCCCTACCTGATTGGTGCCTGGCTCAACTCACGCTGGTGGACGCGGTGTCATCCTCAAGCGGATGAAGTGTGCGATGGCGTGTACCTCGGGCGAATTCCGGGCAAGGGTCAAGCCGCGCACTTCGCCGCCATTGTCGATCTGTGCGCCGAACTGCCAGCGTCGCTTGCCCCGGGCCAGGCCTACTGCGCCCTGCCCAGCCTCGATCTGGTCGTGCCCACGGCCGAGCGCTGCCGGGACGCGGCAGCGGCCATCGAGCAACTGCGCCAGCAGGGCCCGGTGCTGGTCTGCTGCGCCCTCGGTTACTCCCGCAGCGCCAGCGCCGTGGCCGCCTGGCTGGTGCTCAGCGGGCGCTGCAGCGATGCCCGGCAAGCGCAGCAACGCATCAGCCAGGCACGCCCCGGGGTGGTCCTGCATCCGCAGCACCTGCAGGTGATTGAACGCCTGCAAACGGAGCCTTGCCTGTGAGCGGCGAAATCCACCTGGCCCTGGTCGCCAGCCTGCTCAAGCGCGGGCGGCAGGTCGAGCGCCTGGCCGACGGCATCAGCTTGCTGGCGGTGTTTTTTGGCCTCGCGGTGCTGCTGATCGGCACGCCCGCCCCGTGGTTGAGCAGCGTGCTGTGCAGCGTGTTGCTGTTGGCCGGCTTGCTGCAAAAGTTTTTCGCCATACGCGTAGCACTGGATGCCGATCTGTTTGCGCACCTGGCCACCCGCAGCGATCAGCTCGCGCAGCACACCCAGGCGCTGGACCAGTCGTTGTGCGCCCTGGGCCTGAAGGCCAACCCGGTCGACAACCGCGACTGGCAGGCACGCGGCCTGGCAGCCATGGGCCTGCTGCGCAAACAACTCCTGTGCTTTGCGGTACAGGCCCTGCTGGCGCTGGCCGGCATCCTGCTTTTGCCCTTGTTTCACTCCGCCGGATAAGGACCTTGCCCATGCTTGCTGCCCTCACCGCCTTTGCCATCACCTCGGTCGCCCGCCTGATCACCGGCGCCCGCGCCCTGTGGCTGGGCTGCACGCCGCAACCGGTGCAACGGCTGTACTACGCCAACCACAGCAGCCACGGCGACTTCGTGCTGATCTGGGCCTCGCTGCCCCAGCCCCTGCGCCAGCACACGCGACCGGTGGCCGGTGCCGATTACTGGCAAAAACCCGGCATCCGCCGGTTTCTGATCAAGCGGGTGTTCAATGGCGTGCTGATCGACCGCCAGCACAGCGACGCCACAAGCAACCCTTTGCAACCGATCCAGGATGCGCTGGCCCAGGGTGATTCGCTGATCTTCTTTCCCGAAGGCACGCGCAACCTCAGCGACGAACCGTTGCTGGCGTTCAAGAGCGGACTGTTCCACCTGACCAGCGCCCACCCGCAGGTCGAGGTGATCCCGGTATGGATCGCCAACCTCAACCGGGTCATGCCCAAGGGTCGCGCCCTGCCGCTACCCTTGCTGTGCACCCTGAGCTTTGGCGAGCCGCTGCACCTGCAAGCGGACGAAAGCAAGCACGCGTTTCTCGACCGGGCCCGCCAGGCCCTGTTGGCCCTGGCCCCGAAGGAATCCTGAGATGGACAACAACACCCTTTCGCTGTTCGCCGGCATTGGCGGCCTGCTGTTGCTCGCCAGCCTGATCGGCCGCCTGCTCAAATGGCGCGCCGGCCCGGCGCCCCACGCGGTAATCGACAACCTCAACGCGCGGATCAACGCCTGGTGGGTGATGGTCCTGGTCATCGGCCTGGCGTTTCTGTTCGGCAAGCTGGGGGTGATCCTGCTGTTCTACTGCGTGTCGTTCTACGCCCTGCGTGAATTCCTCACCCTGACACCAACCCGGCGCAGCGACTACCCGGCACTGGTCGCGGCGTTCTATGTCGCCCTGCCGGTGCAGTACCTGTTGATTGCCATGGACTGGTACGGACTGTTCAGCATTTTCATCCCGGTCTATCTGTTCCTGCTGCTGCCGATCCTGGCCAGCTTCGGCGGCGATACCACGCGCTTTTTGGAGCGTGCCTCGAAGGTGCAGTGGGGGTTGATGATCGCGGTCTACTGCCTGTCCTCGGTACCGGCCTTGATGACCCTGGATATCCCCGGATACGAAGGCCGCAACCTGCTGCTGATTGCCTGGCTGATCCTCGTGGTGCAAATCTCCGATGTGCTGCAGTACGTCTGCGGCAAGCTGTTCGGCAAGCACAAGGTGGCGCCCAAGCTGTCACCCTCAAAGACCGTCGAAGGCCTGGTCGGTGGCGTGGCCCTGGCCACTCTGATCGGCGCCACCCTGTGCTGGATCACCCCGTTCAGCTTCTGGCAGGCGGCGCTGATGGCCCTGACCGTCAACCTCATGGGCTTTGCCGGCGGCCTGGTGATGTCGGCGATCAAGCGCGACCGCGGCGTGAAGGACTGGGGCCATATGATCGAAGGCCACGGCGGCATGCTCGACCGCATGGACTCGGTATGCTTCGCCGCGCCGGTGTTCTTCCACTTCGTCCGTTACTGGTGGGCCTGATCGTCAGACCAACAGGTCGTAGGACAGCTTGCCGATCAAGATCAGCAGCAACACCAGGAACAGCGCGCGAACAAAGGGCACGCCCTTGTGCACCGCCAGCCAGGTGCCGGTCAACGCGCCGAGGATGTTGAAGGCGGCCATGGGGATGGCGATCAGGTAGAGCACGTTGCCGGTGGGGATGAAGAACATCAGTGCGGCGACGTTGGTGGCGATGTTCACCAGTTTCGCCGACGCCGAGGCATGCAGGAAGTCGAAGGCGAAGCAGCGAATGAACAGGAAGATCAGAAAGCTGCCGGTGCCGGGTCCGAACAGGCCGTCGTAAAAGCCGATGGCGCCACCGATGACGACCGCCAGCAGCTTCTCGCGGGTGCCGATGCGCATCGGCTTGTGCAGGGTACCGAAGTCCTTTTTCCAGAAGGTGTAGATCGCCATCAGCACAATCAGCACCAGCACCGCCGGGCGCATCAGCGACTGCGGCACCAGTGACACCGTGGCGGCGCCGACGAAGGCCATGGCAAAGGCTGCACAGGCCGCCGGGATCACCAGCCCCCAGTCGATCACCACCTTGCGCACGAACGAGCGTGCGGCAAACGCCGTACCGCACGCCGAGGCAACCTTGTTGGTGCCCAGCAATGCGGCCGGTGGCGATGCCGGCAGCACGTTGAACAGCGCCGGAATCTGGATCAGCCCGCCACCACCCACCGCCGCATCGATCAGCCCGGCGGCAAAGGCAAACACACAAAGAACGACGATATCGACCATGGTTTCAGGCTCTGGTAGTCAAGGACGGGCGCGCCAAGGTTAACCAACGTCCGGGTTTTGTGTTGCAATGCCATATTGCAAAAACTGCAACGAGGTAACACATGGCCCTGGATATGCTCGCGGAGCTGGAAGCCTTCGCAATGGTTGCCCGCAAGCGCAGCTTCGTCGCCGCAGCACGCGCCCTGGGACGCTCGCCCAGTGCTGTGACCCGCGCCGTGCAGGCCCTGGAAGAAAACGCCGGGGCCAAGCTGTTCAATCGCTCGAGCAACGCCGTAAGCCTGACCGAGGCAGGTGAACGCTTGCTGCCCTACGCCTACAAAATGCTCGATCTGCAACGTGAGGCCGATGAGGAGCTGACCGGGCTCAGCGGCCTGGCTTCCGGCTGGGTGCGGTTTTCCGCCCCCGAATCGCTGGCGCAGGTATTGCCCGGTCTGATTGCACAGTACGGCGAGCGCTACCCGCAGGTGAACGTCGATGTGATCTTCAGCGACGAGCCGATCGACCCGGCCAAAAGCAAACTGGATTTCTCGATTCGTGGCGCCTTCGCCCAGGACAGCGAGCTGATCGGCTACCCCCTGTGGCGCTACTCACGCTCGCTGTATGCCAGCCCCGCTTACCTGCACCGGCATGGCGTACCCGAGACGATCGAGGCACTGGAAGCGCATGCGCTGATCCTGCATACCGCGCCGCGGATTCTCAAGGAGTGGAAGTTTCGCAGCGCCGATCAGGCCGTCAGCCTGCGAGTGCACCCCAGGTTTCGCTTCAGCTCCGGGGTTGCCGTATTCCAGGCCGCCCTGGCCGGTGTCGGCATCGCCCGCCTGGCCGACTGGCTGGCCGAACCCGAGGTGCAGGCTGGGCGCCTGCAGCGGGTCTGCGCCGAGTACCGGCTGACCGCCAGTAACGGCGACAGTCCGCAAATGCACGCGGTGTACCCGGCCGGAACGCTGCCGCAACGGGTCAAAGCGCTGCTGGAAGTGATCCGCGGCTTTGGCGACAGCCTTGATCGATAGGCACGGATTTGCGCTCCCAGACACCTGAAGGTCGAGACCAGACATTTGCCGGGCACCGATCGCGCCTATGGTGATGGACCTTTGAGCCATCCTCTGGAGCCTGGAATGTCCGATTTCATCACCGTGCTGCGCGAGACCTGCCCTACCCCCGTGCTGGATGCGACCAAGTGGCAACGCATCGGCGGCGACCCGCACACCGTCAACCTCAACGCCTATGTGTCGGCCGATGGCAGCAAGATCATGGGCACCTGGATCTGCACGCCGGGCAAGTTCCAGGTCAATTACGAGAAGTGGGAGTATTGCCATTTTCTGGACGGCTACTGCGTGATCACCCCGGAAGGTGAGCAGCCGGTGCACCTGAAAGCCGGTGATGTGTTCGTCATCGAACCGGGGATGAAAGGCACCTGGGAAGTGGTGGAGACAGTACGCAAGTACTTCGTTTTTGCCTGATGCCGGGGCTGCCTTCGCAGCCCATCGCTGGCAAGGCCAGCTCCCACAGAATGATGTGTGCGCAGTACCTGTGGGAGCCAGCCTTGCTGGCGATGCTCTTTTTACTCGGGCTTGCGATAACCTTCGACAATCGCCGAGAAATCCTTGCCACCCTCGCCGCGCAAACTCATGGCCTGGTACAGCTGCTGGGCCACCGCGCCGAGAATTACCGGCTGGTGCGCCTGACGTGCGGCTTCTGTCGCCAGCCCCAGGTCCTTGAGCATCAGCTCGGCACCAAAGCCACCGGTATAGCCACGCGATGCCGGGGCCGTCTCGATAATGCCCGGCCACGGGTTGTAGGTATCCGAACTCCAGCAGCGGCCGGTTGAGCTGTTGATGATCCCGGCCAATACCTTGGTGTCGATCCCCAGCGCATTGCCCAGGGCCATGGCTTCGGACACGCCGATCATCGAGATGCCCAGCAGCAGGTTGTTGCAGATCTTGGCAATTTGCCCGGTGCCGACATCGCCGCAGTGGACGATGTTGCGGCCCATCTGCGCCAGCACCGGTTGCAGGGTGGCGAACAGCGCGTCGCTGGCACCAACCATGAAGGTCAGGGTGCCGGCCGCAGCGCCACCGGTACCACCGGACACCGGTGCATCGGCCAGGTCGACGCCCTGTTTGGCCGCAGCAGCCGCTACATCGCGGGCCGTCTGCGGGTCGATGGTGCTGCAGTCAACCACCGGGGTACCGGCCTTGACACCGGCCAGCACACCGTCTTCGTTGAGGTACACACCGCGCACGTGGGCAGCAGCTGGCAGCATGGTGATCACCAGCTCGCTCTGCTGCGCGGCGTCGCGCGGCGAGCTGCTGATCTGCCCACCGAGCTCGGCAAGTTCAGCCAGCACGGTCTTGTTCAGGTCGAACAGGTTCAGCTGATGCCCGGCCTTGATCAGGTTGCGGGCCATGGGTGCGCCCATGTTGCCCAGGCCGATGAATGCGATACGCATGATGAGCTCCTTAGCGCAGGCTGATGGTGGTGTTCACGCCATCGTTGACGCTGTCATCATCGAACCAGCGGCTGGTGACGGTCTTGGTCTGAGTGTAGAACTGCACCACCTGTTTGCCGTACGGGCCCAGATCGCCAAGCTTGGAGCCGCGCGAGCCTGTGAAGCTGAAGAACGGTACCGGTACTGGAATCGGGATGTTGATGCCGACCTGGCCAACGTCGATTTCGTTCTGGAACTTGCGCGCTGCCGCACCGCTCTGGGTGAACAAGCCGGTGCCGTTGCCGAAGGGGTTGCGGTTGACCAGGGCGATAGCTTCGTCGAGGGTGTCGACTTCCAGCACCACCAGCACCGGGCCGAAGATTTCCTGGGTGTAGATCTGCATGTCGGTGGTCACCCCGGAGAACAGGGTCGGGCCAACGAAATTGCCTTGCTCGTAGCCCGGCACACTGACTTCGCGGCCATCGAGCTCAAGCTTGGCGCCTTCCTTGATGCCGCTTTCGATCAGGCCCAGCACCCGCTCCTTGGCGCGCTTTGAAATCAGCGGGCCGACATCGGTACCCGGCTCGCTGCCGGCGTTGACCTTGAGGTTGGCGGCCAGCTCTTTGAGCTCCGGCAGCCACTCGCGGGCCTTGCCCACCAGCACCGCGACCGAGGTGGCCATGCAGCGCTGACCGGCCGCGCCGAAACCGGCACCGACCAGGGCATTGAGGGTTTGCGTACGGTTGGCGTCCGGCAGCACCACGGCGTGGTTCTTCGCGCCCATCATCGACTGCACGCGCTTGCCGTGCTGACCAGCCAGGTTGTACACGTGAGTGCCGACCTCAGTGGAGCCGACGAAGGAGATCGCCTTGATGTCGCTGTGGGTGCACAGCGCATCGACCACCTGCTTGCCACCATGGACGACGTTGAGCACGCCGGCCGGCACACCGGCTTCGATGGCCAGCTCCACCAGCATCATGGTCGACAGCGGGTCCTGCTCGGATGGCTTGAGCACGAAGGTGTTGCCGCAGACGATGGCCATCGGGAACATCCACAGCGGGATCATCGCCGGGAAGTTGAACGGGGTGATCCCGGCGCAGACGCCGATCGGCTGGCGCAGGGTGTAGGTATCGACGCCGCCGGCAACGTTCTCGGCGAACTCGCCCATCTGCAGGCTGCCGATGCTGCAGGTATGCTCGACCACTTCCAGGCCGCGGAAGATATCGCCTTCAGCGTCGGCAATGGTCTTGCCCTGTTCGGCACTGAGGACCACGGCGATGCGCTTGGAGTGTTCACGAATCAGCGCCTGCAGCTTGAGCATGATGCGCATGCGCGCGCCGATCGGGGTGTCGCGCCAGGTCTTGAACGCACGCTGGCCGGCGGCGATGGCGGCGTCGACTTCTTCGGCGGTGGCGAAGGGTACGCGGGCCAGCACTTGCTGGGTGGCCGGGTTGACCACGTCGCGCCATTCGCTGGTTTTCGATTCGACCCATTGGCCGTCGATCAGCAGCTTGACCTGCTCGACCTTGGTCTGGCCGGGGGTGAGGGATGCGTTCATGTGCGTTCTCCTGAAATTGTTGTTAGGGAGAGATCGACGCCACCGGATCAGCCACGGCGGGCGCTTGGGTCCAGGGCTTTTTTGGAGTATAGATGTGCAAACATCTAATAAGAACGCACATAAAAGCCGGACCAACATGCAAAAAAACATCACCTCCCTGGGGTCGTTGAACTGGGATGACCTGAAGTTCTTTCTTGAAGTGGCGCGCACCCGCAAGGCCAGCAGCGCAGCCAAACGCCTGGGCGTCGACTACACCACGGTGTCGCGGCGGATCAGTTCGCTGGAAGTGGCGCTGGGCACCTTGCTGTTCGAAAAATCGCGGACCAACGGCTTTGTCCTGACTGCCGAAGGCCAGCGCCTGCTCAGTTATGCCGAGTCGATCGAAAGCACCCTGCACATGGCCTGCGAGCAGGTCTCCGGTTCCGGCGTGGCGCTGTCGGGGCATGTGCGCATGGGCTGCACCGAAGGCTTCGGCAGCTTCTTCGTCACCCCGCAGCTGAGCCATTTCGTCGACGCCTACCCGGCGATCTCGGTGGACATCCTGCCGCTGCCGCACTTCATCAGCCTGTCCAAGCGCGAGGCCGACATCGTCATCGCCCTGGAGCGCCCGGAGCACGGGCCTTACGTGTGCTGCAAGCTGTGCGACTACCGCCTGCGCCTGTACGCCACCCAGGAGTACCTGGACAGCCACGAGCCGATCACCCGCAGCAGCGACTTGGCCCGGCATCAGTTCATCAGCTATGTCGACGACCTGGCCTTCAGCTCCGAGCTCCTTTACCTGGCCAACCTGATCCCGGCCGCCAGCGCCAACCTGCGCAGCACCAGCGTGATCGCCCAGTACGTGGCGGCCCAGCAGGGTCGTGGCCTGGCGATACTGCCGTGTTTTCTGGCCGCGCAGGACCCGCGCCTGGTGGCGATTTTGCCCGAGGAAGTGGCGATTACCCGGCAGTTCTGGATGTACTGCCGCGAGGATCTGCGCAAGTTGAAGCGGATTACCCTGTTGTGGGATTACATCCGCGAAGTCACCGAGCGCAACACCCCGCTGCTGATGGGCGAGTCGCGCACGATGAGCTTTGCCGACTGATCAGTCGGAGGCGACCACGATCGACACCCGGCGGTTTTCCAGGCGCCCGGCGCGTGTGTCGTTGCTGGCCACCGGCTCGCTGCTGCCGAGGCCGCGGGTTTCGACGTTCTCGGGGCGCATGCCGATGCCCACCAGGACATTGGCTACGCTCTGCGCCCGACGTTTGGACAGTTGCTGGTTGTAGGCGGCCTTGCCCGAGGCATCGGTGTGTCCGTCGACCCGCACGCGCTGGATGTTCACCGACAGCAGCGACTTGCCGATGCGCTCGACGATAGTCCTGCTCTGGGCGTTGAGGGTGTCGACATCGCTGCCGAACAGCACTTTGCTCGACAGGCCGAACTCCCAGCCTTCATCGGTGAGCTGGAAGCCCTCTTGCTTGAGCAGGGCAATCTGTTCGGCGGTCAGGCCCTTGGGCGGCACGCTCTGGCAGCCGCCCAGGGCGAACAGCGCCAGGGCCAGGCAGATAAAGTGAAAACGTAAACGTTGGCTCAGGTGAATCACGGTTCAGCTCCTGTTTTTTACGTGTTGGGCAGAGCGCTCCGTCTCTGCCATTTGCCCCTGGCCGCGCAGATTGCGCTTGGCCTGATACATCGCCGCATCAGCGGCATTGAGCAGGTCTGACGGCGTCAGGCCGTCATCGGGGAAATAGGCAATGCCGATGCTCAGCGAGGTGACGATGATCTGCCCTTCGCCCAGGCGGATCGGCAGTTTCATGCTGGCGGCAATCTTCTCGGCGATGCGCAGGGCATCGTCGCGCTTGTGCAGCGGCGCCAGCAGCACGGCGAACTCGTCCCCCCCCAGGCGGGCCACCAGGTCATTTTCGCGCAGCTGCGCGCGCACCCGTGTCGCGACGCTGATCAACACCTCATCGCCAGCCGCGTGACCAAAGCTGTCGTTGACCTCCTTGAAGTTGTCACTGTCGAGAAACAGCAACGCCAGGTGCTCCTGGTGTTTTTCCGCATTGCGCAGGGTGCGGCTCAGGCGGCCCTCGAAAAACGCCCGGTTGGGCAGGCCGGTGAGGCTGTCGTGGCTGGCCTGGTGGGCAAGGCTTTCATTCTCGCTCTGCAGGTGGCTCTGCCAGGACTCCAGCTCGTCGAGCAAGGCGTTGAAGTCGTTACCCAGTTCGTTGAGCTCGGCGATCTGCGCCGGCGGCACGCGGCGGTCGAAGCTGCGCTCGCGGCGTGCGGCATGGGCGACATTGGCCAGGCTGCGCAGCGGCCCGACGATATCGCCGAACATTCGCCGCGACAGGTACAGCGCGCTGAAGGCGCTGAGCGCCGTGCACAGCAGGATCCCGGCCAGGCCACTGAGCAGGAAGCGCACCAGGCTGCCGCCCTGCCCCACCAGCTCGATGCGCCCAACCTGCTGGCCCTGGTGCAGCACCGGCAGGATGATTGGTTCTTCCAGCAGGCTGCGGACTATCAGTTGCTCGGCCTGCGCCAGCAAGCCGCTTTCGCTGCGCTGCCAGCGGGCCAACAGCTCGCCGTTGTCGTCGAAGACCTTGGCGTCGGCCACCTCTTCAGCGGCGGCGATCAGCGCCAGCGCCTCGTTGGCCGCGCCAGCGTCGTTGAACACCACCGCCGCTTCAACGGTGTAATTGATCGAACGAGCAATCAGATGCAGGTTGTGATTGGCGTACACGCGCAGGGCCAATACACCGAGCAGCGTCAGGGAGACCCCGGCAAGGCCGACAGCCAATAGCGCGACGCTCAGGTGGCGGCGGCCGAGGACGGCACGCAGGGTCGGGCGCTCGCGCCCCTTGCCAAAGCCGATCATGGTTGCGCCGCCCGCCGCCGCGATAGCTGCAGCACGCTGGGGTGAATGCGCACGCCGCTGCGCGCCACCGAGTCGAGGTTGACGTCAAAGGCCACCTGGCGATCACTGACCCGCAGGCAGAACAGGCTGCCGACCGTACACGGGTCGTCAGCTTCGCTCATGCTCAGGACCGGATGACCGCTCAACGCAGTAAACAGTCGGCTGCGCTCGTCCTGGCTGAGCTTGCCGATATAGATCGCATCGCATTCACTGGCGATGCGCGGGTCGTCGGCCAACAGCCGGCGTACCTGCACCGGCCGGCCTGTGGCCTGGGTAGTCCCCTTGACCAGGTCGTCGGCGTATTCGGTCGGGCCGATCAGGCACAGGCGAAGTTGCACCGGCTCAACCGGCCAGCGTGCATAACTGAGGATACCCAGCACGACCTGGGTCACTGCCTTGGCCCGCTGCTCGGCCAGGTTCGAAGTGGCCTGTGCCTCGGCGCAGGCTTGTGCGCCGAACAGCAACAGCAACGCGCCCAGCAGCGAACGCGTCAGGTTTGTCACACGTCCCGATATCGGGGCGGCCACATTCATGAAGGAAATCTCTTAAAACCACGCAGGATGATGCCGCAACGATAGCACAGAGCCCGATTTTCCAGCGAGGGAGCAGCCTGCCGGCGATCCGGTAAAAGGCCGAATCGTCGTGGTTATACCTGCTCCAGCATCAGCCCCGAGATGCGTTTGACCTTGCGCCGCACCGCGTCCTCAAACACACCCTGACGCGGCTCGATCAAACTAAAGCAGGTCTTGGCCCGGGTGATACCGGTGTAGATCAATTCCTTGGTCAACACCGGGTTCAAGGCATCCGGCAGCACCAGCGCAGTATGGGTGAACTCCGAGCCCTGGGACTTGTGCACGGTCATGGCGAACACGGTTTCGACCTCGTTGAGCCGGCTCGGCAGGACGAAACGCACGCCGCCGTGCCCGTCGTTGCGGGCGAAGGCCACGCGCAGCACCTGCTGCCCTTCATGCTGCTCATCCGGCAGGCGCAGGGCGATGCCGATATCGCCGTTCATCAGGCCCAGGCCGTAGTCGTTGCGGGTCATCAGCACAGGGCGGCCTTCGTACCAGGGCTGTTCGCTGTCGATCAGCCCGGCGGCACCGAGCACCCGGCTGACCCGTTGATTCAGACCCTCGACACCCCAGGGGCCCTTGCGTACGGCGCACAGCAGCTGGAAGGTCTCGAAGCCCCGCAGCACCTGCATGGCCCAGCTTTCCCAGCGCGGGTCATCCACCGGCGTGCCGAGCGGCGGGCGCTGCTGACGGAGGGCCTGCAGGTAGCTGCGATAGCCCTGTGGCCCGTCGCTGCCGCGGCCCAGGCCGTCGAGCAACAAGCGATCGAAGTTGCGGTCCTGTTCGCCGCGCAGGCTCAGGGCGAACACATCGTTGAGTTTCTGGTTGAGCAAGGCCCGCGCCTGCTCGGCGTCCTGGCGGTTGACCAGGCGCGCCAGCTGGCCGATGCCGCTGCCTTCGCCGAAGCGCCGCGAATAGCGCAGCATCACCACTTGCTGCGCCAGGGGATACTGCCCGGCACTGCCCGGCAGCAGCTCGCTGCCGGCCAGGGCCTCACCACTGACCTGCTCCAGCCAGGCCTGCGTCTCGGGGCTGTAGCGCCCGGCTTCGGCATCGCGGCACAGGTCGCCGAGTACCGCGCCGGCCTCCACCGAAGCGAGCTGGTCCTTGTCGCCCAGCAGCACCAGACGCGCATGGGGCGGCAGGGCGCCAAGCAGGTTGGCCATCATTTCCAGGTCGATCATCGAGGCTTCGTCGACGACCAGCACATCCAGCGGCAGCGGGTTACCGGCATGGTGACGGAAATGCCGCGAGCCCGGGCGACTGCCGAGCAGGCGATGGACGGTGGAGACGTCGGTGGGAATGTTCTCACGGACCTCGGCGGCCACCGCCAGGCGCTCGACCTGCTGGCCGATGGACTCGGTCAGGCGCGCTGCGGCCTTGCCGGTGGGTGCCGCCAGGCGGATGCGCAGTGGCCGGCCAGCCTCGACGGCGGGCGCTTGCAGCAAGGCCAGCAAACGCACCACCGTGGTGGTTTTGCCGGTACCCGGGCCGCCGGTAATGATGCTAAAGGCACTGCGGGTGGCCAGGGCGCAGGCCAGCTTTTGCCAATCCACCTGACCGCTGGGAGCGCCGCCGTCGAACAGTTGTGCCAACCGCGCCGAAAGATCCGCCGGGGTCGGCTCGACCTGCTGCAGGCACTCGCGCAAAGCGTTGTCGATACGCCGCTCGTAGGCCCAGTAACGGCGCAGATACAGGCGCCGGCCATTGAGCACCAACGGGCGCGCGCTGTCTTCCGCACTGCTGCCGTGGGCCACCAGCCGACTGCCGTTCAGTTGCTGCAGCCAGGTGTCGAGCTCCAGGCGCTCAAGCAGCTGCGACGGCAATAGCAGCGGCCCGGCCAGGGCATCGCCTTCCGGTGGCAGCGACAGGGCGAAATCCGGCTCGGCCAGGGTTTCACCCAGATCCAGGCAGACATGGCCGTGGCCCAACTGATGACTGGCCAGTGCCGCCGCCAGCAGCACCAAGGGTTCGCCGCCCGGGTCGCGCTCACCGAGAAAACTCACAAAGGCCCGGTCCAGGGCACGCAACCAGCCACGCTCGACCCAACGATCGAGCAAGGCAAGTAGGTCTGCGCCTTTGCTCAGCGGCTCCAGCGCGGCCAGATGGCGGGCATCCAGTGGCGTAGGGAGCAGGTCGTCGAGGCTACGGCTCATGGTGCGTCTCCGAGAAACAGGTCGTGTTGTTGCGGGGTGCTGACACCGCGGAACAGGGCGTCGAGCTGCTCGATCAGCTCGCGCGGGGGCTTGACGAAATACAGGCCGCGGGATGGCGAATCGACACCGCGCAAGAAGACAAACAGCGCCCCGCCGACATGCTGGTCGTAGTCATAACCGGGCAGCCGCGCGCGCAACTGGCGGTGCAGGGCCAGCAGGTAGAGCACGTATTGCAGGTCGTAGCGGTGGCCGAGGATCGCCCCTTCCATGGCCAGTTCGCTGTAGGCCTGGTCATCAGGACCCAGCCAGTTGGATTTGTAGTCCGCCACGTAATAGCGGCCATCGTGTTCGAAGGCCAGGTCGATAAAACCCTTGAACATGCCATTGAGCAGCGCCGGTTGCGCAGCCAGGCGTGCAACGCCCTGGTGGGTGTATTCGCACACCAGTTGATCGAGCCGACCTACATCGACCTTGTGGCTGGCAAACCAGAATTCCATTTCGATCTGGTACTGGCGTAGCTGGCTCAAGGACAACGGCGAACTGTCGGGCGCCAGGGCCATGGGTTGCTCGAGCAATTGCTGCAACCACTGGCTGAGGGTCGGGATCCAGCCGGTCCAGTCGCGGCGGTTGCAGCGCTGGCCAACGGTGCGGGTCAATTGCTCGGGATCGGCGCTGACCTGGGCAAAACCTTCATGCCCGGCCCATTCGAGCAGGCCGTGGAGGAAGGTGCCGGGGTTCGGCCCGCGGGGGAAGCGGTGAATGTCGCCGCTACCGGGCATGACTTCACGCAACTGCTGCAGGTCGGGGCGCTCGTCATCGAGCAGTTGTTGCGCCTGGGAGCTGTCGGCCGCCAGGGTCATGGCCTCTTCGCCGATGCGCAAGGCGCTGTAGGACGCGATCCACCAGTTTTCTGCAGCCCGGCGTTTGGGCTGGCGCGCGGGTAGCAGTTCGGCCTGGTTGAGCGGGGCGCTGTAGGCCTGCTCATCAGGCGCTGGCAGCTCGATGCTGGCGATGGGCGGGCAACCGGTCTGCAAGGCCTGCAGCCAATCGCCCAGCTGGGTCGAGGCTGACAGGGCGCTGCCGCCGCCCAACAGGTAACCCAGGGCTGAACGATGCAGGGTCGAGGTCTTGCCGGCGCCGCGCTTGAGGTCGGCAACGCCGAGCCAGCAGGCATGCTGGGCGCGGGTCAGGGCCACGTAGAGCAGGCGCAGGTCTTCGGCCAGGCGCTCATCGTCGGCCAGGGCGATCTGTTCGGCATCCGGGGTCAGGGTCAGGTGCGCCTGGCCTTCGCTGTCGTGCCAGGCCAGTGGCAAGCGCGAGCCATCCACCGGCTTGCTGGTGCAGATGAAGGGCAGGAACACCAAGGGATATTCCAGGCCCTTGGACTTGTGGATGGTCACCACCTTGACCAGTTGCTCGTCGCTTTCCAGGCGCAGGATCTGCTCCTCGCCGGCCTGGCCGGAACTGGCCAGGTGCTCGCCCAGGTGACGAATCAACGCCTGCTCGCCATCCAGCTCGGTAGCCGCCTGCTGCAGCAGCTCGGCCAGGTGCAGCAGGTTGGTCAGCACCCGTTCGCCATCACTGCGGGCCATCAATACCTGGGGCAGATCGAAGTCATGCAGCAGGCGCCGCAGCATCGGCAGTACACCCTGGCTGCGCCAGATCAGCCGGTACTGGCGGAACTGCATGACCCAGCGCTCCCACACCCGCTCATCCTGGTTCAATTGTGCCAGGGCGCTGAGCGGCAGGTTGAGGGTAATGCTGGCCAACGCCGCCTTGAGCAGGCGCTCGGCATCCGGCTCGGCGCAGGCTTTGAGCCAGGCCAGCAGGTCATGGGCTTCCTGGGCGGCGAACACCGAGTCCTTGTCCGACAGGTAAACGCTGCGCACATCGCGGGCCGCCAATTCGGCACGAATCAACTGCGCCTCGCGGCCATCGCGCACCAGAATGGCGATATCCGAAGGCAGGCAGCCGCGCAGCGACCGATCGGACTGCACGAAACCACTGCGACCCTGCTGCCCGCCATTGAGCAAGGCAACGATCTGGCTGGCACAGCTGGCGGCCAGTTGCTGACGATAAACAGCGCCGGATACCGGCTCTTCACTGCTCAGTTGCCAGAGGTTGAGTGCGGGTACCGGCGAGCCATCGACCTGCAACTGCTCGCTGCGGCCCTTGGCCTTGACCTCGAGAAACGGCACCGGGTTGTTGCTGCCGTCGCGGAACAGGAAGGCGCCACGGCCCTGCTCGCGCACTTCGGCCTGCATGAACACATGGTTGACCGCCGTGACCATGGCCTGGCTCGAACGGTAGTTGGTATCGAGGCTGTGCAGGCGCCCGGCCGTGGCCCGCCGCGCCCCCAGGTAGGTGAAGATGTCGGCGCCGCGGAAGGCATAGATTGCCTGCTTGGGGTCGCCAATCAGGAACAGGCCGGTATCGCGTGCGTTCTCTTCAATCCGGTAGATTCGCTGGAAGATCCGGTACTGCACCGGGTCGGTGTCCTGGAACTCGTCGATCAGGGCCACCGGGAACTGTTCACGGATCAGCCCGGCGAGGCGCTCGCCGGCATCACCGTGCAACGCGTGGTCGAGACGCAGGAGCATGTCGTCGAAGCCCATCTCGGCGCGGCGGCGTTTTTCCTGTTCAAAGCGGGCGCCGACCCAGGCAGCCGCGTGCTCGAGCAGACAGGCATCAGGCGTGGGCAGGCCCTGAAGCTGGTCGCGCAGACCCTCCATCGCCTGGAGTGCCGGGTGGACTGGCGGCTCGCCCTTCCAGGCTTCGGTCATGCCGGCACGGGTAAAGCGGCTGAAGCCGGTGCCCAGATCCAGCTCCAGCGCCTGGTCGTCCTCGGCCCAGGCCTTGAGTTTTTCGCACCAGGGCTCGAAGTAGCGCGCCTGCATCTTGCGCCCGTCAACCTGCTTGGCGGCCAGGCCGTCACGGCAGATCTGCAGCAACTCGCCGGACCATTGCGCCCAGGGCGCCTTGAGCGTGCGCAGCAGTTCAGTACGTTGCTGCAGCACCGCTTCGATCAGCGCCTGAGGCTCTTCCTCATCGCTCTCGATGCGCTGCCGGCCGAACAGCGCGCGGACCCGTGGCAGCAAGGCTTCGGGGCTGACCCAATGGGCGCGAACCCAGGCCAGCGCATCGCCCTGCATGCTGTAGCAGAAGCGTCGCCAGTAATCGCGCATGACCTGGCCAAGCAGGTCACTGTGGTCGGTTTCCAGGGTCTGGGTAAACAGGCTGCCGCTGTCGAAGGCGTGCTCGCGCAGCATGCGTTGGCACCAACTGTGGATGGTCGACACCGCAGCTTCGTCCATCCACTGTGCGGCCACGTCCAGGCGGTTGGCGCACGCCGCCCACAGCGACGGCTCATAGTCATCGCGCAATTGCTGGAGCAAGGGATCGGCTTCGCTCAACTCACCACGGAAGTAGCGCGCGGCTTCTGCCAGGCGGGTGCGGATGCGTTCACGCAGCTCCTTGGTAGCGGCGTCGGTGAAGGTCACCACCAGGATCTGTGGTGGCAACAGCTCGCGGCCAAAGCCCTGTTCACCGCCATGGCCGAGCACCAGGCGCAGGTACAACGCCGAGATGGTGAAGGTCTTGCCGGTACCGGCACTGGCCTCGATCAACTGGCTGCCATGCAAGGGAAAGGTCAGTGCCAGGGGGGCTGGGGCAACACCAAGGCTCATCGAGCGCTCTCCTCTTTGCCCGGCGTCTGCCAGGGCGCTTCGAATATCGGGCGGTACAGGGCCTCGCACCAGCCTTCGAATTCTTCACTGGCACTGAGTGCCGCGAAATCGCTGAACTGTCGGGCCAGCGCGGTGCTTTCGCTGCGCTCGCCGAAGGTGTTCTGACCATCACCGTCGTAGGCCTTGGCGGCTGCAGCCAGGGCTTTGTCGGCATCGCTCTGGGCCAACCAGGCAAAGGCGGTCTTGACTGCTACCGGGAGCGGCGCATTCATACCCGCCTGGCGGGCCAGCAGCAGATCGCCCAGCAGTTCAGCGGCGCGGGCCTGCTCCAGGGGGGCGAGCAACAGGGTGACATCGGTGGCGACCACTGCACTGTGCAATGGCAAACCAACCGCGCAGGCGGCCAGGTGCATGACCCAGGTCGGCGTCAGCCGGTGCCATTTCAGTGTGCGGCCACTGCTGATGCCGTTGGGCAAGGTAGTGATGCTCAGCAGGGATTGATCCTCCCGCTGATAGACCCGGCCCAACCAGCCTTCGAGCTTGAGCTGGCGGTACTCGAAACGGATCGGCAAGGCGTTATCCACAGGCATCGGCCATTGCTGCAGCAACTGTTGATAACGCTGCAACAGGTCGGGCAATGGCTCGATCAACTCGGCCTGCAGGCATTCGCCGAAGCCGGCCAGTGGCAACAGCCCGTAACCCTGCAGGCGGCGGGCCTGGGTGGTAAGCGCCCGGGCGCTGTCATCCGGATCGGCCAGGGCTGCGGCCAGCAGGCTTTCGCTCAGGCTGTAGCGCTGCAGGGCATCGAGGACGAAGGGCTCCTCATCGGCCAGCGGCGCTTGCGCCGACTCGAAAAAAACCTTCAGCCGCTGACTGAAGAAATGCCGCACCGGATGGCGCAGAAAGTCCTGCAACAAGCTCAGCGTCAGCGGTTCATCGCTGTTGTATGGCGGCAGCTCGTCCTCATTGATCTGCTCTTCGCCAGGGAGGTGCAGCGTCCGCCATTCCCGTGCATAACTGAACAGGCTGCTGCCCTTGTGGAAGTAGCGGGCGCTGAACGGCTGCAACGGATGCTCCACCGTCAGGGCATGCAGCAACTGCTCACCTGCATTGAGCTTGCCACCGATCTCGGCATCGGCCAGACGCCAACCCGTAGCCAGATGGTCGCGCAACTGGCCAATCAGCACCGAGGCCGGGCGTTCGCTGTTATCGCGGATGCTGCGCCCGACCCAGCTGACATACAGCTGGTCACGGGCCGAAAGCAGCGCTTCGAGCAACAGGTAGCGGTCGTCTTCACGGCGCGAGCGATCACCCGGACGGTAGTCGCTGCCCATCAGGTCGAAGTCCAGCGGCGGTTGCGCACGCGGGTAGTCGCCATCGTTCATGCCCAGCAGGCAGACCACCTTGAACGGGATCGCACGCATGGGCATCAAGGTGCAGAAATTTACCGAACCTGCAAGAAAACGCTGGGACAAGCGCCCTTGGTCGAGCCCGGCCAGCCAGGCTTCGCGAACCACGGTGAGCGGCAGCAAGTCTTGCAGGCCAACCGATTCACAGGTCTGCAACCAGGTTTCGCGCAGGGTCTGCAGTTGCACCAGCAGATAGTCGTCATGCTCGGTGTCGGCGAGGAAGAACACTTGCAGCAAGGCATGCAGGCGCTCGCCCCACTCGGCAGCAGTTGCCGGTTGGGAAAGTTGCTCGTGGGCGATTTCCAGGGCGTCGAGCAGGGCCACCAACGGGCCGATCAAGGCGGCATCCAGGCCGCCGATTTCATCGAACGGCTCGATACCATCGCAGCCTTCGCCGACACCGACGGCGTAACCCAGCAGCATGCGCCGCAAGCCAAATCGCCAGCTGTTCTGTTCGAGATCCGCCGCCAAGCCGAGGCCCGCGCGTTGCTCGGCGTTCAGGCCCCAGCGAATGCCGGCGCCTTCGATCCAGCGGTGCAAGGTCGGAAGGTCGCTTTCCTTGATGGCGAAGCGCGCACGCAAGGCTGGCACATCGAGCAGGTCAAGGACCTCGCTCACCGCGAAGCGGCTATCAGGTAGCTTCAGCAAGTGCTCCAGGGCAATCAGCAGCGGATCTCGGCCACGCTGGCCCTGGTCGGTCAAGGTGAAGGGGATGAAGCGCGGATCATTGCGGTCCAGTTGGCCGAACACCGCGCGGATGTGCGGCGCATAGGTGTTGATGTCCGGGAGCATGACGATGATGTCCCGTGGGCGCAGCGTCGGGTCGGCACTGAAGCGGGCGAGCAATTGGTCGTGGAGGATTTCCACTTCACGTTGCGGGCTGTGGCCGATGTGGAAGCGCACCGAGCGATCTTTGGCCAGGTCGACGTCAGGCCAAAGCTCACGGGTTTCGGCCAGCGGACGCAACTCAAGAATGTCGTCCTGCAACTGGTTGAGCAGTGTTGTCGGGGCGCTGTCGCTGAACAGGTCGATACGCCCGTCGCTGAAGGCTGCGCGGTAGCTGCCAGGGTCGTCATAGCTGTCGAGCAGGTTGATATAGTCGCGGCCTTGCTTGCCCCAGGCGGCGAGCAACGGATGTGCGTGTTGATGCAGGGTTTCGGCATCGATCAGGCTGGGCATGCCCTGCTTGCGTTGCTGGCGCTTGTATTGATGGCGCAGCAGGTCCTTGTCGGCAACGATGTCGGCCCAGTGGTGACGGCAGGGGTTGTGCACGCAGAGCAGCACCTGGCTGAAACGAGCCAGCCCTGCGAGCGCTTCGAGCGCCTGGGCAGGCAGCGACGAAATGCCGAAGACGATAACCCGGGATGGCAAGCCAGGTGGCGCCTCCTGCAGGCTATTGATCCGCTCGATAAAGCGCTGATGGACTCCGGCGCGGCTCTGGGCCATGCCCTCTTCACCGACATCCAGCAACAGGGCGCGCCATAGCTCTGCCTGCCAGCAGTTGGCGGCCGGCAGCGGCTTTGATTCGCCACGGGCGGTATTGAGTACATGGCGGCCGGCGGCCCAGTCCTTGAGCCAGTCGGCCCGATACACCTGATACTGGTCGAACAGGTCGGCAAGGCGTTCGGCCAACTGGTAGCGCTTGCGCAGGTCGCTGTCGTCGGTGAGAAAGCGCTGCAAGGGCTCGAAGTGCGGTTTGTCGATGACTTCAGGCAGCAGGCGCATCAAACGCCAGGTCAGCGGCGCCTTGTCGAGCAGCGACACCTCGGGGATTTCTTCGCGGCCCAGCACCTTGCGGTACAGCTGCCACATGAAACTGCCGGGTAGTTGCACCTCGACTGCGGCGGCGATGCCACAGCCACCTTGATCGTCGTCTTCAGGATCTTCGGCTAGGGCCAGCTTCAGCCACTGGGCGATGCCGTTGCTCTGCACCAGGGCGATTTCGTTTTCCAGCGGTGCCAGCGGGTAACGCCGCATCCAGCTCACCACCAGACTGCGCAGTTCATCCAGGCGATTGCCGTGAACCACCATGAAACCTGGTATGAGTGGGTTTGCGTGCGGCATTGGGCATCCTTGAGGCTGTGCGGGCAGAGGGAAACCTTATCATGCTCGGGGAGCCTGACTGTGTTGTGCAACAGCCAGAAAGACAAAACCCCTACCTGCATACGCAGATAGGGGTTTCGGAATTTAATCTTGACGATGACCTACTCTCACATGGGGAAACCCCACACTACCATCGGCGATGCATCGTTTCACTGCTGAGTTCGGGATGGGATCAGGTGGTTCCAATGCTCTATGGTCGTCAAGAAATTCTGTTGCCAGAAGGTCTTGTTAGACACTCCAGCGAATCGGGTATGTGATGATTGTGAGTTACAAATTCTCGGCTTTGCAGTCTTCACAACACCGCAATCTGGTCATTCGACGCAAATTGCTTGGGTGTTATATGGTCAAGCCTCACGGGCAATTAGTATTGGTTAGCTCAACGCCTCACAGCGCTTACACACCCAACCTATCAACGTCGTAGTCTTCGACGGCCCTTCAGGGAGCTCAAGGCTCCAGTGAGATCTCATCTTGAGGCAAGTTTCCCGCTTAGATGCTTTCAGCGGTTATCTCTTCCGAACATAGCTACCCGGCAATGCCACTGGCGTGACAACCGGAACACCAGAGGTTCGTCCACTCCGGTCCTCTCGTACTAGGAGCAGCCCCTCTCAAATCTCAAACGTCCACGGCAGATAGGGACCGAACTGTCTCACGACGTTCTAAACCCAGCTCGCGTACCACTTTAAATGGCGAACAGCCATACCCTTGGGACCGGCTTCAGCCCCAGGATGTGATGAGCCGACATCGAGGTGCCAAACACCGCCGTCGATATGAACTCTTGGGCGGTATCAGCCTGTTATCCCCGGAGTACCTTTTATCCGTTGAGCGATGGCCCTTCCATACAGAACCACCGGATCACTAAGACCTACTTTCGTACCTGCTCGACGTGTCTGTCTCGCAGTCAAGCGCGCTTTTGCCTTTATACTCTACGACCGATTTCCGACCGGTCTGAGCGCACCTTCGTACTCCTCCGTTACTCTTTAGGAGGAGACCGCCCCAGTCAAACTACCCACCATACACTGTCCTCGATCCGGATAACGGACCTGAGTTAGAACCTCAAAGTTGCCAGGGTGGTATTTCAAGGATGGCTCCACGCGAACTGGCGTCCACGCTTCAAAGCCTCCCACCTATCCTACACAAGCAAATTCAAAGTCCAGTGCAAAGCTATAGTAAAGGTTCACGGGGTCTTTCCGTCTAGCCGCGGATACACTGCATCTTCACAGCGATTTCAATTTCACTGAGTCTCGGGTGGAGACAGCGCCGCCATCGTTACGCCATTCGTGCAGGTCGGAACTTACCCGACAAGGAATTTCGCTACCTTAGGACCGTTATAGTTACGGCCGCCGTTTACCGGGGCTTCGATCAAGAGCTTCGCGTTAGCTAACCCCATCAATTAACCTTCCGGCACCGGGCAGGCGTCACACCCTATACGTCCACTTTCGTGTTTGCAGAGTGCTGTGTTTTTAATAAACAGTCGCAGCGGCCTGGTATCTTCGACCGGCATGGGCTTACGGAGCAAGTCCTTCACCCTCACCGGCGCACCTTCTCCCGAAGTTACGGTGCCATTTTGCCTAGTTCCTTCACCCGAGTTCTCTCAAGCGCCTTGGTATTCTCTACCCAACC